>NZ_JBHSFY010000015.1:0-163954 GCF_042654045.1 Flavobacterium chungangensis
CGTTACGCACCCGTGCGCCGGTCTCAAGGCCCGAAAGCCTCTACCCCTCGACTTGCATGTGTTAAGCCTGCCGCTAGCGTTCATCCTGAGCCAGGATCAAACTCTTCATCGTATATTTTAATATTATATAACCGATGCTCTTCCTATCGGTTCTTTTCGAATCTTCCGACTCTACTGCTCTTATTCTTTTTGTTTTAAGATCTCTCTTAAAACGGCTGTCAATTCAATATGTCTACGAACGTGTCTTCTTTTGTTTTCGCCTGTATCTCAAAGCGGGTGCAAAACTAAAACTTCTTTTTGTTTCCTGCAAGAAAAATTTAAAGTTTTTTTTGAGATTTCTTCAATCCCGTTTTCTTTAATTTCTCTTCCAATCTCTCAATGAACTTTCCGTGTTTTGCGGGGTGCAAATGTAGAAAGCATTTTCAAATCTCGCAAGCTTTTTCGAATCTTTTTTTTTGAAAATTTCTTTCCGTCTGATTCTCTTTTCCTGCCAGTATTTCGATGAACGCCTTCGCTGTTGCGGGTGCAAAAGTAGAACCTTTTTCCGCTTCTGCAAGCTTTTTCAAAGAGTTTTTTTGATCTTTTTTTATCCTTTTTCTTAACGATCTCATAACGGGTAGTTTACATTTTAACTTTTTTTCATTCTCTGTGAGTTTTTTCTTCATTTTGCTTCTCTTCGGACCATTTTGCCGCAAAGGCGCTAGGGCGCAAAGCTGGATTTTATTTAATCTCGCAAAGGCACAGAGGCGCAAAGTTTCTTTTTTGTCGCTCGATTTTCTTCTGGGACCGTCCATTCTTCCCTTTTTTTTCTTTTGAAAACTGATCTCCTAGCCCCGATAGTAGTGGAAATCCTTTTTATATATTGTATAAAAGGCTTCGACTTCGCTCAGCCAGATAATCTAAGTTTTCTACTTATATATGTACAAAAACAAACCCGACAGATTTTAAAAAACTGTCGGGTTTATATACCTTATATATATGTATACTTATTTCTTATTTAGATCTTTTGCTTTTTGTTGCCATTTTTCCGCTAGATCTTCATAATTGAGAGGATTGGCTGGTTTTTGGTTTGCCAATCGGCCAGATTCAAATGCTCTTACCAAAATGGTTTCTATCAAATAGTCTTCATTTACCTCGTAGGGTTTGTATTCTTCTTTTAAACTAATATCAAACAAATTGGCGGTGGTATTCGAAACGAAGGCTTTGAATCCGCTTTTTAGTGTTTTTATGAGTTCGTATGTTGTAATTCCTGTTTGGCGGTGAACTAACTTTACTAAAATCTGTCCTTGTTTTCTAGAAAGCTTTTTAAGTCTTTGTTCGAATTCGTTATTTAGATAATCTTCTACAATTTTGAAATACTTCTTTTTTTCACGGTTGGTTTTCAAACGCGCCATTCCGTTATTCAATGCCGTTAATCGTTCTGCGGCCAATTTTGCATACGGATAAACTTTATAAACTCTATTTTGAAGAATTTGAAATTGTTTCATTTCTTCTGGACTCATCTTCTGTCCTTTTGAAATAATTATTTCTGGCAGTTGAATCGTGTCGCCTAAAATAGAATCTTTCTCTGTTAATATATATCCCATTTGTTCGTTCTCTTTGGGAGTAACTTGGGCTTTAGAAGAAAAACAAACTAAGAGTATAAATAAAAAGGTGGTTAATCTCATTGAATCATAATTTAAGTGTAAAATTATATATTTATACACAACTCTAATACCAAATTTATATTTTAGCAGAAAAATATTTTTATGAGCACAAATTCTATCTTAAATGATACTTCTATAGCATTCTTAGAAAGCTACCTAAATAACGCTTCTCCTACTGGTTACGAAAGTGAAGGCCAAAAACTTTGGATGGAGTATTTGAAACCCTATGTTGATACTTTTATAACGGATACTTATGGAACCGCTGTTGGAGTAATCAATCCTGACGCCCCGTACAAAGTTGTTATTGAAGGGCATGCTGATGAAATTTCGTGGTATGTGAATTATATTACGGAAGACGGTTTAATATATGTTATTAGAAATGGTGGTTCTGATCATCAGATTGCTCCTTCTAAAAGAGTCAATATTCATACTAAAAAGGGAATTGTTAAAGGCGTTTTTGGATGGCCTGCAATTCATACACGTTTGCGCGACAAGGAAGAGATTCCTAAACTAAGTAATATTTTTATTGATTTAGGTTGCGAAAATAAAGAGCAAGTTGAAGCTTTGGGCGTTCATGTTGGATGTGTTATTACTTATCCGGATGAATTTATGATTTTGAACGAAAACAAATTTGTCTGCCGTGCGATCGACAATAGAATGGGCGGTTTTATGATTGCTGAAGTGGCTCGTTTATTAAAAGAAAACAATAAAACCCTTCCTTTTGGTTTATATATTGTAAATTCTGTTCAAGAGGAAATTGGTCTTCGCGGTGCCGAAATGATCGCGCATAGAATAAAACCAAATGTTGCGATTGTTACCGATGTTTGCCATGACACCACTACTCCAATGATTGATAAAAAAGTGGAAGGCGACCTTAAAATGGGGAAAGGTCCTGTTATTGGGTACTCTCCTGCTATTCAGAATAAACTTCGCGATTTGATTGTAGATACTGCCGAAGAAAACAAAATTCCTTTTCAGAGACATGCTACTTCTCGTGCAACAGGAACAGATACTGATGCTTTTGCTTACAGTAATGGAGGTGTTCCTTCTGCATTGATTTCGCTTCCATTGCGATACATGCATACAACTGTAGAAATGGTTCATAGAGAGGATGTTGAAAATGTTATTCAATTGATTTATGAGTCATTACAGAAGATTGAGAACAATGAGACGTTCTCTTATTTCAATTAAAACATTACCTTATATTAAATTCGGCTGTTTCTCAAAAATGGCCGAATTTATAAATTTCTTTCAAGAATGAAAATACTACTACTCGAAGACGATTTTACTTTGTCTAAAGAAATCTCAGCATTCTTTACCTCTAAGAAGTTCGAGTGTGTTCCTTATTATGATGGTTCGTTATTGCTGAAGAAATATTTTCCGTACGAATATGATTTGATTATTCTTGACATCAATGTCCCTGGATTAAACGGAATAGAAGTTTGCAAAGGCATTCGCAAAATCGATAATAAAACGCCAATAATCATGCTGACTGCTTTTAGTGAAATCGAAGATAAACTATCTTCTTTTGATAGTGGCGCAGATGATTATTTGGTTAAACCATTTCATTTTGAAGAATTATACGCTAGAGTACAATCTCTTTTAAGGCGAAAAGAAGTTCCGCAGCAGATAGAAAGTAAAATTGCAATCAAAGATTTAGAAATTTTTGAAGAAGATATGAAGGTCTTTAGATCTAATGAAGAAATTAAACTTACTCCGAAAGAATTTAAGTTGATTTTAATTTTGGCTCATGCCAAAGGAAAAGTGCTTTCTAAACAATTTATTGCTGAAAAGCTTTGGGACTACCATATTGAAACCAATCAAAATACGATCGAAGTTTATATTAACTTTTTGAGAAAGAAAATAGACAAGGATCACGAAATAAAACTTATCCGTACCAAAGTTGGCTACGGCTATTATCTAAGCGATCAAGAATGACATTAAAAAATAGAATATCACTTTTAGTAAGTTTACTGTTTACCATCCTTTTCGGGCTGGCATCTACAGTGATATTCATTTTGTATTCTAATTATAGAAAAGAAGAGTTCCGCGATCGATTAGAAATTAAAGCTTTATCGAACATCAAATTATTGGTGAATGTCAAACAGATCGATAATCAGCTTTTAAAAATAATAGATCAAAATTCTATCAATAAACTATATGACGAGAAAACATTAGTTTTCGATTCTAATTATAAGCTAATCTATAGCAGTATTGACGATGCCAAAATTAATTGGTCTGTTGAAGACTTGAAATATTTAAAAAAGAATAAAACTTTTTTTAAGCAACAAGGAGATTATGAAGTCTATGGCGTTTTTTATGATACAAACGACAAGGATTTTTATGCTTTAATATCAGCAACTGATGATTATGGCCAAAAGAAATTACTTTTTTTAAGGTATACATTAGTTGTTTCGTATATTTTCTTTACTACGATCTGCTGGCTACTAACCTCTTTTATGGTTAGAAAAGCGATGAATCCGCTTCTTGCTTTCCATCAAAAAATAAAAAACATAAACGAAAATAATCTCGATACCAGAATTGCATCTAACAGCACCAGAAATGAAGTCGATCTGCTTGCTGATGAGTTTAATTTTATGATGGATCGAATTGAAGTTTCGTATCAAAAACAGAAGGAATTTACTGCTCATGCCTCACATGAATTAAGAACACCGCTTTCTAGAATGACTTCTCAGATTGAAAACGCTATTGCCGATCCAGATATAAAACCAAAAAACAACGCTTTCCTTAACAATATACTGGCTGATGTCAATCATTTGGGCGAACTAATTAATTCGTTGCTTATTCTTTCAAAAATTGACAATAGAAATACAGAAAATATCGAAATTCAGCGTCTAGATGAAATTTTATTTTCTTCAATAGAAAAAATCAACAAAACATTTCCCGATTTTGCTATTCTTTTTGAAATGGAAGAAAGTGATGATCTGGATACTGCTTTGGAAATAAAAGGAAATAAAAATCTGTTAGAAATTGCTTTAACTAATATCTTAAAAAATGCCTACATCTATTCGGACAATAAACAGGCAAAAGTAAAAATAAGCACAGACCATTATCATCTTATCATTTCTGTTTCGAATACTGGAGACACTTTAAACGTAGAAGAACAAAAAAATCTTTTTGAGCCTTTTATGCGTGGACAAAATTCAAAAAGAACTTCTGGCTTTGGACTTGGGTTACGAATTGTTCAGCGCATTCTTACGGTTCACAAAGCCAACATAACCTACTCAACTCCAAATATTAACACGAATTTATTTCAATTATTTTTCGAATTGTAAACTTTTTTAAGCTATTTTTAAGGTAGATTTTAAGCTCCCCTAAAGCCTGTTGATAGCATATTTGTATAACTCAAAATCAATACAATGAAAAAGTTATTCGCATTGCTGTTATTTGCAGTTTTGAATCAGACTGCAATAGCGCAAAAAACAGTCACTCTTCAGGACTGTGAAAGCCAATTTTTAAAAAAGAATTTATTCTTGCTGGCATCGCAATACAACATCGATGCATCAAAAGCTCTAACCATTCAGGCGCGCATTTGGGAAAACCCTATAATAACAGCCGAACTGAATGCGTATAACCCCGAAAGAGATAAGTTTTTTGACATAGGCAAAGAGGGGCAAAAAGTATTTGGCATTGAGCAACTTATTTATCTTGGCGGTAAAAAGCGTAATGAAATCAAACTTGCACAAACCAATGCGCAATTGGCAGAACTTTCATTCAATGATTTACTGCGCACTTTAAAACTACAGTTGCGTAAAAGCTTTTACACCGTTTATTACAACACCAAAAACCTTGAAAACACGGATAAACAATTAGCTCATATCGAAAATTTGATCAATTCTTATTCAGTTCAAGCTCAAAAAGGGAATATTCCTTTAAAGGATGTTGTTCGTTTGCAATCGTTGTATCTCAACTTTAAAAACGAACGATTGGAAGTAATTAACAACAATATAGAAGAACAAGCTAATTTGAAATTGCTGTTGAATGAAACTGAAAATGTAATTCCTTCTGTTAGCAAAGATGATTCGAATAAATATTTAAAAGTTATTGCTTTTGATCTTAAAAGCTTTGAAGAACAAGCTATTGCAAATCGACCTGATTATTTAGCAAAACAGAAAGAGATTGAAGCCAATGAATTGAATGTAAAATGGCAGAAATCACTTGCGATTCCAGATCTTACTCTAGGAGCCAATTACGATCAGCGAAGTGGAGCTTTCAACAACGAAGCCAATGTTAGCGTGGGTATTCCGTTGCCGTTATGGAATAAGAACAAAGGAAACATTAAGTATGCCCAAACTATTTTAGAACAATCTAAAGTTGAAAAACAGAATTTTGAACTGCAGCTCCAAACTGAAATTACTTCGGCTTGGACAAAATGGGATGAATCGAGACAAAACTATAGTGTGATTAAGCCAACGGTAAACTCAGACTTTGAAGCCGTTTATAATGGAATGCTAACCAATTTTCAGAAACGAAATGTAAGCCTTTTAGAATTTACCGATTTTATGGAAAGCTACAATCAGGCGATAATTCAATTAAACGAATTAAAGAAAAAAGTAGTAATAGCCGGCGAAGAATTAAATAGTACCATTAACAAAGATTTATTTTAAAACAGCAAAGAAATGAAACATACATTATTCATAGGAATCGCAATTGCAAGTCTATCCCTAACAGCCTGCAAAAAACAAGTAGAGAATCCTGAAACAAATACGTCTTTTGTTTTAAGTAATACTATGCTAAAAAGCACTACTACAGCCGAAGCTAAAACTCAGCCGTTAAAAAATGAACTTAGTTTTTACGGAAAAATCACTGCTGACAACAATAAAATGATTGATGTTTACCCGCTAGTTGGTGGAAATGTTATGAAGGTAAATGTTGAACTTGGGGATTATGTAAAAAAAGGACAAGTTCTGGCAACTATAAAAAGTACCGATGTCGCCGATTTTGAAAAACAAGCTATAGATGCTAAAAGTGATTTGCTTGTTGCTAAAAACAACTTGAAGGTTGCACAAGAATTATTTGACGGAAAATTAAATTCTGAAAGCGATGTTCTCCAAGCGAAATCTGAAGTAAATAAAGCGCAGTCGCAATTAAGCAAGATTCAAGAAACGTATAAAATTTACAATATCAAAGCGGGATCTATTTACGAAGTAACGGCACCTATAAGCGGTTTTATTATTCAAAAAAGCATTAATCAAGATATGCTTTTGCGTAACGACCGTTCTGAAAACATATTTGATATTGCAGAAATTAGTGAAGTATGGGCAATGGCCAATATTAATGAAATAGACATTAATAAAGTAAAGTTAGGAACTTCTGCTGCTGTAACTACTTTAAGCTACCCAGATAGAGTATTTCAAGGAAAAGTAGACAAAATCTACAATGTAATTGATCCAGAAACTAAAGCAATGCAGGCTAGAATCAAACTAAGCAATCCAGATTATATGCTTAAGCCAGATATGAATGCTAATATTAAATTGTCTTTCAACGAAAATCAATCTATGATAGCCGTGCCAAGTAAAGCAATTGTTTTTGATAAAAGTAAAAACTTTGTTGTGGTATTTAAAGACCGTAATAATATAGAAACAAGACAAGTAGAAGTTTACAGAGTTGTTGGTGATACTACTTACATTTCAAGCGGATTAAAGGAGAATGAAAAAGTAATCACAAACAATCAGCTATTTATTTATGGTGCTTTAAACAACTAAGAACATGAACAAATTCATAAAAAACATTATTGCTTTCTCTTTAAAGAATAAAGCATTCACCTTCTTTTGGGTAGGATTATTGGCTGTTGCTGGATTTATTTCATTCAAAAATATGCCTATCGATGCTTTCCCAGATGTTACCAATACACAGATTATCATCATCACGCAATGGAACGGAAAAAGTGCTGAAGAAGTAGAGCGTTTTGTAACCTCTCCAATTGAAATTGCGATGAACTCTGTTCAGAAAAAAACAAGTGTCCGAAGCATTACAATGTTTGGTTTATCGGTTATAAAAATTATTTTTGACGATGGCGTTGATGATACTTTTGCACGTTTTCAGGTAAACAATTTACTTAAAAATGTTTCACTTCCCGATGATGTAGAACCAGATGTTCAGCCACCTTACGGGCCAACAGGCGAGATTTTTAGGTATATTGTAAAAAGTGACAGTAGAGACAGTAGAGAATTATTGACGTATCAAAACTGGGTTATCGACAAACAATTGCGCTCGCTTCCAGGTGTTGCAGATTTAAATGTTTTTGGAGGTCAGACTAAAACGTATGAAATTGGAGTTGATCCTATAAAATTAGCCAAATACAATATTACGCCTTTGCAAGTTTACAATGCCGTAAATGCTGGAAACATAAATGTTGGTGGTGATGTTATTGAAAAAAACGGACAAGCTTTTGTGGTTCGTGGTGTTGGTTTGTTAAAATCAAAGGCAGATATTGGAAATATTATCGTAGACGATGCTGCAGGAAATCCAATTTTGGTTAAAAATCTAGCCGAAGTTTACGAAAGTTCAATGCCAAGAGTTGGTCAGACCGGTCTTGGAGATAATGACGATGCCGTTGAAGGAATTGTAGTAATGAGAAAAGGTGAAAACCCTCAAGAAACACTTGCCCTTATAAAAGCAAAAATCAAAGATCTCAATGATAATGTCTTGCCAAAAGATATTAAAATAGAAACTTTTTACGATCGTGATAATTTGATGAATTTCACGACCGAAACCGTAATGCACAATTTATTTGAAGGTATTATTCTGGTTACTGTCGTGGTATTCTTATTTATGGCAGATTGGCGAACCACTTTCACGGTATCAATTGTAATTCCGCTTTCTTTATTATTTGCTTTTTTATGTCTTAAAATGATGGGAATGAGCGCCAACTTATTAAGTTTAGGTGCTGTCGATTTCGGAATTATCATTGATGGAGCCGTTGTAATGGTCGAAGGCTTGTTTGTAGTTTTAGATCATCGAGCGCATCAATTGGGCATGGAGAAATTTAATAAAATTGCCAAAGGAAGCTTGATCAAAAGAACAGGAACTGAAATGGGTAAAGCTATTTTCTTTTCAAAGTTAATCATTATCACGGCTTTGCTGCCTATTTTCTCGTTCCAAAAAGTAGAAGGAAAAATGTTCTCTCCCCTAGCCTTTACATTAGGTTTTGCATTGTTGGGAGCGCTTATATTTACACTAACTTTAGTACCTGTTCTTTCGCATATTTTATTGAATAAAAATGTAAAAGAAAAACACAATCCGTTTGTTAATTTTTGGGATCGAATTGTTTCTAAAGGTTTTGCATGGACATTCAAACATAAAGTACAAACTCTAATTGCTTCTACGGCGCTACTGGTTGGGGTTTTCTTTTCTGCAGGTTTCTTAGGAACAGAATTTTTACCTCAATTAAATGAAGGAGCATTATGGGTTACTGCCGAATTACCAATGAGTACTTCTCTACCGGAAAGTGTTAAAACAGCGGCAATAATTAGAAAAGACTTAGAAAGTTTTCCAGAGGTAAAAAAGGTATTATCGCAAACTGGACGAAGCAATGACGGAACCGATCCAAATGGTTTTGGGTTTATCCAGCTGCAAGTAGACTTAATTCCGCAAAAAGAATGGAAACGTAAAATTTCTATGGATGAATTGATTAATGAAATGGATGAAAAACTAAAAGTTCACCAAGGGATAACCTATAATTACTCGCAACCAGTAATTGATAACGTTGCCGAATCGGTAGCGGGATTTAAAGCATCAAATGCGGTTAAGATTTATGGCGATGATTTGAATAAATTGGATCAGCTCGCAAATGAAGTTTTGGCACAGATTAAAAATATTCCAGGTATTAAAGACGCAGGTATTTTAAGAAATGTTGGTCAGCCAGAAATAAGCGTTATTCTTGATAGAGAAAAAATGGCAGCTTATGGCGTAACGTTAAGTGATGCTCAAGCCGTTTTAGAATTAGCTTTTGGAGGAAAAACAGCAACTGAAAAATACGAGGATGAGAAAAAATTTGATGTTCGTGTTCGTTTTTCAAAAGAATATAGAAAAGACGAAAAAGATTTGGAAGAAATTAAAGTTCCAACCATCAGCGGAATCAAAATTCCTTTAAAAGAAATTTGCGACATCAAAACCATTACAGGTCCTGCGTTTATTTACAGAGATAATACCAAGCGTTTTATAGGAGTTAAATTTTCTGTTCGTGATAGAGATTTAGGAAGTACCATTGCTGAAGCACAATCAAAAGTAAATAAATTGAAACTTCCTGCAGGTTACACAACAGGCTGGACAGGAGAATTTGAAAATCAAGTTCGTGCTAGTGCTCGTTTAGCACAAGTGGTACCGATAAGCTTAATTGGAATTTTTGTTCTTTTATTTATTCTATTTGGAAACTTTAAGGATTCTCTTCTTGTTCTTGCCAACGTTCCATTTGCCATTATTGGTGGAATCATTGCGCTTCATATTACAGGAATGAATTTCGGAATTTCTGCTGGAGTTGGATTTATAGCCCTTTTAGGAATTTGTATTCAAAATGGAGTTATTCTGATCTCTGAATTTCACCACAATCTCAAAGCAAAATTCTCTCTAGAAGAATCTATTTTTAGAGGGGTAAAAGCTAGAACAAGAGCTGTTGTTATGACTGCCTTAATGGCTTCTATAGGTCTTATGCCTGCTGCAATTTCTACGGGAATTGGTTCAGAATCTCAAAAACCACTTGCTATTGTCATTATCGGTGGATTAATGACAGCTACAGTCTTAACTTTATTAGTATTCCCAATTTTATTCTGGGTATTCAATAGAAAAAAAGATGTGCCAATAGAATAAGCAATCAAAATATTTAGTTTTAAATCAATTTGTTGGGATTTAAAAAAGAAGAAGCATCATTTTCATAATGATGCTTTTTTATTTTAGAGTTCATTCTAAAACAAAAAAAAGACCTTCTGCTCACAAAGGTCTTTTTTTCTACTAACTCAAAACTTTTTATACTGTTATTTCAAATCTTTCAAAATCGCAATAGATTCTGAAGCATTTGATAATTCTGCATATTTCAATGCAGTAAAACCATTTTCATTTTTTGCACTAGCTTTTGCGCCATTTGCCAATAAAACTTTAATGATTTCAAATTTGTTATAACGTGCAGCTGTCATTAATGGAGTAAGATCTTCTGAGATTAAATTTACATCTGCTCCGTACTCAATAAATTTCTTAACTGTTTCAATATCTCCTTTGCTAATAGCAACATTTAAAGGGTTTGCTGTATAACCTGTACGTTCAATTGGATTTTTAACAGTTGAAACTCCGTTTGAAGCCATTGCTACATTTCCAAATGTTACCAAGGCTAGTCCTAAATAAATAACTGATTTTTTCATAATGATTGATTGTTTATTAATTGATTATTGATGATTTTAATTTCTGATGTAAAAGTAATTCATTTTATCGTATTATGTATTACAAAGTACCATGTTTTAACCAATTCTTAACAGTTACTTAATAATACGATAATTAAAGAACCCAAACGTTACCAAATTAATGGTTTTACTATAATAGACTACATAAAAAAGAAAATGTTACAATAAATCTTATTTATTTTTAATCTTTTTTGCAACCACCCTCATTTCAAACTTTCAAATAATTTTTTAAATTTACTATAGGATTAAAAATCAAAAAGATAGCTTTTCAATCTAATGCCCTATAGTTCTTTACTTAGTCAAAAAAAATCTATCCAAAAACCACTAACCTTAAAAACAAAAAAACATGATTTTCATTAAAAGATTACTAGTCATTTTAATTTTATTTATTTCGATTGTTTTAATTGTTGCCTATTTTATGCCGAAGGAATATTCGGTTGAAAGAGAAATTACGATCAACAAACCTGCTGATAGTGTTTTTAAATATGTCAGATCCTTAAAGAACCAAAATGAGTTTAGTGTTTGGGCCAAAAGGGATCCGAAAATAACGATTAGTTACAAAGGAACAGATGGCGCCGTTGGCGCTGTATCTTCTTGGAAAAGCAATGTAAAAGAAGTTGGAGTTGGCGAACAAGAGATCACAAAAATAACCGAAAATAGACGTTTGGATTTTGCTCTTCGTTTTAAAAAAACCTATGGAAGATACTGCAATTGGCTTTATGTCTACTGAACCTGTTTCACAAAATCAGACAAAAGTAAGATGGGGAATCAGCGGTGTAATTCCTTATCCAACAAATATTATGCTTCCGATGCTAAAAATGGACCAAATGATTGGAAACGATCTGCAAAAAGGTCTAGAAAATTTAAAAGAGAAAATGGAATAACATTTTATATTTCTAAAATAAAAAAGTGCAATTCCGTTGTTGAATTGCACTTTTCTTTTTCTATTTACTATTTATTCTTACGATTCTCTTTTAGCGTCTTCAAAATAGTAATCGAATCTGCTGATTTTGCGTACTCTGCATAATGCAAAGCGGTTAAACCGTGTGAATTTTCGATTGAGGAATCTGCTCCATTGGCAAGCAATAATTTAATAATGTCACAATGGTTAAATCTTGCTGCAACCATTAATGGCGTCATATTATTCTCCATTTTATTGACATTGGTTCCATACAAAACGAACTTTTTAACGGCTTCAAAATCGCCTTTGCTAATGGCGAGATGCAACGGAGATTTTCCATAAACTGAAAATTCTACTTGATTTTTAGCTGCAATTGCCGAATTTGATGCAATAGAAACATTTCCAAAAAGGAAAAATAATCCTAAAATAACTACTGATTTTTTCATGATGATTGTTTGTTAAATGATTGATGATGATGATGATTTACTAGTTAGACGACTTAAAACTCGATAAGGTTGCATGATTACTTCAAAAAAATAAAAAAACGCAATTTAGTTTGACCTAAATTGCGTTCTTAATTCGTTGAATAATAGACTAAATCTTAAATTTCTTGCTGTAAATGTTCTTCAAATCTTTTTCAAAAAAAGTAAAAGGATCATCATAGAATTTTATAAAATCTTTTTCGCTTACTTGTCCCGGAAAAGGCGCATAATAATGCGTTGGACTTGTAACATCGTTTCTCCAAACTAAAACATAAGCCAATTGCAGATTTTCAGATTTTAAAGTCTTAATTAAAACTTCTGTCCACCACTTTTCATTAGGAATTGACTCCAGTCCAGTTTCTGTAAATGCAGCTAATTTTTTCTTTTTTATAGCCAAATCAGAAAATATTTTAAGTTTTCTTAGTCCAGCATCTAGATCGTATTTGCCATCTCTTCCAAAATCTCCATAATCATCCATGCCAAGCATATCAACAAATTCATCACCTGGATAACGCTCTAAATATTCTGCTTCAGAATTGAATTTATTATCAGGAGAAAAAGCATAAATAAAATTATGAACCCCTAAAGTATCTTTCAAATAAGAAACCGTAAACTGCCAAACCGCAATAAAATCTTGTCGAGAAGTATGCGTTCTCCCCCACCAAAACCAATCGCCATCAAATTCGTGAAAGGGCCTGAAAATCATTGGAGAAAGTGTTCCGTTTTTAGCTTTGACGGAATGGGCAAAATCGGCAATTGTTTTTAAAATTTCTTTGTATTCCTCATGATGAGAACCTCCAGGCTTTATCAAAGACAGGGAAGCAGCTGAAATTCCGTCTTTCCAATAAAATCCTCCTTCAGAAGCTGGATTATTAAAATGCCAAGAAACAGTTGTAATTCCGCCTCTTTCATACGTATCGATTACATTTTTTCGCAATAAATCTTTAGCCTTTTCAATTTGGTCTTTGGAACGACCAGAAAAATCGCTAAAATCAATACCAACAACGGCAGGATGCGAACCCGTAACCGATTTTACATCTGAACGATTAGGCTCATTACTCCATCCGTGTCCGTATTCAAGCGCGTGCTGATGGCCGAAAAGAATATGCTTTTTGGAAATGGTTTTAAGATTCTGATATAAGTTTTTAGTTTCCTTTGTCGCATTTTTATCAATCTGCGCAAAAAGAAAATGCCCTGCTGTAAAACATACAAATAGCAGGGCATTTTTTTTGGTTATAAATTTCATGGTTTAAATCGTTAGTTTAAACCCGAAATTACTATTTTGAAGAAAGGTAATCTAATACGTTTTTTTCAATACGTTGATCAATATTGTCAATATCTGCTTTTACAAATTTTTCTCCTAAAATATTCTCAAATAATTCGATGTATCTTTCAGAAACAGACTCAATATATTCGTCTGTCATATTTGGAATTTGTTGTCCTTCTTGGCCTTGAAAACCATTTTCGATCAACCAACGGCGAACAAATTCTTTAGATAATTGTTTTTGCTCCTCTCCATTAGCCTGTCTTTCAGCATATCCGTCAGCGTAGAAATAACGAGAAGAATCTGGAGTATGGATTTCGTCAATTAAAACAATAACACCCTCTTTTGTTTTTCCAAACTCATATTTGGTATCCACTAAAATCAATCCGCGTTTTGCAGCGATTTCAGTTCCTCTTTGAAATAAAGCGCGAGTATATTTTTCTAAAACCAAATAATCTTCTTCAGAAACAATTCCTTTTGCTAAAATATCTTCACGAGAAATATCTTCGTCATGAGAACCGTTATCTGCTTTTGTAGTTGGTGTAATAATTGGTTCTGGAAATTTATCGTTTTCTTTTAAGCCTTCGGCCATAGTAACACCGCAGATTTGTTTTCTACCCGCAGCATATTCACGAGCTGCATGACCAGATAAATAACCGCGAATAACCATTTCTACTTTAAAAGGCTCACATAAATGTCCAACAGCAACGTTTGGATCTGGAGTTGCAATCAGCCAGTTTGGAACGATATCTTGCGTCAATTCCATAAATTTTGTTGCAATCTGATTTAGGATTTGTCCTTTGTACGGAATTCCTTTTGGCAAAACTACATCAAAAGCCGAAAGTCTATCTGTTGCCACCATTACTAAAAGTTCATCATTAATATTATAAACTTCTCTAACTTTTCCGCGGTAAACTGATTTCTGATTCGGGAAATTAAAATCTGTAGTTGTGATTGTGTTGCTCATTTGTTGTGTTGTTTTTTATGAATGCAAATTTAAAATTATTTCAGAGAGTTACACCATGAAATTTTAAGATTCAGAAATAAAAAAATCCTTAAATAAATTATTTAAGGATTTTAGTTTGAATATGATTCTAAATTAACTTGTCGCTAATTCTTTATCTAAAATTTTAGATGCAATATATTTTGCAACTCCGTCTTCTGCATTGGTTTGAATTACTTCTAAATCTGGCAAAGCATCTTTTAAAATTGAAGGAGCGTTCCCCATAATTAATCCTCTTCCGGTAGCAGACAACATTTGCAAGTCGTTAAAACCATCGCCAAACGAAACCGCTTGTTCCATCGTAAATCCTTCTTTTTCTAGCACTTTTGCAATAGCAACCGCTTTATCTATAGATTTGTCCATAAATTCTAGACAAGTTGGCAAACTAAAAGCATGATGTAAATGCTCTGAAGAATTTGCTAAAACAGCATCTCTCACTTTTACCAACTTCTCGTGATTATCGCATGAAAAGAAGATTTTAATTGCTTTGAAATCCTCTATAGTTTTGTAATCTACTAATTCTGGACGGTATTTTAATTCGGCTTGAAAAGAGTTTAATCTTTCATTCCATTTATTGGTCTGCCAAACGTTTTCTTTGAATAATACAACTGTAACATCTGGATCGATTTCTATATTTAATGCCGCTTTAACCACATCGCTGTCCAAATTAAAAGCGAAAAGTTCTTCTTTATTTGGCGAATGAATTCTTCCTCCGTTAGAACTTACCAGATAAACCGGTACCGCAAGTGTTTCGATAATAGCCATGGCATCAAGGTGATGACGGCCTGTAGCTACAACAATCAAATAGCCTTGATTGTGAAGTTCTTGAAAAATTGATTTGGTGTAATCTGAAATTCTGTGTTGTGGGTTGAGTAAAGTTCCGTCAAGGTCACTTACTACAACTTTTATATTTTTAAGTTTTGTCATATTAATTATCAAATTCGATGATGTGCAAATTTACGGTTTTAAGCTCGGCTAGACAAAGATTACAAGCCCTGAAGGCTAAAATTGAGGTAAGTTTATTATTTATTTAACTATTCCGTTAAATATTGCTATTCAAACATTTTAAATCTTAACAATTCCTGTTTTATATAAATTTATTGCTTTTTTAATAATAGTTTCAATCTGCTCCAAAGGCAAATCTTCATTACTATCAAACATCATAATCTTCATTCTCGAACGATTTTCCTGAACCAAAAAAGGCTCATCAAAATGTTTTCCTTCTACAATTCCCATATAAGGCTTTTTGAATTTTTTATGAATCCATAAATAACAGAACATTTTTTCTTTATAACAGAAAAAGGGCATTCCGTATTTCAAAGTATTTGTAATATCTGAATCTTGTTTTAGAATGATTTCTTTTAATGCCAAAAATATTCCTTTTATGGGTTCTTCTTGGTTTAAATAGAAATCATCTAGTTGTTTCATTTTTTAATACGTTTTTTTAATTTTCGCAGTACGCGCATAAACTCTTTTTAACGTGTCATAACCTGAACAATTAGAAGAAGCTTTAAATTCATAAACTAAAGAATCATTTTTAAGATAGAATCTTTCTTTTGAAAAAATTAAAAAGTCGGCATTTTGGTTAGGATTACAATTTGGTATAGTCAACGTATCTTTTCTTCTGGTTTCACCAAATTTTATACATCTTGTATATGGAAACATTCTATAACATGTATCGCTACTTGTACTGTTTAATTCAATAGAATCCCCTACCAATTTCCATTTCCCTTTGGAAATTACTCTCCAGTCGCACCCCGCTCCTTTATAAGAAAAAGTGCTGTCTTTATTTATCTTTAACAAATGCCTGCCTGGCACAATATACTCCGTATCATACCAAACTCCAACAAATTTATTTACTGGTATTTCTATTTTTTTACATGAAAAAAAACAAATCAAAATTAAAAGACTAAAAATTCTTATCGTCATTGATTTTTTATATTAATATGCTTCAAAAAAAATATTCGTTTTGCACCTTTACTAGAAACGTACAAAACGAATATTAATAAATGCTAAAACACAATTCACGATTTACATTTAACATTTCACTACAATAATTATTAATCGTGATTTTCGATTTGTTTATAAGCGTCAATCACCTTTTTAACCAATCTGTGTCGAACGATATCTTTATCATCCAAATAAATAATTCCGATACCCTCTATGTCTTTCAGAACCAAAATAGCTTCTTTAAGACCAGAAATAGTTCTTCGTGGTAAATCGACCTGTCCTGGATCACCTGTAATCATAAATTTGGCGTTTTTTCCCATACGGGTTAAAAACATTTTCATTTGTGAATGTGTGGTGTTTTGTGCTTCGTCAAGGATTACAAAGGCATTGTCAAGCGTACGCCCACGCATAAACGCAAGTGGCGCAATCTGAATTATTCCTTTCAAAATATAATCCTCTAATTTTTCGTTCGGAAGCATGTCACGCAATGCATCATATAATGGTTGCATGTAAGGATCTAGTTTTTCTTTCATATCCCCAGGAAGAAACCCGAGATTTTCTCCCGCTTCAACCGCTGGACGCGTCAGAATGATCCTTTTTACCTCTTTATCTTTTAGCATTTTAACCGCCATAGCGACACCGGTATAAGTTTTTCCGGTTCCAGCAGGACCAATAGCAAAGACCATATCGTTTTTCTTAATCGTATCAACCAGCAATTGCTGATTTGGCGTCATTGCTTTGATAATCTTACCGCCAACACCATGAACTAAGATTTTATCATGATCATAAGCTATTTTTTCTTCCTGACCATCACTCATAATTACACGCTCAATTACATTATCGTCAATATTGTTGTAACGTGTAAAATGAAGCATTAATCTTTGAAATCTTTTTTCGAATTCGTCTAAAACTTCTTTTTCGCCAAATGCTTTTAAAGTTGTCCCTCGCGCTACGATTTTAAGCTTCGGGTAATACTTTTTAATGATTTCTAAATGGCTGTCCTGCGCGCCCCAAAATTCTTTTGGTGCAATATCTACTAGCTCGATTATTCTTTCGTTCAAATGAAGTAGTTTTAAATTAAAAATTCCTTTTAATATTTAGTGGTTGTCGGGTCTTTTTTTATCACCGTATTCAGTTGCGGTTTTCAGTTTTGTCAAAATAAACTTAAATCCGTGTTACTGAATATTGTAACTTGCAAATGCTTTAAAAATTATAAATTGTCTTTTCTTTCTTTCAATTTGTGTTTACTATTATTAGCTTTGCATTTCTCAAATTTAATGAAATTTAGATTTAAATACTATCAATAGTTATAAACAAAATTATGTCAATAATTACCCTTACTACAGACTACGGCTTGAAAGATCACTTTGTGGGGTCGCTGAAGGGTAAAATACTTTCTGAAAATCCAGAAGTTCAGATCATTGACATTTCTCATGACATTGATCCCTTTAATACTGCCGAAGCAAGTTATATTATTGGAGCCGCATATTTGAGCTTTCCAAAAGGAACGGTTCACCTTATTGGGGTTGATATTGAACGCAATAAAGAAAACCAGCACATTGCTATGCAGTGGAACGATCATTATTTTATTTGTGCCGATAACGGAATCTTAAGTATGTTGACGCAAAAAATCGTTCCGCAGAAAATTGTGGCAATTAATATCCATGATCGTTTCCCGATTGAAGCTACCGATTTGGATATTTTTATTCAAGTAGCTTCTCACCTATCTAGAGGCGGCTTATTGAATGTAATTGGAAAAGAGATTTCATCTATTAAAGAAGCTACCGAATTGCAAGCTCTTGTAGCCGACGACGGAAATTCTATAAAAGGAAACATCATTTACATCGATCATTTTGGAAACGTGGTAACGAATATTTCTAAAAAACAATTCTTAGAAATTTCACGCGGACGTCCTTATGAAATTGTGATGAGTCCAAAAAGCATCAAAACCATTCTGCCCAATTATTCGGCTATTGCAACTTCAGATAAATATCCGATTAAAACGTATGAAGGAGAAAAACTGGCTATTTTTAATGAAGCTGGTTTTCTTGAAATTGCTATTTTTAGAAGCAATCCTTCTAAAGTGGGCTCTGCAAATAGTTTACTTGGTTTAAACTATCGTGATGTGATTACGATTAAATTCTCGTAAATTAATTTTAGATTTTAGAATTCAGACTTTAGATTAATTCTCTCGCAGATTTTGCTGATTGAGCAGATTATTCATTACATCATAAACATAGCCCGTGGTTTCAACCACGGGGACGCAACGCATATCACTCAACGTTTCCCGTGGTTGAAACCACGAGCTATGTTTGAAAATACTGTCAAAATAGAATTTAAAAATCGACATTTATAATATTTCAATTTTTATTTAAAACAACAATCAAATTTGGTATTTTTGCGCACCTGTAAGACTTTAGCTTTCAAAAAAATCTAAAATCTGAATTCTAAAATCTAAAATTGAATACATGTTTGTTCGAATAGTAAAAATGAGTTTTCACGAAGAAAAAATTCCTGATTTTCTAGAGAATTTTGAATCGGTGAAAGAGAAAATACGAAATGCAGAAGGAAATCGTTTTTTAGAATTGTATCAGGACAAAAATGATAAATGCATCTTTTTTACCTACAGTTATTGGGAAACCGAAGAAGATTTAGAAAATTACAGAAACTCTGAACTGTTTAATACCGTTTGGGATTTTACAAAAAAATTATTCAATGCAAAACCAGAAGCGTGGAGCGTGGATAAATTGGTGAGCTTAAATTAGTTTCAAGTTTAAGTCTGTGCGACTTGAAGGATGAAATAAAAAATCAAATTATGAAATATTTTCTCTTATCATTTTTACTAATTACACTTAGCAGTTGTACACAAAATAAGCGTTTAGTTTTAGGGATTGAAAATGCGAATGAAGAATTAAAAATTGCTTTATCTAAAAAATCACAGCATAATGTTATCGATAATGAGAAGTTAGTTATAAAAGATAGTGTTACTGCAATTAAAATCGCAGAACCAATTTTATTTGATATCTACGGAAAAGAAAAGATAGAAAAACAAAGGCCATATGAAATTTACCTCTTAGAAAATTACTGGTTTATTTCTGGAACATTGCCTGAAAATTATGTCGGAGGGACATTTTTAATAATTATTGATGCTAGAAACTCGAAAATTATAAAAATTACACACGGAAAATAATTTATAAGTCGTTTCAAGAACATGAAACTTGAAACATGAAACAATAAAAAACAAAACAAGAATGAAATCAATCATTTTACGAGAAATAAAATCCTTTTTTGGTTCTCCTATTGGCTACTTGGTCATTGCGATTTTCTTAATCAGCAACGGACTCTTTTTATGGGTATTTGAAGGAGATTATAATATTCTAAATACAGGTTATGCCGATTTAACTCCGTTTTTCACATTGGCGCCATGGATTTTAATTTTCTTGATTCCAGCCGTAACCATGAGAAGTTTCTCTGACGAAAAAAAACAAGGAACTTTAGAATTACTTTTGACAAAACCTTTATCAATCTGGGAAATTGTAAATGGTAAATTTTTTGGTTCATTTTTGTTGATCATTTTAGCCATTATTCCAACCTTAATTTATGTAAAAGTAATTTCAGATTTAGGTTCGCCAGAAGGCAATATTGATATGGGAAGTACAATTGGTTCTTATTTCGGACTGTTATTTCTAATTGCTTCTTATTCCGCAATCGGAATCTTCACTTCTACCCTTTCAGAAAATCAGATTGTGGCTTTTATTGTTGCCGTTTTCTTATGCTTTTTCTTTTATTTTGGTTTCGAAGGGTTGGCATCTTTAATTCCTGGTTCAAACAATTTTATTTCGGTTTTAGGAATGCAGAATCATTTTAAAAGTATGAGCCGTGGCGTTATCGATACTCGAGATATTATTTATTTCTTAAGCATTGCTATTGCTTTCTTGTCTTTTACTGTTTACCAATTAAAATCTTTTAAAGCCTAATGAAACTATCTACAAAGCAAAATTTAAAGACATTAGGCATCACTATTTTTATTTTAGTTGTTCTAAATGTTCTCGGGACACTCTTTTTTCATCGTTTTGATTTAACCAAAGATCAACGTTATACCTTATCGCCAACTTCTTTAGGAATTGTAAAACAAATCAAGAATCCGCTTTCTATAAAAATTTATATGGCTGGTGATCTTCCAGCAGATTTTAGACGTTTGCAGCAGGAAACCAAACAGTTATTAGAAGAATTTCAAGCCTATAATAGCAATATTGTTTTTGAATTTGTTGATCCTTTAGAAAATGAAGAAGAAAGCGACGAATTGACAAAATCGCTTTTCCAAAAAGGATTAACTCCAATAAATATTACGGTTGACGACAAAGGAAAACAATCTCAAGCAATGGTTTTTCCTTGGGCAGTTGCAGTTTACAACAATAAAGAAGTTAATATTCCTTTATTGAAAAATATAATGGGAGCTTCTACAACTCAGAAAGTGATTGGATCAATTCAACATTTAGAATATTCTATTGCAGATGCTATCAATAAAATTACAAAAGACAAACAGAAAAAAGTTGCGATTATAAAAGGAAATGGCGAATTGAACGAAGTTCACGTTGCCAAAATGCTGATGCAGATTCGCGAAAGCTATTTCATTGGCCCTTTTACTTTGGATTCTGTTGCTAAAGATCCGAATGGGACTTTAAATGCATTAAAAAAATACGATTTAGCCATTATTTCTAAACCAACAGAAAAATTCTCTGACGAAGAAAAAGAAGTTCTAGATCAGTTTATCATGAACGGCGGAAAAACGCTTTGGCTAATTGACCAAGTCGCTGCCGATATGGATAGTTTGTATAATGATATGGGCGCAACTCTGGCCTATCCGAGAGATTTAAATCTAAACGATATGTTCTTTAAATACGGATTCAGAATTAATCCTGATTTAATTAAAGACGAACAAGGAACTCCGATAAAATTAGCAACTGGCGAACAAGGAAGTGCTACTCAATATCAGGATTTTGTCTGGAAGTTTGCTCCGCAGGTTTTTCCAACGAGCCAACACCCTATCGTTAAAAATTTGGGCGGAATTAAATTCGATTTTGCAAATCCGATTGACACTTTGAAAAACGGAATCAAGAAAACCGTTTTATTGCAATCTTCTCAATATTCTAAAACAATTGGTTCTCCTGTAGAGGTTAACCTGAACATGGTTACCGAAAAAACGACTCCGCAGGATTATTTGAATAAAGGAAATAAACCGCTTGCTGTTTTATTAGAAGGCTCTTTTCATTCTGCTTTTGAAAACAGAGTATTGCCTTTTAAAGACAATTCTTTTACAGCACAAGGAAAACCAAATAAAATGATTGTGGTTGCCGACGGAGACATTGCAAGAAATCAATTGGACAAAAACATGATGCCAGTTGAACTAGGTTACGACCAAAGAACAGGAAACCTATATGATAATAAAGACTTCGTAATGAATTGTATCAATTATCTTTTAGACGATACTGGACTTATTAACATTAGAAGTAAAGATGTAGAACTGCCTTTATTAGACAAAGAAAAAGTTTACGAAAACTATACCTTTACGCAATTCATAACTATCGGAGTTCCAATTCTAATTTTATTGGTTTTCGGACTTGTATTTACTTTTGTAAGAAAAAGAAAATACAGCAAATAGATGTTAATAAAAAAATGTAATACTTTAGATAGTTTAAGATATATTTGTAATCCGTATATTTAGCCCTTTATTTGCTAAAGCATCCATCAAAAAATAAAATAAAACAGATGAAATTTATAGTATCGAGTTCGTACTTATTAAAACAATTACAAGTTTTAGGTAGTGTAATCAATAGCAACAATACGTTGCCAATTTTAGACAACTTTTTGTTTGAACTAAACAATAATGAGTTGACCGTTTCAGCTTCAGATCTTGAAACGACTATGTCGGCTACATTATCTATCGATTCTACAAGCAAAGGAAGTGTAGCTGTTCCTGCGAAACTTTTGCTTGAAATTTTAAAAACTTTCCCAGAGCAGCCGTTAACTTTTACTGTTGAAGACAATAACACAGTTGAGATTAGCTCTAATTCTGGTAAATATGCCTTGGCTTATGCTGCAGGAGAAGAATTCCCTAAAGCAGTAAGTCTTGAAGATCCATCTGTAACACTTGTTCCTGCAGAGGTTTTAGCAACTGCAGTAAGCAAAACTATCTTCGCGGCAGGAAACGATGATTTACGTCCGGTAATGTCTGGAGTATTCTTCCAGTTTTCACCAGAAGGATTAATCTTCGTGGCAACAGATGCTCACAAATTGGTAAAATACTCTCGTACAGACGTTAAAGCGTCTCAAGTTGCAGATTTTATCATGCCTAAAAAACCTTTAAACATTTTAAAAAGTATTTTAGGAACTTCTGATGCTGAAGTAAAAATTGAGTACAACGATTCAAATGCAACTTTCTCATTTGACAATTATATCTTAATGTGTCGTTTAATCGATGGAAAATATCCAAACTACGAAGCGGTAATTCCGAAAGAGAATCCAAACAAATTAATGATTGACCGTTCTTTATTCTTAAGCTCTGTTCGTCGTGTTGCGATTTTCTCTAACAAAACTACGCACCAGATTCGTTTGAAAATTGCTGGAGCAGAATTAAACGTATCTGCAGAAGACATCGATTACTCAAACAAAGCAGAAGAAAGATTGACTTGTGATTATCAAGGCGATGATTTGCAAATTGGTTTCAACTCTCGTTTCTTAACTGAAATGCTAACAAACCTGCAATCTGACATGATTATGCTTGAAATGTCTTTACCAAACAGAGCTGGTATTTTAACGCCAGTTGATGGTTTAGAAGAAGGAGAAACAGTAACAATGCTTGTAATGCCTGTAATGTTAAATAGTTAACATTAAAGTTTCTTTCTGTTACAGGGATGTTTTTTAGTTTTAAATAAAAGATCTATCATTGTAAAAAAAAAAGATATCGCTATTAACCAACCATTTTTTATACCTAGAAACCGCAATTCCTATAAAGAGTTGCGGTTTTTTATTTTGTTTCAAGTTTCAGGTTTCAAGTTTCAGGTTTCAAGTTTCAGGTTTCAAGTTGATATGCTTTGTCTTTAATTTTTAACGCAAAGTGCACAAAGATTTTACGCAAAGTTCGCTAAGTTTTCTTTTCTCTAAGTCTTTATAAAGAATAAAAGTTCGCAAAGCTTTGTGTTTTTTTAACTGCAGACTTCGCAAAGCTTTGTGTGCTTAGCATTCTATAAAATCTTAAACATAAAACTTGGCGAACTTTGCGTAAAATCTTTGTGTACTGTGCGTTCCAAAACAATACTAAACAAAAACCTTAGCGAACTTTGCGTAAAATCTTAGCGCACTTCGCGGTTAGAAAAACGAATAGCATATCAACTTGAAACATGAAACATGAAACATGAAACAACAATTTTCTATATCTTTGTAAAATGAAAATAGAAATTTGGTCGGACATCATGTGTCCGTTTTGTTATATCGGAAAAAGACAGTTGGAAACTGCGCTTGCAGTATTTCCTAATGACGAATTTGAAATTGAATGGAAAAGTTTTCAGCTTGATCCAACAATCACATCACAACCAGACATGGATGTTTACACGTTCTTAGCAGAAAGAAAAGGCATGTCTATTGAACAATCTAAAGAAATGCACAAAGGTGTCGCAGAACGCGCTAAAAGTGTTGGTTTAGATTATAATTTTGATAAGGCTGTTATCTCAAATTCTTTAAACGCACATAGAATCATTCAATTGGCTAAAACTAAAAATATTGGCGATCGAATGGAAGAAATTTTCTTTAAAGCTTATTTTACTGACGGAGAAGATCTAAACAATGGTCAAACCTTGATTAAATTAGGAATCCAGGCTGGTTTAGAAGAAAATGAAATTAGAGAAGTGCTAGAAAGCGAAGACTTATTTCTTAAAGAAGTACAATCAGATATTAAAGAAGCTGCCGAAATTGGAGTTCAAGGAGTTCCTTTCTTTGTATTTGATCGCAAATATGCTGTTTCGGGTGCTCAGCCAATTGAAACTTTTGTAAAAACAATTCAGGAAGTTTTAAAATAAACTTTAAGCTTAATAAAACGTAAAAGCGTGCTGTCTACATTTAAACAGCACGCTTTTATTATTTAGTTCTACTTAGAAAACTAAAAAAATTAATGTCCAGCTCTACCTTTTGAATCTGTTGATTTTGTTGTAGCGCTTTTTGCTCTAGAACCAGATGTTGATTTTTGAGTTTTTCCAGAATCTTTCATTCCAGATTTCGAATCTTTTCTTGAAGTTTCCATAATGTTATAATTTTTAAAATTATTAATATATACAAAGTTGCAAAATACGTAAGTACTTATTTTACAGAATTATAATTGAATTTTATAAAATAAAAATTAAGACAAAATTTTACAGAAACGAATCATGTAAAATTAAATTCAAATCTTATAATTTTTTCAAGTAGCTAATTTTCAAATTTGTATATATCAAAAGTCGAAAATTACAACTTAAAAATAGTAGTTATGAGAATAGTAGTTATGAGAACAGATACTGACAACCTAAAAATTGCAAGATTAAACAATCTTAAGTGCAGAAAACCTGATCATATTGATACTGCACATGAAAATGAAGCTTTGGATGAAGAGTTTACTTCAGGGCAAAATCATGATACCAATTATAGAAATCAATGCGATCATTTTTCTGATGGTTGTTACGAAATCGTAGAGAGCGGACTAAATCTGGCTGAGGACAATACTTTTCCTTCCTATAACGAATCAAATCCTTATGACAGCTACAATCTAGATAATGAGGATGATAAATATAACTGTCCACCTTACACAAATTTTGAATACTAAAAAATCTTAAAACAGTTATGTCGCCAAAAAATGATCAGGAAGCTATGAATGAATACTTGTCTAATGAAAGAACTTTATTAGCATGGCTTCGCACTGGAATTGGGATCATGGTTTTCGGATTTGTAGCAGTAAAATTTTCCTTATTTCTAAAACATGTTCCCGCTAAACATTTAGCAGAAACTGTCCCGCCCAATAGTAACTTTACCATCTATTTAGGTATTGGTTTATTAATTGCTGGAGCATTGACTATTTTGCTATCATACTTACGCTACATTCACACTATCAAACTATTAAAAAAAGGAAAGTATCAATATTCGACAGCAATGCTTACCTTTATTACAATGATGCTGTTTGTATTGAGCATATCACTTATCGCCTATCTAATAATAGCAGCAAGCTCCTAAAAAACAATTATCTAAGTATCAAATTTTCTAATGATCTAGTCAAAAAAATGAATCCGCCATTATTACAATTTAACGACAAAGGAATCTACTGCCAGCAGGCCGATGTTTATCTCGATCCGTGGCGGCCGGTAACCAATGCCATTATTACACATGGTCACTCTGATCATGCGAGATGGGGACACCAAAATTATATTACACACTATTCTAATATTCCAATTATAAAACATCGTTTGGGAGACATTAATGTTTCGGGCAAAAACTGGAATGAAACTTTTACTATAAACGGCGTAAAATTCTCTTTTCATCCAGCAGGACATATTATTGGTTCAGCACAAATTAGAGTGGAATATAAAGGTGAAATTTGGGTTTTTACAGGCGATTATAAAACAGAAGACGACGGAATTTCAGTTCCGTATGAAGTTGTAAAATGTCACTCCTTCATAACCGAATGTACTTTCGGAGTTCCCGCTTTTAAATGGGAACCGCAAGCAGATGTTATGACTGAAATTAATAATTGGTGGTCAGAAAATCGAGCAGAAGGAAAAACGTCTGTCCTCTTTGGATATTCCTTAGGAAAAGCGCAACGATTATTAAAAAATCTCGACACAAGCATTGGACAAATTTACACGCATGGCGCAATTGAAAATATGACCAATATTGTTCGTCCAATGATTGATTTGCCCCCAACAATACGAGTAACTGCAGAAACTAAAAAAGAAGATTTATTAGGCAATATTGTAATTGCTCCGCCAAGCGCACACGGAAGCACTTGGATTAGAAAAATGACTCCTTTTGTAACAGGAACAGCAAGCGGTTGGATGGCTTTTAGAGGTGCAAGACGAAGACGGGCCGTTGACCGCGGATTTGTCTTAAGCGATCACTGCGACTGGACCGGTTTATTGGAAAGCATAAAAGCGACAGGTGCAGAAAGAGTCATCTGCACTCACGGATATTCAGATATATTCTCGAGATATTTAAGGGAATTAGGTTACGATGCCCGAACAGCCAACACACAATACGAAGGAGAAACAAATGACACAGAGGAAAGTTAGATAGGTTAAGAGTTAGGAGTTAGGAGTTAGGAGTTAAACGTTAAGAGTTAAATGTTATTCGATGTCTAACTATAACCCATAACCCATAACCCATAACCCAAAATTTATAATTAAATGAAAAACTTTGCCGAGCTTATAAAAACCTTAGACAGTTCTAATAAAACATCGGTAAAAGTTGATGCGCTGACGAATTATTTCCTAAAAGCAAACGACGAAGACAAAGTCTGGACAATCGCTATTCTTTCGCATCGTCGCCCTCCTCGACCCGTTAATACCACTTTATTACGTTTATGGGCAAACGAATTGGCTAATATTCCGCTTTGGCTCTTTGAAGAAAGTTATCATATTGTGGGTGATTTGGCCGAAACGATTGCTTTGGTTATTCCAACCACAAAAGAACATTCTGACAAAAGTCTAACCGAATTTTTACAGGAAATCATCTCTCTAAAAAAGAAAACCGACTTAGAGAAAAAGGAATATTTGCAAACCAATTGGCTAAATTTAAATTATTACGAACGATTCGTTTTTACTAAATTAATAACGGGCAGTTTCAGAATTGGTTTAAGTCAGAAGTTAATGACTCGAGCACTTTCTAAAGCCGAAAATATTGATGAAGACACACTCGCTTATAAATTAATGGGCGACTGGAATCCAAATACAATTACGTTTCAAGAATTGATTTTGGACGAAAGAAGCAGCGATTATTTATCAAAACCTTATCCGTTTTATTTGGCTTATCCAATTGAAGGCGAACTTGAAAATCTAGGAAATCCCGAAGATTGGAGTGCCGAACATAAATGGGACGGAATTCGATCTCAAACGATTATTCGCGATAACGAAATTTATGTTTGGAGCCGTGGAGAAGAATTGGTAACCGATAAATATCCTGAATTTCAATCTTTCATTGGCAATATTCCAGACGGAACAGTTATAGACGGCGAAATTCTTCCTTTTATAGACAATCAAATTGGGACATTTAATGATCTGCAAACCCGAATTGGCCGTAAAAATGTATCGGCTTCTGTTTTGAAAAATACACCTGTTATCATTAAAGCTTACGATTTATTGGAATGGCAGGGAAATGATATTCGAAATCTTCCTTACGAAGAACGCAGAACCATATTAGAAGAATTATTTACGACTTTAATCGGAAAAGAGATCCCGTTACAGCTTTCAGAAAGGATTCATTTTTCGACTTGGGAAGATGTTACAAATGAAAGATTAAAGTCTCGCGAAATGAAAAGCGAAGGTTTAATGCTGAAACGAAAAGATTCTCCCTATTTAATTGGAAGAAAAAAAGGAGATTGGTGGAAATGGAAAATAGAACCTTTAACGATTGATGCCGTCCTTACCTACGCTATGCGCGGTCACGGAAGACGTTCCAATTTGTTTACCGATTATACTTTTGCCCTTTGGCAGGAAAATGAAAACAACGAACGTGAACTCGTCACTTTCGCGAAAGCGTATTCCGGTTTAACCGATGCAGAATTTAGAATGGTCGATGATTTCATCAAAAAAAATACTTTGGAACGATTTGGACCTGTAAGAAGCGTTACGCCAAAATTGGTTTTTGAAATTGGTTTTGAAGGAATTGCCCTTTCCAAAAGACATAAAAGCGGAGTGGCAACCCGTTTTCCGCGTATTTTAAGATGGCGACACGATAAAAAAATTGAAGATGCCAATTCAATCGAAGATTTAAAAAATATGATTTTATAGATGAATAGAGAGCAGTTATTTAAGATCGCTAGCGAATGGTTTGAAAGTCAGGGATGGAAGCCTTTTCCGTTTCAGACCCAGACTTGGACTGCTTTTTTGCAGGGCAAAAATGGCTTGCTAAATGCTCCAACAGGAAGCGGAAAAACCTACGCGCTTTGGCTTCCCATCATTTTAAATTACATCAAAGAAAACCCGAATTATAGAACCAAGCACAATTCAGGATTAAAAGCGATTTGGATTACGCCTTTGAGATCTTTATCTGTTGAGATTAAACAAGCGGCAGAAAGAGTGCTTACAGATTTAGATATTCCAATGACAGTTGGTATTCGTTCGGGAGATACATCTTCTGCAGAACGTACCAAGCAAAAAAATAAAATGCCCGATTTGCTCATTACAACTCCCGAAAGTCTGCAGTTACTTTTAGCCACAAAAGGGTATGCTAATATTTTTAAAAATTGCAGTTCCATCGTAATTGACGAATGGCATGAACTGCTTGGAACCAAACGTGGCGTGCAAATAGAATTAGGTTTGTCAAGATTGAAAACTATCGCGAAAAATATTCGTATTTGGGGAATCTCGGCCACAATTGGTAATCTACAGCAAGCGCAGGAAGTTTTGCTTGGAGTAGATTCTGAAGCGTATCATAATTCTGTTTTAATCAAAGCGGTGATTAACAAGAAAATAAAAGTTGTTTCCATTATTCCAGAAAAAATGGATACCTATCCATGGCGCGGACATATGGGTTTGCATCTGATTGATGAAGCGGCAAAAATTATAAAAGCCAGTAAAACGACGCTTATTTTTACCAATGTTCGTTCGGCTTGCGAAATCTGGTATCAGAGATTATTAGAAAAATATCCCGAATTTGCTGGCGAAATGGCGATGCATCACGGAAGCATTGACAGAGAAACCAGACTTTGGGTTGAAAATGCCATTCGGAACGAAGAATTAAAAGTCGTGGTCTGCACTTCTAGTTTAGATTTAGGTGTTGACTTTGCTCCTGTCGAATCAATTATTCAGGTTGGAGGTCCAAAAGGCGTTGCCCGTTTTATGCAGCGAGCCGGACGAAGCGGACATCAGCCTGGAAAAGAAAGCGTTATTTATTTTCTTGCTACTCATGCCATTGAATTAATCGAAGCTTCTGCCTTGAAAAAAGCGGTCGAAAACAGCGTGATAGAAGATCGTGTTCCGTATTTAAACAGCTGGGATGTTTTGGTTCAATATCTTAATACGTTGGCAGTTTCTGACGGATTTTATCCAAACGAAATTTTCAAAGAAATTCAGGGAACTTTTAGTTATCAAACCATTTCGGATGAAAATTGGAACTGGATTTTAAATTTCATCACACAAGGAAGCCAAAGCCTTCATGCTTATGACGAATTTAAAAAAGTGGAAATTGACGAAAACGGCTGTTACAAAATAAACAGCAGAATGATTGCCATGCATCACAGAATGCAGATTGGAACTATTGTTGGCGATGCCGTTATGAATGTAAAATATCTCAGCGGCGGTTATATCGGCACGATTGAAGAATGGTTTATTTCGAAATTAAAACCTGGCGACACATTTATTTTCGCAGGAAAAAAACTGGAATTATTCAAAATCAGAAACATGCAGGTTTTGGTAAAAAAAGCGAGTCCGAAGAAAGAATCTAAAATTGCTAGTTGGATGGGCGGACGTTTGGCTCTTTCTTCTCAAATGAGCGAATTACTTAGACAGGAATTATATCGCGCCAATACCGATAATCTTTCGCCAGAATTAAAAGCTTTACAGCCTTTATTTAAAAGACAGCGCAAAGAATCTATTGTACCCAGTTCTGATGAATTTTTAATTGAAACCTTCAAAACTCGAGAAGGATTTCATGCGATTTTTTATCCTTTTGAAGGACGTTTTGTTCATGAAGCTTTAGCCAGTTTATTGGCCTTTAGAATAAGTTTATTGCAGTCGATCACATTTTCTTTGGCTTATAATGATTATGGTTTCGAATTGCTTTCGGATCAGGAAATAGATATCGAAGCGGTTTTAGACAATAATCTATTTTCAACCGAATATGTGCATCACGATTTGCAGAAAAGTTTAAATTCAACCGAAATGGCGCGAAGAAAATTTAGAGATATCGCGGTAATTTCAGGATTGGTTTTTACAGGTTTTCCAGGAAAAATGGTTAAGACCAAACATTTGCAAAGCGGCTCGCAATTGCTATTTGAAGTATTTAGAGATTTTGAGCCCGATAATTTATTATTGCATCAAGCCTACCGTGAAACCTTTGAGCATCAATTGGAAGAAGGACGTTTGATTTTGGCTTTGGAACGAATTGCAAATCAAAAAATAATCTGGAAACAATGCTTGAAACCGACTCCTTTTAGTTTTCCTATAATTACCGATCGATTGAGAGAAAAACTTTCGAGCGAAACTTTGGCTGAAAGAATTCAGAAAATGACTGCATCTTACATGAAATAGATCTTTATGAATATTCAAATACAAAACGAAACCTTTACACTTCATTCCAGCGGTGCTGTTTTTTGGGAGAAACAAAAAACAGTCATTATTTCTGATGTGCATTTGGGAAAAGTAACGCATTTTAGAAAACACGGAATTGCTATTCCGCAAAATGCCATTTCTGAAAATTTTAGAAAAATCACAGAAGTTTTGGATTATTTCCTTCCTGAAAAAATCATTTTTTTGGGAGATTTATTTCACAGCGCCAAAAATGCTGAATGGGATTTATTTGAAGAGTGGATTTCCAATCATAATCAAGAAACTTATTTGATTGCAGGAAATCATGATATAATAGACCAAAAACATTATTACCAAATTGGAATTCTTGTCATTGATTCACTAGAGATTGATCATTTTCTCTTCACCCATCATCCTACAGAAAAAGAAAATTTTTTCAATTTCTCAGGACATATACATCCTGGAATAATCCTCCGCGGATTAGGCCTTCAAAGCTTGAAACTGCGTTGTTTTTTTCAAAAAAGCAATCAGATGATACTGCCTGCTTTTGGAGAATTTACTGGGAAATTTATCTTGAAACCTGAACCAGAACATACCGTTTTTGCTATTGCTGGAGATGAAATTATTTTGATAAACAAAAACAATTGAGGCAATCTATTTTATTTATTTACAATATTATAAAATAACACATATAAAGTTTCAAATGAACTACCCACAACTAAAGCTAGAATCAATTGATTAGAAAAACAAAGAATTAAAAAACCCAGTAAAACTAAATTTACTGGGTTTTCTTGTTTAACTCTAAATTGTAATTAAAAAGTAAACATTATTGTTCGTCATTGTTCATGGCAGACATTAATAAAGTGTAAGCATTTTTGACAACCACTTTTGATGAGCTGGAAATAGCATCGGAAATAATCTGATTATAACGTTCATTTTTAACTCCAGATTTTACCTCAATCATTTGAAACTGATTGTTTCCAATATCTGTAAACACATAAAACTTTCCTTCCCAACGCACTACAGCATCTTCTGGAACAGTCAATGCTTTTTTGTTTTCTATTTCCACTTCAGCATTTACAAAAAGTCCTGGCAAAAGTTCTGGGTTATAGTTATTTACTTTACAAATAATTTCTGCTGCACGATCTCCATTCAAACTTTGATTGATAAAAGCGATTTTAGCGGCATATTTTTTATCATCAGAAGAATTTGTATACGCTATAACCGTTTGGCCGATTGAAAGAGAAGTCACGTCTTTTTCGAACGCGTTTAAAGTTAGAACAATGTCTTTCTTATCAATTAATTCGAAAAGCATATCTGTCGGACTTACATATTTTCCGATGTTTATATTTACTTTAGAAACCAAGCCGTTTATTGGCGAAATCACTCGAATTGTTTTGCTAATATTTCCAACATTCAGTGTTTTAGCATTAATTCCTAACAAGTTTAATTTTTGTTCCAAAGAAGACATTGTGATACGCTGTGTTCTCATTTCAGTCGTAATTTGTTCCAAAACTTTATCACTTGCCGCTTTGTTTGCATTTAACTCTTTTTGTCTTCTTTGTTCATTTTGAGCCAATTCGAATTTCTCTTTCGCCATCAAATAATTTTGCTGCAACTCGATAAACTGCATATCTTCTAAAACCGCTAAAACCTGTCCTTTTTGCACATTCATTCCTGCAATAAGATTGGTGCTTTTCACATAACCTCCTAACGGAATACTAATACTAATTACACTTTTGGGCGGAACCGTTACTGTACCTTGAAGCTGTAAAACCTCCTTAACATTTTTTGCAGTCGGATTACCACTTTCTAAACCAGCATTTTTAACTTGCTCAGGACTTAATTTAATGATATCAATGCTTTTATTTTCAGCATTTTTAGTTTCCTCATTCTTCTTATTTCCGCAAGAAATTAGAAATATAGCGCTTATAAACGCCGCAATATATTTTTTCATTTTAAATATTATTAAGATTTTGAAGTGTCACAACTGCTTTATTGTAAGCATTAAGTGCGTCTAAATATTCACTTTTGATTGTAATGGCCTGATTGACTACTAAAACCCATTGCAAATAATCGATATCTCCATTTTGCAATTGACTGCTTGACGCTTCGATAATGGTTTGAGCATTTTTTAATCCGTCAGTTTCATAATACTGTAGGCTTTCTTGGTATTTTTTTAGCTCTCGATCTGCATTTTCAATGTTCGTTTTTACCTCGATTTTAGCTGCCTCAGAAAGTGCAACAAAGCTTTCGTATTCAGCCTTTGCAGCCTTTTTTCGTTCCGACTGACTTGTGAAAAATAGCGGAATTGAAAGTCCTGCATTTACATAATTAAATCTTTGTCCACTACCATAATAAACATCCTGACCTGAAGTATTCGTTTGAGTTCCAATAATGCTCAAATTGTTATATCCTAAGGTAATTTCAGGTAATAATTTTGCTCCTTCTGTTCTCCATCTGAATTTAGCCGCTTCCGATTCAAACTGCGAACGCTGCACTGCTGGAAGATTTTCTGTTTTTACATTTTCTATAGACGAATGATTTAAAACCGCTTTTAAATTCATCTTTTTTGGAGCGTGCTCCACTTTATCTTGAAGAATGGCATTAAACGAATTCAAAGCAATTTCAATATCCCTATTAACCATTACAAGCTGATTGCTATAAAACTGTCTTGCAGATTGTGAAGCGCTTTTTTCTAAAACATTTGCTTCTCCCGCTTTAAATCTCAGATCTGATTTTTTCTCCATAATTCTATAGATCGAATCAGCGTAAACTAAAAGTTCTTTTTTGCTGTTCAACCACAAATAATCATAGTATATATTTCGAACTCGGGTTTTGATTTCTTGCGAAGTCAATTGCACTTCGGCTTTAGCTTTATTAAAATCAGCTTTTAAGGCTTTTTTCTGATTGCTGTAAACTGTTGGGAAAGCAAAAGTCTGGCTAATTCCAAAACGAGTGTCATTCTGCGCGCTATTAAACTGTCCGTAATCGGCGTCGATTTGTGTTTGGGGAATATTATAAGCCGATTTTTGCAAGTAACTTTTCGACTGCTCATTTAATTTAGCCGATTTAATCGTTCTGTTATTTTGAATCGCAATTGAAATGGATTCGTCAAGCGAAATGGGTAATTCTTGTGCTTTTGCCATATTCCCAATAAAAAGAATACTCAATAAAATGGTTAAATTATTCATGTGCTTTTTTCTTTTTTTAGTGAAGACTTTAGCGTGATACGTCATTAAATAAATCGCTGGAAGTACAAAAAGCGTTAAAAGAGTCGCTGTAACTAATCCGCCAATAACCACGGTTGCCAGCGGACGTTGTACCTCTGCTCCAGCTCCGTTGCTCAACGCCATCGGAAGAAATCCGAGAGAAGCCACAGCCGCCGTCATTAAAACGGGACGTAACCTGTTTTTTGTTCCCAATAAAATAATCTGGAAAGGATCGGTAATTTCTCCTTGTTTCTGAATTCGGTTAAACTCGGATATCAAAACAATTCCGTTTAGCACTGCAACACCAAAGAGCGCAATAAATCCAACTCCGGCAGAAATACTAAAAGGCATATCGCGCATTACCAGCGCAAATACGCCACCAATTGCAGATAACGGAATTGCTGTAAAAATGATAATTCCTTCTTTAAATGATCTGAAAGCAAAGTACAGCAAAGCAAAAATCATTAATAGAGCTACTGGAACAGCAACTCCCAATCTAGCTTTTGCCTGCTGAAGGTTCTCAAAAGCTCCTCCGTAAGTAATATAATAACCTGGATCAAATTTGATTTGCTGATTCACTTTTTTCTGCAATTCTTCAACAATCGATTGAACGTCTCTACCGCGAACATTAAATCCAACAATAATTCTTCTTTTAGCATTTTCACGCTGAATTTGATTTGGACCTTCGACTTCTTCGATACTTGCTACTTGATAAAGTGGAATCTGCATTCCTGAAGGGGTGGCAATTAAAAGGTTTCGAACATCTTCAATTCCTTTTCTGCCGTTGTCTTCAACGCGAACGACCATATCAAAACGTTTTTCACCTTCATAAATACTTCCAGCAACAGCACCTGCAAAAGCGGCGTTAATCGTTGCATTCACATCAGCCACACGTAAACCGTATTTCGCCATTTCTGCCCAATTGTAATCAATTACGATTTGTGGCATTCCAGTTACTTTTTCTACGTATAAATCGGCCGCGCCTTCAACGGTTTTACTAATTGCTCCTAATTTTTCAGCATATTCTGAAAGTTTCTGAAGATCTTCCCCGTAAATTTTACAAACCAAATCTTGTTTGGCTCCAGTCATCAATTCGTTAAAACGCATCTGAACAGGAAACTGAAATCCAGTTGTAACTCCGGGCGCAATTCGTTTAACGGTTTTGGTCATTTTATCTGCCAATTCAGGAAACGAAGAAGCACTTGTCCATTCCGATTTGTCCTTTAAAACAATAATCATATCTCCGCCTTCGATTGGCATTGGATCGGTTGGAATTTCTGCGCTTCCAATTCTAGACACCACTTGCTCTACTTCTGGATATTCTTTCTTTAATTCTTTAGAAATTTTTGTAATGGTTTCTGTTGTTGTAGAAAGATTGGTTCCTAACAACAATCGAGTTTCTACGGCAAAATCTCCTTCTTCTAATTGCGGAATAAACTCTCCACCCATTCTTCCAAATAATAAAACTGCTACTCCAAAAAGCACAAATGCACCAATGACAATTGCTTTTCTAATGCGTAATGCTTTAGTAAGCCAGCCTTCATAAGCGTTTTCTAATCTTTCCATAATACGATCAGAAAGATTCTTTTTAGAACTGATTTTTTTACTTAGAAATAAAGCACTAACCATTGGCACATAAGTCAATGATAAAATGAAAGCTCCTAAAATGGCAAAAGCAACAGTCTGTGCCATTGGCTTGAACATTTTGCCCTCAATACCTTGTAAAGAAAGGATTGGCAAATACACAATCAGAATGATAATTTGTCCAAAAACTGCTGCATTCATCATACGCGCTGCCGAGCCTGTAACCTCTTTATCCATTTCGTCTTGCGAAATATTATTTGCGGTTTGATATTTTTTTGAACTATGAAGATGATGCAGAATAGCTTCCACAATAATTACAGCTCCGTCTACAATTAATCCGAAATCTAAAGCCCCAAGACTCATTAAATTTCCGCTTACGCCAAAAGTATTCATCATAATAATGGCAAAAAGCATCGCTAACGGAATTACAGAAGCCACAATAAAACCTGCTCTAAGATTTCCTAAGAATAAAACCAGAATTAGAACAACGATTAATGCGCCTTCAATCAAGTTTTTTTCTACTGTTCCAATGGCGTTGTCTACCATTTTAGTTCGATCTAGAAAAGGCTCGATTTTTAAACCTTCGGGAAGAATTTTCTCGATTTGAGCAATTTTATCTTTTACATTGACAATAACATTATTAGCGTTTTCACCTTTCAGCATCATTACAATTCCACCAACCGATTCACCATATTCATCTGTTGTTAAAGCACCGTATCGAATCGCCGAAGAAATCTTAACATCGGCAACATCTTTAACCAGAATCGGAAGTCCACCTTGTGTACTTTTAACCACAATGTTTTCAATGTCTTTAATGCTTTTAGCTAAACCAGTACTTCTAATGTAAGAAACCGTTGGTCCTTTCTCGATATAAGCACCTCCAGTGTTTTCATTACTAGTATTTAAAGCGGTAAAAACTTCACTTATCGTTAAATTTTGAGCTTTTAATCGTGCTGGATTCACAGCAATTTCATACTGTTTTAATTTTCCGCCAAAAGTAGAAACATCAGCAATTCCTTTTGTTCCCAAAAGCTGTCTTCTGATGGTCCAATCCTGAATGGTTCTTAAATCTTCTAAGGAATATTTTTCTTCGTAACCTGGTTTTGGTTTTAAAACATATTGATAGATTTCTCCCAAACCAGTTGTTACAGGCGCCATTTCGGGCGAATTTGCATTCCGATCAATTTCTACTTGCTGTAATCTTTCTGCAATTTGCTGACGTGCCCAATATACATCTGCATCGTCTTCAAAGACAACACTTACAAGCGAAAGCCCGAAACGGGAAATACTTCTGCTTTCCTTTAAATTTGGAATATTACTGATGACTTGCTCAATTGGAAATGTAATTAATCTCTCTACATCTTCTGCGCCAAGCGATGGAGCTGTTGTGATAATTTGTACCTGATTATTAGTGATGTCTGGTACAGCATCAATTGGTAATTGGGTAACCTCATACACACCGTAGATAATCCACAGCAGTGTAAAGATTCCAATTGCCAGTTTGTTCTTAACTGAGAACTGAATTACTTTATTAAGCATATTTTATTAATTAAAAAATAATAAATGAGCAACTGAAAACACTATGTTTCAGCCACTTCAAGAAAAATTTAAAAATTAATTATGCAATCGGAGGTCTAAATAGAGAAAGCAGATTCGGATCTGAAAAAAGATCTGATCTGTAAGTTGGAATTTTTGATTGTGGTAATTCTGGATTGAAAGGAACCGGAAGCAAGTCTTTGTCGTCTAAAATAAAAACAAAGTGAACCGAACTGCTGCTAATGGTTTTAAAAGGAAGCTGCATATCTCGATCTCCGTCATTGTCTTTTAAATCTTCTCCCCAATAATGCATAGACAAGAAATCTATAAAGCTTACGCCTTGCAGTTTTTTATGTTCCTGAAAATGTTCTATCAGAATTGGCAGTTTATAGAACTGCTGCACAAAACTGCTGTTTGAAGCGATTAGAAAAATGAATATGTAGACAATTAGTTTTCGCACGAAGCAAATTTAATTTAAATTCTCTAAGATTTCATCTTTTTAAACTAGCAAAAGGGTCTTTTAACAATTTAGAAATATGGAATACCGCTTTTATTGAATCCAATATTGATGAAGCTTGTTTACTATCAAATCGTCAAAATCTAATCCTATCTTCCTAGCTTTCAATGCTGCTATTCTTCTTTATAAAACAAAAAACGAGTCAATTCTTATTGAATTAACCCGTTTGTGTTTTTAAATTTTTGCAACTGTATTTTTAGTACAGAATTAAGTATTGCGATTGGAATTTATATTTTCTTGAAGCTTACCGATTTTTACTAAAATCAGATTCTCGTACGCATCTTGCCTTTCGTCGCTTTTTCTCCCTGAACTAAATCCTTCACTAATTCTATAACACTTAATAAACTGGCTTTTCTTTGCTCCTAAAGCATAATACCAGCTTCCCATTTCTGATTGAACAAAAATTATGGCTTCATCCAGATTCATTATTTTCTTTTTTGAAAGTAACGGACTTGTTTTATAAACGGCATTATTACGAACATCAAACGTAAACTGAATTTTAGCAGCAATTTGAATATCATATAAAAAATGAATTAAAAAGTATACTAAAAATATACCGATCACCCAGCGCATTTCTTCTCCTAGATCATTAAAAAACAATAATAAAGCTATTACTCCTGCCGCTATTCCAGCCAAAAACCACCATGATTGATCTAGTGATGGCTTTTGCGGATTTAAAGAAAAAGAATAAAGAGTTTCTTGGATGTTATATCTTTCTCGAATGTTCATCTAAAATTTCATTAATTTCATTAATCAAATTCTGCATGGATCTAGCTGTAAAACCTTGGGCAATTCCAGTGCATTTCTCCTTGTTGTCTTTTCTGTAATAAAGATTTAAGGAAACGTTTGTTGTGATAAGATTATGGCTGACTTTGACCACTTCAAAATTGAGAAAATCAGCAATCGGAATCAAAACGGGTTTATTAATCAATCCGTTTTTTATTCTAAACTCATTTCTGTCCAGATCAATACTAAATCCTTCCTGCCAAATCGCAATAAAACATATAACAGACATCACTCCAAAAATGCCAATTACTGTATTGTTTTTATAATAAATGCCTCCAATAGTAAAAGCAATCATCGCGAGTACCACAATTAGAGCAAAGCCGTATTGTCTTTTCATGACATACAGATTTCCTTCTTTTGTGAATTTCTTCAGTTCATTCATTTCTCTACTCAATTTTAACGCCATCAATAATCAATGAATCGCAAAGAAGTGAGATGTAAGCGCTCGTATAGTCGGCCGTTAATTGATCGCTTAAAGAATCTACTCTTCCTTTTGTAAAATCAAATTTTCTCGTAGGAAGCTTTCCAAATGTATCAGTCATGGTAATCTGACCATCGACTCCAGCTTTATTTTTCATTAAAACTGCCAGTAAGGCAATATCTTGTTTTTCAAAATCAAGAGAAAAATAATAATTGTTTTTTACCTCCGACTCTGTTCCACTAACGGTAGATTTTGTAAAAGAAAATGTAGCAGATCGCAATACCGCTTTTGTCGTTTTGTTACCATCTTTCAAAGCAATTTCTATTTTAATGCGCTTATCTTCTTGCCCATAACTTAAAGATGATATAAAAAGGCAAGCAACCATTAACAATGTAAAAAAATTCTTATTCATAATTTTATAGTTTTAAAAATAATTTATACCAGCAAGATTACTACTAAGATCAACTTGCTACAATTCGAAATTGGCAAATGGATGCTTTAGATTTTTATTTGGTAATTCTATGCCCATATCGAGAAAAAGTGCTCTTTAACCACTTCTACACAGAGACTTTACAAGGGAATTTCTTGTAAAATTTGCTGGGTAATTTTTTTGGTCAGTCTATTTTCAATTTGTACTTTGGCCTTAATTACCACAATATATGCACGAAAAAACTACTTTAAATCAGATCAAAAACAGGAAAACGAAATGGTTGTTCTCGTTTCTTTTTTTGGTTTTCATCGCCCCTATAAATGCACAAATTTCGGCTGTCGAAAAGATTGCATCCTATGGCTATTCCAAACGTTTTTCTGATTCGTCTGCCAGTAAAAAAATTCAGCAGCAAGCTCTTGCTTTAGCCAAGAAAAAAAAGAATATCGACGATGAAGTTATTTGTTATTCTTATCTCGCTCTTACACAAAGGCGTTTATTGCATTTAAAAGAATTTACTCGTTATGCAGACACAGCTTATATTTTAGCTCAAAAAAGCAACAAAACAAGAGTTAAAGCTTTTGCTTCTCTAGCAATGGGAAATTTAAAGTCTTATATAGATGATAAACCTCAGGCCATCGACCACTTATTGCATTCGTATACGCTTTTCTCAAAAATAAATGCTCATGATCAATGCGCTAAAATCGCGGCCGATATATCCTATCTATTTTCTCCGGCATCGCCAGAAAAGGTTCATAAATATGCGCAAGAGGCTCTTGAACATGCTTATAAAGCAAAAGATCCAGAAAGTAAACTGTATGCAAGATTGGCTTACGGAGGCTATTTGACCGATAAACTGGAATCTGGAACGGAGAAAGATTGGCAAAAGACTTTGGATTTTTTGAAAACTACAGTTGTACTTGCCGAAAAAGAATCTTTTGATATTATTAGCAAAAGTAATATCGGAATCGCCTACATCAACCTGGCAGATCTTTATTCTAAAGGTCCGAAACCAATTAATGAAACTGCCTTGTTTGACAACCTCGAAAAAGCTACTGCAATTGCCAAAAAATACAATATTAAAATTATCTACAGAAGCGCCATTGGCCTTCAAGGTTTTTATTATACCGAAAAAGGAAATTATGTAAAAGCCGAAATGCTTTTTATTGAAGGAATAAAATACCAGCTTAGCCTACCTTACACCGATAATTATTTATTGGCTACTTTTTACAATTGCTTAAAAGAAGTTTCTGCAAAACGTCATGATTTTGAAGCCTATTATGCATACGATACCTTGTTTACGAAATACAATCAGTTAAAATATAATGAAACTACTCAGAAGCTTTTGCAAAATGCAGATGCCAGATTTGAGTCTTCTAAAAAAATGGAGCGCATAAAACAGCTTGAATTGGAAAATGAGTTGGAGCAGCAAAATAAACTTTTAGGCTACGGAATTGCTGGAGTTCTATTGCTTGGACTTGTTTTTATGTTTCGTTCCTACTATTTCAGGCAGCGTTATTATTTAAAGCGTGAAGAAATTTTAAAGCAAGAACAAACCAATAGTGAATTAAAACTGCAATTAATGGAAAAAGAAACCATTGAAAACCTTGCAACTAGACTTTCGTTAGAAAGAAGATTATTGCGTTCTCAAATGGATCCGCATTTTATTTTTAATGCTTTAGGAAATATTCAGAGTATGATTTTGCAGAAAGATACGATTCCGGCGGTTTCTTATTTGAATAAATTTGCCAAACTCACACGCCAGATTCTAGAACAATCAAGAAAGGAAACTATTTCTTTAAGAGAAGAAATCGACACTTTAAAGAATTATATCGAATTGCAGCAATTGCGTTTGAATGATAGTTTTGAATATGCTATTATTTGCGACGAATCTGTTGAAGATGATATTCTTATTCCGCCACTTTTGATTCAGCCTTTTATTGAAAATGCCGTTGAACACGGATTAAAGCCAAAACCAAAGGAAGAAAAAGGTTTATTGCAAATTAATTTCTCACAACAAACAGATCAAAGAAATCTAATCTGCACCATAAAAGACAACGGAATTGGACTTACAGCTTCGAGAAAATTGAAAACCAACGAAAATCATAAATCTCTTTCTACCACAATTACTGACGAAAGATTAGCAAAAATGCAAAAAGATCATCCGCATGCTGGTTTTCAGGTTTTAGAGCGCAATGCAGACAACGGAGAAACGGGCTGCATTGTTATTATTAATATTCCAATACTGTAAAAAAATGTACAAAACTATCATTATAGAAGACGAACAACGCATTCGCGAAGCTTTATCCATTATGTTGGAAATGGTTGCCCCAGAAGAAATTCAGATTATCGCTTACGCGGAAAGTGTCGAAGAAGCTGTAAAATTAATTGACCGTATGCAGCCCGATTTGGTTTTTATGGATATTATGCTTCAAAACGGAACTGGGTTTGATGTTCTAAAACAAATTTCCTTCAACTCTTTTCATCTTATTTTTACAACTGCTTACGAACAGCACGCCATTAATGCTTTCAAATACAGCGCAATAGATTATCTTCTAAAACCAATTGATCCAGACGAACTTAGAACTGCAATTGAAAGGATTTCGCTTTTACAAGAAAGAGTTTTAGAAAAACAGCAATTAAGCGAATTGCAAAATAACCTTACCAAAACTCCCGACCGCATTATATTGCCCACGCAAGAGGCTATGTATGTAGTTAAATTAGAACAAATTACAAGATGTGAAACTTCTGGTTCTTACACCACTTTCTTTTTGACTGATGGCCGAAAAATTATGGTTTCTAAACCTTTAAAAAATTATGAAGGTTTACTGGAACCTCCAATGTTTTTTCGCGTTCATCAGTCGCATTTGATAAATGTAAATTCCATTATAAGCTATTCTCGCGAAGGAATGGTTCACATGAATGACAAATCGGTTGTGCCCATTTCGCGAGGAAAAAAAGAACAGTTTTTCAAATTAATGAAAGAGGAAATTTAACCTTTTGAAAAATACATTTTACCTCTTACCGATTTAAATCTAACCAATACCAACCAAAAAGCACAGTAGACAAAGTAACTATTTCAGGTCCTATTCCTAGTTTCTATTTTTGACCCAATAAATAACTAAACTATGAATAATAAAACCCTTTCTATTCTTAGCTATGTCACTATTATTGGTTGGATTATAGCTTTTGTTAAAAGTAAAGATTTAACACCTAAAAGTGATTTGGTGAGATACCATTTAAAACAAGGATTCGGAATTTTTCTGGTTTCTTTAGTCGTAAATGTTGCTTTGTCTATTATTGTAACTATCGTTCCAGCGCTTTACTTTTTGAGCTACATTGGATACGTTATTTTTATTTTATGGATTTTCGGAATCATAAATGCGGCTAACGAACAAAAGAAACCAATTCCGATAGTTGGACAAGTTTTTGAAGATAAATTCAGCTTTATTGACTAATCGGTCTTGCTTTTTTAGCTGACGTTTTTATTTTTTGGATGTAGGAGATGATTCTCAGAGAACTTCATTGGCTATGGTAGCACTGAGTAGTATTTGAGGATCTTTCTACTTTAAAAGTAAAAAATGAAAATCTATGCCAACCCCTCCAACTGCTGAAAAACAGGAATTAGAGCTTTTCCTTTTTCTGTTAAATTATACTCGATATGAAGCGGTTTCAGTTTGATCGTTATCTTTTCTAAAAGACCTTCTTCTTCCAATTCTTTTAAAGCTGTAGCCAAAGATTGTTTATTTGAGCCCTGAATTTGGCGAAGCAAATTATTAAAACGTAAAGGCGATTCTGTAGCCAAACGAAAAATTTCTGCCTTCCATTTGCCAGACAGCATTTTTAGGAGTCTTTGTGCTGGACAAGTTTCTATTTCTTCCATAATTATTGTGGGTAGTCAAAAAAAATTGACCTATTGTTTTCGAACGTTTTTTAATTAAAATTTGCTTTAATTCTAAGTAAAAATATAAAATGAAAGCAAAGAAACCAAGCGAAATGAGTGTCGAAGAGTTATTAAAAACGCAAAAAAAAATTAAAACAACCATTAAGCTTTTGATTCTAATTGCCATCTTATTACTTCTCCTTATTGTATTTATTTTCCTCAAAAAAGGATTTCTCTTTTTAATGGTCTTTCCTTTATCGATGGCTTTTCTTATTGTAATTCTAATTTTCTTAAAGAAATTCAAGAAGAAATCGCTACACGAAACCTAGAATAGCATCACAAAATGAAATTGGTTTCTTTATTTAAATTTCATTTTTCTTAACTGAAAGTCTTGCAAAAAAAATTACATTTGGGCTCCCTAAATAAGCCCATAAATTATGATTATTAGCAAAAAGACTTTTTATTTTTCCGCTCTATTTTTACTTCTATTATTTTCGCAGTTCAGCTACGCGCAACAGCAACAAACTGTTAAAAAAGAAAGCCGCGGCAGACTATTTAACGACTCAACAGCCACAGACAGCGATTATTTAATGGCCATTGAAAAAGCCAGCGAAGTATTAGAATCTGCTTACAATGATATTGATTTTGCAGGCGATACGCGTCATCTTTTTGGCGAAATGAAACGTACAGAAAGTAAGCTGGATTTAATCTTAGCTAGTTTAAAAGGAGCAAATCCGAATGTGCGCAACCAACAAATGTACCGACTGGTTCTACAAGAAATCCAACAAGAATTAGAAGAGCAGAACAAAGCAATTAATGCTAAAAATCTAGATCTTGAGAACATCAAAAAACGTGTAATTGATCTTCGTAAAGACAAAACTTTAATTAGTTTATTAAAAGATACTATTCGTCGCAAACAGTTTCAGAAGGAATTCGGAAGTCTTAAAAAAAGATATCTTGCCACTGATAGTTTAATGACGAATAATCAAACTACTTTAAACAATAAAAAACGACTTACTGTACAGCGAAAAATTTCTGTCTCTAATGCTTTGGTGGCCGTTGAAGGAAAACTGGAGAAATCTGGAATCAGTATTTTCAATAAAGAATATCCTTCTTTATGGCAGATTAACGATTCTGCAGCAAAGAAAAAAGTAACACACAATATAAAAGCAAAAATCATAATTGAAGAAAATGTTGCCGCTTATTACTTAGGTTACAAAGCAGGCGGGCTTATTACGCTATTTTTCTTTATGGGTCTTTTATTTTGGTACATTTCTCGAAATATCAAATACCTTAATACAAACGGTTATGCTGAAAACCTACAGCTTTTAAACTTTAAATATTTAAATCGAGGGGTCTTATTGCCTGTTTTAGTCATTGCACTAAACATTGCTGTAGTGACCAATTTATACGCTCCTGCCCTATTTTTAGAATTAATTCAGCTTTTCTTGCTTGGGGTTTTAATCTTCCTTTTCAAAAATCAATGGTCTGGAGTTGCCATGAGAAATTGGCTTTTCTTGTTAGGATTGTTCTTTGCTCTTTGTTTCCTAGACTTGTTTATCACAATCGGATTATTGCAGCGATTTGCTTTTGTAGCGATTAATATTTTAGGTATTCGTTACGGTTTGGTTCAGATAAAAACACTTAAAGAAGAACTTTATATAAAAGGCTTTTTTAAATGGGCAAGTATCATTTTTATTAGCTTGAATGTCTTATCTATTCTTTACAATTTATTCGGAAGAGTTTCTCTCTCTAATATGTTAAGCATTACAGCTTTTATATCGCTTACTCAAATTGTTGCTTTAAGTGTGCTTTTGAAGATTATTTTGGAAATTATTTTACTTCAAATTTACACGACTAGAGTAAAAAGAGGAATTGAAAAAATGTTTGATTACGAAAGTTTATCAGACACTTTGAAAAAGCCATTTATTATTGCGATTAGTTATATGTGGCTAATTGTAATTGCTTCAAACTTGAACATCTGGGAATCACTTCGTGGTGCTTTAGCGAAGTTATTAAGTCATCCAAATACCATTGGAAGCATTACGTTTACTTTGGGTAATGTTGTTTTATTCTTTATTATTATTTGGGCAGCACATTTACTACAGAAATATGTGGCTTATTTCTTTGGCGAAATTGACGATGAAAACGAAGAGAACATCAATAAAAGACAGCACTCCAAATTACTTATTACGCGATTGGTTGTTTTAATAAGCGGTTATCTTCTTGCTGTTGCAGCTTCTGGAATGCCATTAGACAAATTGAGTATTCTTTTGGGAGCTTTAGGTGTCGGTGTCGGACTTGGACTTCAGAATGTGGTGAATAATTTTGTTTCGGGAATTATTTTGATTTTTGATAAGCCAATTCAGGTTGGAGACGTTGTAGAAATTAGTTCAGAATCTGGCCGAATAAAGTCTATGGGTCTTCGTACCACTAAAATTAATGCTCCAAACGGCGCTGAAATTATTATTCCGAATGGTAACTTGTTATCTCAAAATATCACTAACTGGACGTACACTGACAATTTTAAATTGGTTGAAATCACTTTTGAAATTAATGGAGAAACAATTCCAGAAGAAATTAATACTGTAGTAAATGAAACGCTTGCTAATCTTCCATTAGTAAACAATTCAAAACCATCACAAATATATTACAGCTCAATTTCTGATGGTAAATATAAACTTCTAATCAAGTTTTGGTGCAGTATTTATCGAACGGAAGAAACGATAAGTTCGGCACGACAGGAACTTTATATAAGTTTTAAAAATAAAGGATTAACTTTCTCCAGTTAGATTTAAGACAAAAAAGGCGGTAATTGATTACCGCCTTTTTTTATGCCATACAATTTGCAATTTTTCTATCTTTTTATAGTAATATGTTAAATAATAGCATTTTACTAAAAACAGGTAAAAACCCGTGTACCCAGAATTTAGTTATAAAGTAATTTAGCATTGTAGTAAAATACTACGAAAACTAACATTAACTATTAAATCTTAAAAATTATGATGGAAGTATACATGGGAACAATTTTGAGTTTCGCATTTAATTACCCACCTAGAGGCTGGGCTGCTTGTAATGGCCAGCTGGTAGCAATCACTCAGAATTCAGCTTTATTTTCATTGCTTGGCACAATTTATGGCGGTGATGGTATCACCACATTTGGTTTACCTGATCTAAGAGGAAGAACTCCTATTCATTTTGGTCAAGGACCAGGTTTAAGCAATTTTGTAATAGGACAAAAAGCAGGTAGCGAAACGATGACTTTATTAACGCCAAACATGCCTGCCCACGTACACAGCCTTACAACTGGTACTGTTTCATTAGCTTTAACAACTAATTCTGCAACTGGAGGAACGATTTCTAACGACACTGATAATGGAAACAACTCTTTATCTTCAGGTGGTTCAACACCAAATATCTACAGTGAACCAGGAACTGGAACTGCTAAAATAGGCGGTATTTCTGCAACTGCAACTTTAGGAGGAAGCACAAGTATAGCTGGAGGCACTCAACCTTTTGATTTACACAGTCCATATCTTGCTGTCAATATGTGTATTGCATTATCTGGGCTTTTTCCATCTAGAAACTAATAATTCAAAATAGAGGCAAAAAATGCCTCTATTTTTTTAATCTCATTTTATGGATAACGACATTAAGATAGGTATTTTAATTCCAAAGTCGCAACAGTATCCTTCATTAGATAAAGATTTTATAAGGGGTTTAAAACTCAATAATTTAAATGTAAAATTTTTTGTAGAGAGTATTGGTGTTGGCGCTGATGAAAAACTAATAATTGACAAAATTCAGAAACTTAACTTTCAAGAAGATATATCAATTATAATTGGTTTTATGGGACATTGCAACATGTCTGAGGTTTATAATTATGCTTCTAATAATGATATCTTATTTTTGGCCGCAGATTTAGGAGCAACAACTCCTTATCGAACATCTGAATATGAAGGTATATTTATAAATTCATTAGGACTAACAGATTCTTGCTATTATTTAGGACAATACTTTACCGCTAAAAAATATCAAATAGCCTCTTCTACTTCATTTTATGATTCAGGATATGGTTTGCTTTCTGCATTAGAATATGCATTTAAAGAAAAAAATCAATTTACGGGACATTATATTACTCCTTTTATGCCAAGAGAAAATGAAGCATTACATATGGATCACACTATAAATACACAGCAACCCAATGCTGTTTTTGCGTTTTATAGTGGTTTATATGCTGAAGAGAATGCTACTTTTCTGAAACAAAATAAACTTACTCAAAAGTATCCTTTTTATGTAACTCCTTTTTTTATTAACGATAAAATTTTGGAGGAGTATAAAAATAATCCTTCTGAGCTTTATGTAGTGAGCAGCTGGATGCAAAATGATACTACTTCAACTAATTTCACTTCACTTTATAAAGAGGTTTACAACGATATTCCTTCTTTTTTTTCAGTCTTAGGATACGAAAATGGATTAATATTAAAGAATATACTTTTAAATACTGACAGTTTAAAAACAAGCTCTTTAATTGAAGAAATGTACAAATTAGATATTGATGGACCAAGAGGTAATATCCGATTTGATACCACAACCAACAGAACACTATTCAATCACTATATATATCAATTAAATTTGGATTCTTTTAACACTATAAGCTTTAGAAAAATTGAAACGTTATTAAACGATGGCGGTTTTATTAAAGCTTTTGCCTCACTAACAAAACCCGACCATATAGGAGGCTGGGACAATGCTTATCTATGTCATTAACTAAATTGTATGTTATGAAAAAAAAATTACTCTTATTTTTTACGTTCTTTTGCGTCTTTGGTTTACATCAAAATATAAAAGGACAAACTTTAGGACCCGGTGATATTGCTTTTATCGGCTTTGATACTGGAGGTCTAGATGGTTTCAGCTTTATAGCCCTAAAAAATCTACCAGCAGGAGAAATTGTATACTTCACTGAAGAAGGGCTCTATGCAAATGGCTGGATAGGCAGTAACGAGCCACACATCAAATGGACAATACCTGCTGGCGTTACTTGTGGAAAAATCATTTCTTTTATAGAAACTTCAACAAACAATATTTTTACAGTAACAGGCGGATCAGTGGCTGATTTTGTAATTAATCCAGAAGGTCCCGCTTACAGTTTTAACTTATCTTCAGGAGATCAAATGCTTGCATACCAAAGCGTTAACAATGTCATGAGACCCGTAATTTCACCAACTACCATAACTTTCTTAGCAGGTATTCATGGCGATTTTAATTCTTCCAATTATGACCCTGATACACATTGGAATAATGACGAAGTTTTATTAAATCTCGGCGGTGCTGAAAGTATCATACCACCAGGATTAACTAACGGAGTAAATTGTATTGCCTTATTTCCTGGTGTAACAGAGCCAAGTCAATACTTCGCAAAATATACTGGAACTTTAGTTGGCACTTCATCTGTTTTAAGAGCAAGTATAAATAACTATAATAATTGGTCTATAACATCTGCAAGTACTACTCCTCCTGGGACTACTCAAGGAATTTTATCTAACAACTATACTCCAAATGTAACTTGTACATCACTACCATCTGTAGCGACTACGACTCCTGCTACAAATATTGGAGCACTAACTGCTACATTAGGAGGTACAAACACTGACGGTGGTGACACAATACTGAGCAGAGGTATTGTTTGGTCACTTATGCCAAATCCTGTTATTGGTGGTCCAGGCGTAACCAATTTGACAACAGGCACAGGCACAGGCCCATTTACTATAAACGCAACTTTACTTCCTTCGGGTACTACTATATACTATACGGCTTATGCATCGAATTCAGCTGGAATTACTTATGGCACTCCCGCATCATTTTCGACAAATGCTACCTTATCTGCTACACAATCACAAACAAATACTTGTAATGGCACCAATAATGGGACAGCAACAGTAGTTCCTTCGGGAGGAAAATCACCTTATACTTATGCATGGTCTACTGGTTCGACTGCAGCAACAATAACAGGTTTATCGCCATCTAATTATTCTGTTAATATAACAGATGGCGAAGGAACTTTGATAACCAAAATCTTTAATATAACTCAAAACTCTATTATTTCTGGAACAACCACCATTAGTAATGTATCTTGTAACGGAGGCAATAATGGATCTATAGACCTTACTCCTTCAGGTGGCAGCGGATCTTATACTTATAACTGGGGAGGCGGGATAACAACTCAAGACAGAACAAGTCTTCCTGCAGGCACATATTCTGTTACCATTACCGATTCTAACAATTGTAGTGCGGTTGTAAGTAATATAGCAGTTGGCCAGCCAGCAGCAGCACTTGGCGGAACAACTGTTGTAACCAATGTAGCTTGCAACGGAGGAAATACAGGAGCCATAAATCTTACTCCAACTGGAGGAACTGGACCTTATACATTCTTATGGAATGATCTAGTAACTACTACAGAAGATAGAACAGGCCTTACAGCAGGTACCTACTCTGTCACTATTACAGATGCTAATTCATGCCAAGTAACGATTAATAGCATTACCGTAATTCAGCCACCTGCAATTACAGGGATAGGTTCTACAACCCAAGTTGCGTGTTATGGAGGAAATACAGGAGCTATAAACGTTACCCCTGGCGGAGGAATCGGTCCTTACACCTACATATGGGATGATGGACCTACTACCGAAGACAGAATGCTACTTACTGCTGGTACATACAGCATTACGATAACTGATGCTAATTCATGTCAAAGAACATTCTCCTACACTATTAATCAGCCTGCAGCAGCTTTAAGTGCAGCAACAGGAGGAGGAAAAACAGATGTATCCTGCAATGGAGGCGCTAATGGTACTGCAACTGTAGCGCCAACTGGGGGAACTCCGGGTTATACCTATTCTTGGAATACTACTCCTGTTCAAACAACTGCTACAGCAACAGGACTTGCTGCAGGTACTTATACAGTAACGGTAACTGATTTTTATGGATGTCAAACAACTAGAAGCTTTACGATTAACCAGCCAGCAACACCTTTAAGCGCATCTCCAGCTGGACAGACCGATATTTTATGTAACGGATCTGCAACAGGATCTGCAACTGTTAGTGCAACAGGAGGAACACCAGGTTATACTTATTCATGGTCTCCATCAGGAGGAACTGCTGAAACAGCAACAGGCCTTACTGCTGGAACTTACACTGTAACGGTTACTGATGCTAATAGTTGTCAAGCAACACAATCCTTTACTATTACAGAACCAGGGGCTTTAGTTGCAAGTCCAGCAGCACAAACCAATATAGCCTGTCGTGGTGGTTTAACTGGATCTGCTACTGTTACTGCAACAGGAGGAGCAGGAAGCTACACTTATTCTTGGGCTCCTTCTGGAGGAACTGCGGCAACCGCAACAGGACTTGCTGCCGGAACTTACGTCGTAACTGTTACTGACGCTAATAATTGTCAAGATACTCAATCATTTACACTTATAGAGCCCGCAACGGTGCTTACAACCACAGCAGGTACTATAAACAATACTTCGTGTTATGGAGGCGCTAACGGAACAGCAACGGTTATAGCATCAGGAGGAACTCCTAATTATTCTTACTCTTGGAATACAAATCCCGTTCAAACAACTGCTACCGCATCAGGACTTTCTGCTGGTACTTATAGGGTAACAGTAACCGATTTTTTTGGCTGCGAAGCAATCAGAGACTTTACTATATCCCAACCACCTGCTCTATCAATAACTCCTAGCCAAACTAATGTTTCTTGCAATGGAGGTACGAATGGTACGGCTACGGCATCTGTTAGTGGAGGAACTGGAACTTATACTTACTCTTGGTCTCCAACTGGAGGAAATGCTGCATCAGCAACTGGTCTTCAAGTTGGGACCTATACAGTTACAGTTACAGACGCTAATAACTGTCAAATTACACAGAGTTATGATATTACGCAGCCAACAGTCCTAACAGCCACCCAATCACAAACAGAAGTGTTGTGCAACGGTTCTGCAACAGGTACAGCAACTGTTACTGCTTCTGGAGGATCTGGAAATTATAGTTATTCATGGTCTCCTTCTGGAGGAATTGCTGCAACAGCAACTGGATTAGCCGCTAACACTTATACTTGTACCATCACAGATAACAATGGTTGTTTCATAACAAAAACATTCACTATTTCTCAACCAACTGATCCATTAACCGCTACTACTTCTCAAAATAACGCTACTTGTTCAACAGGTGGACAAGCAATTGTATCACCATCTGGTGGCACACCAAGTTATAGCTATCTTTGGTCGCCAGGAGGTGAAACAGCACCTATCATTACAGGTAAAGCAGCAGGTAATTACAGCTGTATAATTACAGATGCAAACGGATGTTCTATTACCAAGAACTTTACTATCGGTACAACTAATACGCTCGTTGCTAGCACCTTTAAAACTGATTTACTTTGTAATGGAGGAAACACTGGTTCTGCTGGCGTAATTCCCTCTGGAGCTCCTGGACCATTTACTTATGTTTGGTCTCCTTCTGTCAGCGCTACTGATACAGCGGTGAATCTTAGCGCAGGAAACTATTCGGTAACGATTACTTCTTCAAACGGATGCTCTATTGTAAAAAACTTTACAATTACTGAACCTTCAGCAATTAATATAACTCCATCGCAAACAAATGTTACCTGCAATGGTGGATCTAATGGAGCTGCTTCTGTAACCGTAACTGGAGGTACTGGAACTTATACCTATGCATGGTCTCCTTCTGGAGGAACTGCAGCAACTGCAAATGGACTTTCTGCTGGAACTTACACGGTAACTGTTAAAGACGCTTATCTATGTACCAAAACACAAAGTTTTACCATAGCAGAACCTGATGCACTTACTCCATCAGTATCTCAAACAGATGTTTCTTGTAATGGTGGTTCAAACGGATCTGCAACTGTAAGCGTTACAGGAGGAACTGGTACTTATAGCTACCAATGGTCTCCTTCTGGAGGAACTGCTGCAACCGCAACAGGCCTATCGGCGGGAACTTATACTGTTCTTATAAAAGATAGCAACTTATGTGAGACAACAGCAACTGTAACTATTGCCGAACCTGCTTTACTTACTGCGACAATAGATAAAACAGATGTTTTATGCTATCAGGCAAATAATGGTACTGCAACGGTAATTCCTTCTGGAGGAACTGGAACTTATACTTATTCTTGGTCACCATCTGGAGGAACTGCTGCAACAGCAACCGGATTAAGTCCAAACACTTACTCTGTTACCGTAACCGATGCAAATGGATGTTTTATAACAGAAACTGTACAAATTACAGAACCTACCGCTCTTTCGGCTACAGACACACAAACAAATGTATCTTGTAACGGAGGAAATAATGGTACCGCATCTGTAGTGGCTTCTGGAGGAACAGGAAACTACAGCTATTTATGGGCACCTTCTGGCGGAACTGCTGCAACTGCAACTGGTCTTACAGCAGGAACTTATACCGTAACCGTTACAGATGAAAACTCATGTTCTGTTACCAATACGATTGTAATTACAGAACCAGATGCTTTAAATTTAACATCGACTCATACAGAAGTTTCATGTTATAATGGGAATAATGGCTCGGCTACAGTAAACGTAACTGGCGGTACAGGTTCTTACTCCTACTCTTGGTTTCCATCTGGAGGAACGGCTGCAACAGCAACGGGTCTTACAACAGGAACTTATACTGTAACGGTAACAGATGACAATTCTTGTACTGCTTCATTAACTGTAGAAATATTGCAGCCTGCAAATCCTGTTACTTTAAATACTGCTGTTATTTCACAAGTAACAGTAAATGGTGCTTCTCTATCTGGAACTGCATCTTCTAACGGAATAAATACAGATAGCGGATCTTGTTTAACAGAAGTTGGTTTTGTATATGCACAGCATGCAAACCCAACTACAGCAGATACTAAAATAAATATTTCTGCCGCATTAGGAACATTCACAAATTCTTTATCTGGACTTAGAGGAAATAGAACTTATTACGTTAGAACTTATGCGATAAATAGTAATGGTTTTGTGAATTATGGAAACGAAGTTAGTTTCACGACTCAAAAATATACTCTTACTATAACTGCAGCATCAGGACATACAAAAGTATACGGTACAGAAGATCCTACATTTAATTACACAGCATTAGGTTTTGCTAACGGAGATACACCTTCTATAATTACAGGTCTGCTTTCTAGAGATGCTGGCGAAAATGTTGGAAAATATAATATTAAGTTAGGATCAATTAGCGCTGGCGCAGATTATACAATTGCTTTTACTGGTGCAGAATTCGAAATCACTAAAGCGGACCAAACAATCTCTTGGGACCAAACTTTAGAATTTGGATGTATAGATTCTAATAACGTAGCCTTAACTGCAACAGCAGACAGCGGATTACCAATTTCGTACACTATTGCAAATGCAGCATTGGGAACAATTTCTGGATCAACATTAAACATCACTGGATCAGGAAGCTCAACCATTACAGCTGTACAAAACGGTGACCAAAATCACAATGCTGCTACAGCTGTTGTTAAGCCAATAGAAGTTAGCCATTCTGGACTTGTAACACAACAGTGGGCAAATGTGCTATTCTTTGATAATAAATCGAACAATTACGTGGCATGGCAATGGTATAAAAACGGAGTAGCTGTTTCTGGTGCAACTCGTCAGTATTATAGCGAGGTTCAACCTTTAAACGGAAGCTATTACGTAATTGCAAAAGACAAAAACGGAAATTCAATTAAATCTTGTCCAATTGAGACTACAGGAACAGTTTTTACCAAAAAGATAAAAATCTATCCAAACCCAGTTAAACCTGGAGCTGAATTTACTTTAGAGTGTGATTTTAGCGATTCTCAATTAAATGGATCTGAGGTGGTTATTTATGACATTACAGGAAAATTAGTTCAGACTATTTCAAATGTAAAAGCCAAAAATGAAATCATCGCTCCATCGCAGGCTGCCTTATATGTTGTCGTTCTTAAATTGGCAAACGGCCAGTTAAAAACAATCAACTTATTGGTGAAATAAAAATGAGATTTAATTTAAAATTACAAGCAATGAAAATTAAAACCACAATAGCCATACTACTACTGTGTAGTGTTACAATAAAAGCACAGGAAATTAATGTCAAGATTAATGGAGGCCCTTCAGGAATTCTTTATGATAGCACTCTTGGAGATGGCAAACTCAAATTTGGCGGAGGAATAGGTGTCGGTTACACCTATTTCTTCAGCAGCCATTGGGGAATTTCGACAGGAATTGATGCAATGTACAATCAGAATAGTTTTGAAATAAAAAACGGAACAACAATTTCGACTTACGAAGTTGATGACCAGACTTCTGCATTTGAGTATCAAGTAACACCGACAAACTATAAAGAAGATCAGCATTTCATTTCTGTTGCAGTTCCGCTTATGATGCAGTACAGAACATCAATTGCATCTCAAACTCAACTTTATTTTGGATTTGGAGGAAAAATTCTGTTTCCAGGAAAACAAACCGCAAAAGCTTCTGCATCAGAATTGCAATTGAGCGGCTACTATCCTGATATGAATCTTTTAATTGATGATCTGCCTTCTCACGGATTTGGTAAAGTAACCAATTGGCAAGATAAAGCAACCGTAAGCTTAGATCCTTCTTTTCTTTTAAGTGTTGAAACAGGTCTTACTTTCAAACTAAAAGAAAATACTCAGCTTTATACTGGTGTATATGTAGACTATGGTTTGACAGAAATGGCAAAAGAAAATGCCAATCTTAACATCGTCGCGTACAACCCAAACGGATTGGATAACATTCAAGCAAATGGTACAAGTGGCAATAGAAAAATTGTTCAAGAAAGCCGTTACTTCTCTGCAGGTGTTCAACTGAAATTAGGTTTTATGCTAAATAAAAACAAGCCAGAACCAGTAGCCGTACAACAAAAAGAAGAAGTGGTAACTAAAACTGAAACACCTGTTCAAGAAAAAGCGCCTGTGCAGCAAAAAGTGGTTGAAACTCCACCAGCTAAAAAGGAACTTACCACAACTGAGCGCACATATGTTGAAAAACCGCTTGCTTTCCAAGAAGTCGGTAACACCGATGTAACGCCACAATTGGCTACAAGATTGGATGAAATTGCTAAAATTCTAAAATCAAATAAAGATATCGATCTAAATATTACAGGATATACTTGTGATATAGGAACAGAAGCACGCAATCTTGAAATTGGAATGAAAAGAGCACAAGCAGTTTCAGATTATCTACAGAATAAAGGAATTGAATCTAATCGTATGCATTTATTTTCGAAAGGTGAAAGCGAACCTTTGGTTCCAAATACTCCAGTAGAAAACAGGCCGCTGAACAGAAGAGTCACTCTAACATTAGTAGATAGATAAATTCTGAAAATCTATAATTTTAAAAAGCATGAAAAGAACTTCCTTTTCATGCTTTTTTTTTGATAAAATTCAAAAGCTAACAATTATCATATTTTATTCTCCTCTTTAAAACGTTCTTTGTCTTAATTAAAACTATACCAATTACTTAACCAATCGTTTACAACGTATTAATTGTTTTGCCATGCACATTGATACTGACTTACTTTATACTTGGGGAGCTGTAGCCAAAAAGATTCCTAAGAACTCCATTATCTTCTTCGAAAATGATGTTGCCATTTCTTACTATCAAATTTTAGAAGGGACGGTAAAAATGAGCTATACCAACGAAGATGGCAAAGATTTAACGGTTGGTATTTTTAATGAAGGTAATAGTTTTGGCGAACCACCGCTTTTTATCGGACAGCCCTACCCTGCTTCTGCAATTGCGCAAACCGATTGTGTTATTCTAAAATTATCCAAAACAAACTTTTTTTCTTTTCTTGAAGAAAATCCAGAAATGCAATTTAAAATCCTAAAATTGTTTGCATGGAAAATCTATAACAAAATTGTTTTTTCTAAAAATATAGTCAATCAGAAACCCGAATATCGCATTCAGTATTTTTTAGATAATTTAAAAAAACAGCAAAATATTGCCTCTTCCATGAAAATGAAAATTCCGTACACGAGACAAGAAATTGCAGATTTTACTGGCCTTAGAGTAGAAACCGTCATACGCACCATATCACTCATGAATAAAAACAAAAAAATTGAAATTGTCGATCATAAGCTATTTTATTAATTTTATCTGTTATGATTTGAATCATACTAAAACAGCTTGATTTTTTCTTTTTTTGCTTTAGGTTAAAAGAATTATTAATTCACTTCTAATATCTTTAAAAATAAAAACGGGAACCTTTTTGAAGTTCCCGTTTTTGTATTAAGAAATAACTTTGTTCATCATCCAATTCGAAATATTTTCTGCTCTTGATTTTATTTCATCCGCTTTTTCTCCTTCAAACCAATCATCTACCGTTTTTTTCCATAGTTTGGTCCAATGTTTAAAATGAGCTTCTGTGAGCGTACTTTTCTGATCTAGCACTCTATGTTTCAACATCGGGTTTCCATCAAAATTTCCGGTATGAAAAAGAATGTTATCCCAGAAATCATACATAATCGGAAGATGTTTTTCCCAATTTACCATAGCTATTTCTGTAAACAAATAACCTATAGTTGAGTCTGTTTTTACTTGCAAATAAAAAGCATCAACCAATACCGCTATATCTTCTTTATTTCTAATATCTGTTTTCATATTTTCTTAATTCTGAATAAATAACAAAACATTTAAAGATCCTTACGTTCAAATTTTCTAATAGAAATTACAAACGGAACAGCAATCCATAAAATGAGCAGTAAAAAAGAAATCAATAAGCCAATAGCTGTTCCAAAAAAATCTTTAAAAATAGCTCCTGTATATCCCATCATGGCAGATTGATCTAAATGTAGCAATATTTGAATTCTCGCTAAATCTATCGGACTAGAAGCGGTTATAGCTACCATAGCTTCTTCTATTGGGTATTCTGCAAACTGAAACAAAAGAAACAATACCAATGCATCAAACAGAATGGCAAAATACATCCAGAATAAAATGGCCAACCCTATTCCTTTGGCTTTATCTCGAGTTAAAATACAGCTTAAAAAAGCTAGAGACACAAAAACAATAGAAATTAAACTTCCCGACAAAAGCATCATCAATCCTGCCATATCAGGCGCATTAATCAAAAGCGGAATTCCAGCACCTAGAAAAAAAGCTAAAAACATCGCAATGGATAGTCCAGCAAACAAACTGATCCAGATTTTTTTTCTTTTTATAGGCTGACTCAATAAAAGCTCTATAAACTCTGAGCTGTTGTAAATATAAATAGTCGAAAAAAGAACAGACACTAACGGAACTGTAAATAGAATGACATTTAAAATAGTCAGCAAACCTTTGGCTGTATTGTCTTCTAGCATAAATGATCCCCATGAAAGCAATGCCAAAACTAAGGCATAACTCACAACAATCTTATTTTTAAGAATATCTAATAAAACAATTTTAATTACTCTGTTCATGCTGTTTTTCTTTTAAAATTGTGGCAATAGATTTTGAAATTTTAGCTTCACCCGTTGATTCCAATAAATCTTTAATCGTTTTATGAAAATGCACTTTTCCATCCTGCATAAAAATAATCTGAGTAATCATATCATCCAGTTCGCTTAATAGATGCGAAGTAATCAAGATTAATTTTCCTTTGTTTCTCTCCTTGATTATTTTCTCCTTAAGAATTTCTGCCGCTAGCGGATCCAGTCCTGCTGTAGGTTCATCTAGAATTAAAACATCAGGATTAAAAAGGAAAGCCAAAGTTGCACTTACCTTTTGTGTTGTTCCTCCAGAAAGCGTTCTCATTTGTTTATCGCTCATTTTATCCAATTTGAAAGCTTTTATCAAATCTTCGTCCAATTCATTTTTCGAATTTCGAATCTGCTTGATCATATCAATAATCTGAGCAATTGTCATATTATCAGGATAACGGCCAATTTGAGGCATGTAACCAATCTTATTTCTATAGTCAAACTTCTTTAAGACAGACTCATTATTAAGCAGAATATCTCCATTATCTGGCAATACCATTCCTAATATCGATTTTATCAGCGTCGTTTTTCCGCAGCCATTTGGACCAATAAGCGCAATGCATTCTCCCGCTTTAAACTCGAGGTTTACATCTTGCAATACCTTTAGTTTTCCAAATTTTTTATTTATATTTTTTAACGTAATCATAATAAAAGACATTTTATTTCGGGAGATTCATCAACAAAATTATCAGGGGTAATACTTGGCAGGATTTTCTCTGATTTGTCTAAAAGCGTAATCATAAAACTTCGAAACAAAAGCATCGCCGACGGATTATTCTCTGTAATTACAGCAAAAAGGCTTAGCGGATGAAAAGGCACATCGCCAATACCATCCCGGTTCAAATCATAGCCTTCATATTTATCCCAGTAATTATTATTGAAATGATTTAAAACTAAACTACCGTTTGTGCTGATATCGAAAGTATTCGAAAGAAAATTATTAAACGAGATCACATTTTCCATACAACTTGCTTGAACTTTCATTCCCCAGCCATTATCCTTAAAAATATTCCGTTCCAATTTTACACGGCTCGTCCCTTCCATATAAATTCCTGAAGTGTTGCGGATAAATTTATTTCCATTTATATAACTATCCGAAATTTCTTTAAGCAGCAAGCCGTAAGCCGCATCTCCCCAATTCTCCTCGAAATAATTGTTGAACATTTTTACATTTTTGGTAAACATTACTGCTACTCCTGCTCCATTATTTTTAAAGACATTTGAAATATAGGCATCATCATTAGAAAACATAAAATGAAGACCGTAACGTATATTGGCTTTAGAAACATTTCGCCAGATTACAGAATTAGAAACAAATTCAAAATAAATTCCGTCGCGATGACCAGAAATTCTATTTCCTATAATCTGCATACTCTCGCTTTTCCAGCAATGAATTCCGTTTCCAATACGCTGTTCTTCCTTTTGATAGGCTTTTATAGTATTGTTTTTCACAATGCAGTTAATACCTTTTTGAACATAAATTCCAAAAAAATTATTCTCTAGAAAATTGTCTTCTACGACAACTCGTGTTTTGTTGTATATTTTAATTCCACAGGGATCATTTAGGGAGGCATACCCTGAATTGATAACTTTAAATCCAGAAAAAATTACGCTATCGGCTTTAATAGAAACTACTTCATATTTTCTTTGTCCGTCTAGAATTGGCCAGTCTTTTCCCTGCAGAATTACTTTTTTATCTACAATTATATTGCCTTCGCGGTAAACTCCTTTATTTACTATAATGGTATCACCAGATTTTGCGAGTTCGATCGCCTTTTTAATGGTTTTAATCGACTTGTCTCGCCCTACTTCAATCTTCTGAGACCAAAGACAGTTTAAAAAAAATAAGAGTGAAAGACAAAAATGTAGCTTCATGATTTTATATTTTAATTTAAGACCGTATTTTACTTATTCAAAATTGCTGTCCATTCTTTTTCCTCCCCTTTTGATTGTGCTTCAAATGCTTTGGCTTCACTTTTATTGGTAAAAGCGGCTGTATTACCATTCATTGGACTTTTTATCGTTCCACCCCAAACAAAAAAAGCGCTTTCAGCAGGAATCAATTCGTTGTTTTTTGTATAATCATGCACGTAGTATGCCTTAATCTTAGTGTTTGCATTGTCTCTGCAGTAATGTGACATACACGCAATATCATCAAACTTGTAAACTCTCCCTTTTTCTGTAATAATTTCTGCGCCATGTCTTCCATCACTAATTCCCATCATACAAAAATCGCAGTTGTCAACATTTAGTTTAATAGGAACAGGTTTGTCGCTAGAGCATGAAAAAAGAAAAACGGGAACCAGCAAAATGCCCAAGAGCCGACCAGATGGTTTAGCATACTTTTCTTTTACAATAGCAGCAAAAAGCAGTATTCCAACTGCAATAAGCATGCACCCTCCTAGATCGGGAATTGAATAGGCGCCAAAGTTTAACAATTGCTTATACCCCAACATTGGAGGCTGATAGGCCATTCCAGGGACTCTAATCGCAGCATTCGGATCAAGATTATGTCCATATTCATAATTCCATCTATAGAAATCGCAGGCAGACAATATTCCAAACAGCACAAAAGAAAAGAAGAATACAAAAAGTCCTTTTCTATTTGCTTTCCATGCACATAGTATCGAAATAGCGCCTAATCCAGCTAAAATAAATGGTAGAACTTTAAACTCAATAAAATCTTCTGTATGCAACGTTTTCATTCCGATGTAATGGTTTAAACCGTTGATAATGTCAACATCACCGGCAATTTTAGAGGCGTGAAGTTTTAAGACCAAACCTTCAGGATATTGTGGTGCCGTAAGCTCTATTCTCCAGATCGGAAAAAATATAGCCCCAATCAATAGAAGTCCAGACAAGAAGAGCGCAATTTTGGAAAAAGCGGTTATTTTTTTATATCTCATAATAATTCAAAATAAAAGGGAACAAAGAATACTTTGTTCCCTTATGGTTACTGGCTATTCTTTTGGTAGATTGGTACCTACACTATAAGTAATTGGAACATTACTTCCTGCTGGTGAAACTCGTACATAACCTTGCATTTCTTGGTGCAGCGCACTACAGAAATCGGTACAATAAAATGGGAAAATTCCTTTTTTCTGAGGAACCCATTTTAATGTTAAGGTTTCTCCTGGCATAATAAGCAACTCGGCAGTATTAGCTCCTTTAATTGCAAATCCATGAGGCACGTCCCAGTCTTGTTCTAAATTCGTAACATGGAAATAAACTTCGTCGCCCACTCGAATTCCTTCGATATTATCTGGTGCAAAGTGAGAACGAATACAAGTCATATAAATGTGAACTTTATTACCTTCTCTCACTACCTTAGTTTCTTTTTCTCCTTTAGTAGCATAAGCATGGTTATTCTCTGCAATTTTGTAATACTTCAACTGTCCGTTATTAATCACTTTTTCTGCGGGAATACCTTGCGCATAGTGTGGCTCGCCAATTGTTGGATAATCTAGAAGCAATTTCATTTTATCTCCACTAATGTCAAATAACTGAGCACTTTGTGCCAATTCTGGACCAGTTGGCAAGAAACGGTCTTTCGTAATTTTATTGTAAACCACCATATATTTTCCAAATGGCTTTTCTGTATTTCCACCAGGAATCATTAAGTGTCCAGGAGAATAATAAGTTGCTTTTCTGTCTAAAACTTTTAAATCTTTGATATTCCATTTAACCACTTCAGACGAAACAAACATTGTAGTGTAAGCATTTCCTTTTCCGTCAAACTCTGTATGTAAAGGCCCTAAACCTGGTTTTTGAACTTCTCCATGAAGAGCAGCTTCGTATTTCACAACTGGAATTCCAGCATAATTGCCATCAAATTGTTTTTTAGCAATAGCATCTTTCAATTTTGTAAAACTGAATACAGGAATTAAAGCGGCTAATTTTCCACTACCTACAATATATTCACCTGTAGGATCAATATCGCAACCATGAGGCGATTTCGGACAAGGAATCATATAACAGATATCTTTAAGCTCAGAAGCATCAAGAGTAAGAACTTCATTTTTAATCTCAGATTTAGCAGTTTGAGTTTTTTCATCCCAAGTATTGTGAGCATATTTTGCAGGAATTCGTTTTCCTTTTCCCGCTTTAATATATTCCTCTGCTTTTTTCCAGTTTACCGCCATGATAAAATCTTTATCATTTTTAGAAGCATTAACCTCCAATAAAGTATTAGCTTGTTCTGTATTATAGCAAGAAAAGAAAAACCATCCATGAGATTCTTTTTTACCAGGGTGGCTAAGGTCAAAATTTACACCTGGAGCTACAATTTGAAAAGCAAGATCCAATTCTCCTTCTTTTCCAACTTTTACAAAACTCAGATATCCTTTAAAATTTTTCTTGTAAGTATTAATTGGAACATCTCCATTATCATTATCAGCAGGAACGCTGAAACGGCTTGCTCCTACCACATATTCTGTGTTTTGGGTAATAAAAGGAGAAGAGTGATTTCCTCCACAGTTTGGAAGTTCAATAATTTCTGCTGTCTTGAACGTTTTCAAGTCAATACGTGCAATACGTGGCGTATTATTGGCATTGGCAAAAATCCATCTTCCATCAACTTCTCCATTGGTTTGTGACAAATCCAAGTGATGCTGATCATCCCAAGGCACATAACCATGCGAAGTATTCAACATAGGTTTTGTTTCTTCGCTGTACCCGTAACCACTTTGCGGATCTTCAGAAAACACCGGCATCACTCGTAACAATCTTCCGCTTGGAAGTCCGTATACACTCACCTGACCGCTAAATCCGCCCGATACAAAGTTGTAGAATTCATCATATTTTCCAGGTGCCACATATACTTTTGAGGCCGCATCGCCTTCAACAGCATCCGTAGAGTCTTTTGGTTTACACGAAACAAAAAGAGCACACCCTAACGTAACAACGAAAATCGATTTTAAAAATTTATTTTTCATAAGGCTATTTATTTTTGATTTTGATTTCTTTATTTATTTTACCCCATCATTCTGGCGCATATATTCCAAGATAGATCTTGCTTCATCTTCCGTTAATCCTTGATTAGGCATACGAATCATGCAAAGCTCTAATTGCGCCTGTAATTCAGGATCTTTATCAATCATTGGGTCTGGATTGGTAATAAAATTCATGATCCATTGAGGTGTTCTTCTTTCTGTAACTCCTTTCCATCCAGGTCCAACTAATTTTTCGTCAGTAGGTTTATGACATGAGGTACATTTTACTTCAGCCGTTTTAAGTCCTTTTTCAGCCAGTGCTTTATCTAAAGAAGCTCCTAACTCAACTGTTTCATATTTCCCGATACCTCTTTTAGGATCGTAAGATTCTGCATCAGCTGTTTTTTCTGTAGGCGCAGGAGCTGAAAAATCCTGATCGGTATTTGACTTTTCTTTTCCGCACGATACCATAAGGAAAAAACCAAACATTGTTAATAGGAATAATTTGTTCATTACTTTGTTTTTTTAATTGTTAAACTTTTGATCAAAATTCTAAAACTTGTTTTTCACAAAGTATGATTACAATCATATCCTCAAAAAAAAGTTCATAATACCTTCGTATTCTCAAAAAACAACCAATGAAGTTTTGCGTTTACATATTTTTATTTGCAGTTGTGTTTAGACCCGCTTTTCCGTTTTTGGATTACGTCGTCAACTACCATTACATCGCAACTGAATTATGCGAAAACAAAAATGCTCCCGAACTTCACTGTAACGGAAAATGCCATTTGAAAAAAGAGCTGGCAAAAAGCTATAAAAATGATACACCAGCTTCTAACGAAAAGAAAAGTGAAACAGAAACTCTAGTGCTATTTATGGTCAAAATTCCAGTATTTTACTTTAATGAAAACAGGGTTTCCCATTTCATAATACATACATTTTACAACAACTTATATTCTCATTTAGAGGTCGTCAATATCTTTCGCCCTCCTATTTTCATCTGATTTTATTTGATTTTTTTTCCTTCCGAATAGTTTCGGCAGACCCTTTATTATCATTATTTAAATCACAATCACATGAAAATTTTAAAACACACAGCACTTTTATTTTTATCAATTGTTTTATTCTCTTGCTCTTCTGATGATGCTTCAGAAATTCCAGCAGATGAAACCACGGGACTTCATAAAATACAGGAAATCGCAAATGACACTCATACAATAGAGTTATTCTCATCAACAGGTTCTTTGGTTCAGGGATATAATCATGTTTCTCTTCGAATAAAAGACAAGAAAACCAACACTTATATTCCAGATGCCGAAATCAGCTGGACACCGTTAATGCATATGTCCATGATGCAGCATTCTTGCCCAAGATCGGAAGTAGAAAAAGTAGACAAAAAAACGATTTTTGAAGGAGATATTATCTTTCAAATGGCGCAAAACGAAACGGAATATTGGGAACTAAGCATTTCATACAAAATTGATGGTGCCAGTTATACCGCAACCGACAAAATAAATGTTCCAGCATCGGCAAAACGTACCGTAAGCTCATTTAAAGGAAGCGATGGAAACAATTATGTAATTGCTTACATCGCACCATCTTCTCCAAAAGTGGCACTAAACGATATGACAGTCGGTATTTATAAAATGAAGGATATGATGACTTTTCCTTTCGTTGATAATTTAAAAGTCAAAATTGATCCAAGAATGCCAAGTATGGGAAATCACGGTTCTCCAAACAATACAGATTTGCTTCAATCTGAAGCCAATGGCTTTTATAAAGGAAAACTTTCTCTAACTATGACAGGATATTGGAAAATAAATCTTCAGGTTTTAAATGCTGATAATGAAATTCTAAAAGGAGAAGCGGTTACAACAGACAATCCGTCAAGCAGTCTTTATTTTGAAATTGAGTTTTAGATCTAAAAAACAACAAGAAAGAGGCAAAACACAATTTGTCTCTTTCTATTAAAGTATGAAATGATGAAAAATCTAACAGCACTCTTTTTGGCTGTGTTTTCAACAATATGCTGGGCGCAGGAAAAAGCAAATGATAGTCTTGAAACCGTAAAACTAAACGAAATAATTGTCATTGGAAATAAACCTTCTTTACAATTAAAACAATCCAAATCGCTTACATCTGTAGAAGAATATCTCTCAAAATCATCAAAAGTAAATATGATTAAAAGAGGTGCTTATGCATGGGAACCTATTATTAATAATATGGCCACAGAGCGTACCGTGATTACAATTGATGGAATGCGCATTTTTGGCGCGTGCACCGATAAAATGGATCCGATTACGTCTTATGTTGAGGTTTCAAATTTAGCCGAAGCCGCCGTTGCATCTGGACAGCAGGCAAGCTGTCACGGCGCAGGAATTGGCGGATCGGTCGATTTAAAACGTAATCTCTTTAATGATAAAAATACAGGTTGGAACGGCAGTTTAAATTCTGGTTTTGAGAGTAATAATCTTCAAAAAATTATTGGAGCATCTTTAGGATACAATAATTCTCGTTTTTACACCCATATCGATTTTATGCATCGTGATGCCGATAATTATAAAGCAGGCGGTAATAAAGAAGTCAACTTTTCTCAATTTACCAAATACAATATTTCTGCTAGCGCAGGTTATTTTATAAACCAACAAAACCTTTTAGAAGCCTCTGCAATTTATGACAAAGCCAATAATGTTGGCTATCCAGCACTTCCTATGGATGTTTCTTTGGCTGAAGCTAAAATTGTATCTCTAAGTTATAAATACTTGCCAAAATCTAATTTCGTAACCAATTGGGAAACAAAAGGATATTTTAATTCTATAACGCACAAAATGGATGACACCAAAAGACCTAGCGTACCCATACATATGGATATGCCAGGCTGGTCTGATACGTACGGCTATTACTCAAGAATTAAAGGAAAATTTGAAAAGCATAGTTTTCTAGCTGACTTAAACGGATTTTACAATAAATCGATTGCCGAGATGACAATGTATCCTTCAGATCCCAAAGAAAATCTGATGTTTATGTATACATGGCCCGATGTCAGAACTTTTTACAACGGATTGTCTTTAGAAGATAATATTAAAATTTCTGAAAATGATCAGCTAAGAATTGGTGCTAATCTCGGATTTCAAAACAATACCGTAGCGAATGATTTCGGATTAGCGAGTCTCCGCATTTTTTATCCGGAAATGGATGCTTCAAAAAACCGTTTCTTAAAAAGTTTTGCAGCAAATTATACCAAAAAAAACAACATGTTTGAGTTCGGATTTGGTTTGGCTTACGCCGAAAGAGCACCTTCTGTATCTGAAGGCTACGGATTTTATCTCTACAACAGCAGTGATTTTTATGATTATATCGGAAATCCAAATCTAAAAAATGAAAATGCTCTTGAAGGAAACTTTTCTATTGGTTATAAAACATCGCAATTAACCGCAAAAATTACAGGTTCTTATTTCTATTTTTCTAATTATATAATAGGTAAAATCGACCCGAATACGCTTCCTATGACTATTGGCGCTTCTGGAGTAAAAAGATATGAAGCTATAGATAATGCCAAAATATTGAATACCGACTTTAATCTGACTTACGACTTTTTAGAAAATTGGCAATTCAAATCACAACTTACTTATAGCACAGGAAAAGATAATGATGGAAACAATTTGCCCTTTATAAGTCCGATCAAATACAGCGTTGGAATCGACTTCAAGAAAGAAAATTTTAATGCTGGAATTAGTGCTTTAGGAAATCTGGCTCAAAATGAATTTGCCCAAACTTACGGACAAACCAAAACGCCAGACTATCTCATTTTTGGACTTAACGCTGGATATGCTTTTCATTGGAATCAAAACATATTGAAACTGCAAAGTGGTATTGAAAATATATTGGATCGATATTACACCACTTATGCCGACTGGAATAAAATTCCGCGAATGGGCCGCAACATTTTCATCAATCTTACTTTCAATTTTCATTAAAAATGAAATTATAAAGGTTAACATATAAAAACAAAAATTAAACAGTATGATTAGAATCATGTTTTGAAAAAAATGATGATAATATATTTACCCTATTAAAATTATGTATTAAAATATATTTTAATACAAGCTTAAAAAATAAATCCCAACAGCTTTATAGGTTAGAGAAGCCGAAAACACAAAGAATAAAAAATGAACAAGAATTTTTTAGTACAGGAGATCATCCGATTGAAAAAAGAAAAAAATGCCGTTATCCTGGCTCATTATTATCAAGATGATAATATTCAGGAAATAGCAGATTTTATTGGAGACAGTCTTGAATTGGCTAAAAAAGCTCAAAACACAAATGCTGATATTATCGTTTTTGCAGGAGTTCATTTTATGGCAGAGACGGCAAAAATTTTAAATCCAAATAAAAAAGTAATCCTACCCGATTGGAATGCTGGCTGCTCTCTTGCAGATGGCTGTCCTCCGGAAGATTTTAAATTGTTTAAAGAACAGCATCCCGATCACATTGTGGTCACTTACATTAACTGTTCTGCCGAAATTAAAGCTATGAGCGATTTAGTTTGCACATCGGCAAATGCCAAAAAGATAATCGAATCTATTCCGGCAGAACAAAAAATAATATTTGCTCCAGATGAAAATTTAGGCAAATATCTTCAAAAAGAAACCAAGCGCGAACTTGTCTTATGGAAAGGCTCATGCGTTGTGCACGAAGCCTTTTCATTAGACAAATTAATAGAGATATATAACAAAAATCCGACTGCAAAAATTGCAGCTCACCCGGAATCTGAAAGTCATATTTTAAAAGCAGCACATTTTATTGGCTCAACTTCGGGAATTATTAATTTCATTAAAACGGATCCTGCTGCCGTTTTCATTGTGGCCACAGAAGCCGGTATCTTGCATGAGCTTACAAAAGCGGTACCTGATAAAACGTTGATTCCGGCTCCTACCACAGAAGACAACAGCTGTGCTTGTAGCGAATGTGCTTTTATGAAAATGAATACACTCGAAAAATTGTATTTGTGCCTTAAAAATGAAAGACCAGAAATGCTGATTAAAGATGAGCTGAGAATAGAAGCATTAAAGCCTATTAAAAGAATGCTTGAATTATCATAAAAAAACGCAATAACCTTAAATCAAAATAACATGCTTAAAACAGATATACTTATCATCGGTTCTGGTATTTCGGGATTATTTTTTGCCATGAAAATAGCAAAAAAACGTCCAGACTTATCTATTGTTATAATGACGAAAGAAACAGCCAAAAATACCAATACACAGCTCGCTCAAGGCGGCATTGCAGTAGTTACAGATCATTTAAAAGACAGTTTCAACAAACACATACATGATACGCTTCGTTCTGGAGGAGGTTTGTGCGATAAAGAAATTGTTAATATGGTGATTACGCAAGCTCCAGAAAGACTTCAGGAATTAATTGAAATTGGAACTTCTTTTGACAAAGATGAAAAAGGCCAATGGAATCTAGGTTTAGAAGGAGGACATTCACAACACAGAATATTACATCATAAAGACAGCTCCGGACAGGAAATTGAGAGTAAACTGCTCAAGATTATTAAAAAGATGCCCAATATTGAACTCTTAGAGAATCATTTGGTCATTGATATCAATACCGAAACAAAAAAAGCTAAAACTACTTGTACCGGAGTCTTCTTTTATGAAAAAAAACACAATCGCATCAAATACATGAGAACTCGTACTATTGTTATGAGTACAGGAGGATGCGGACAGCTTTTTGAAAATACAACAAATCCGAAAATTGCAACGGGAGACGGACTTGCAATGGCAGCACGCGCGGGAGCAGAAATTGCAGATATGGAATACATGCAGTTTCATCCAACCGCCTTATTTACAGGAAAAGAAAATCCGTTGTTTTTGATTTCAGAAGCTGTAAGGGGTTTTGGCGCTCATATTGTAAATGATGAAGGAAAAAGATTTTTATTCAAATATGATATTCGAGGCGAGTTGTCTACGCGAGATATGGTTTCAACTGCCATTAGTAAAGAACTTCAAGCGAGCGGAAAAAAACATGTTTACTTAGACTGTAGGCATTTAGATCACAAAGCTTTTTCAAATCAATTTCCTGTCATCACAGCACATTGCAATGAGTTAGGAATTTATCCTCAAAAAGATTTAATTCCTGTTGTTCCTGCGGCACATTATCAATGTGGCGGTATTCGAGTAGATAAAAATGGAGTGACGACAATTAAAAATCTTTACGCTATTGGAGAATGCGCTAGAACAGGTCTTCATGGTAAAAACCGTCTGGCATCCAACTCTCTTCTTGAAGGTCTAGTCTTTGCACATCAGGCTTCAGAAAATGTAGACAGAACTATTGCTGAATTTATTTTTTCATCCCAAATATTAATTCCGAAGTTTCCAAAGGCACATCAAGTCGACGATTACCTTGCTTTTGAAATACTTAAAAAAGAATTGCAAAAACTGGTTACCGCATTTTACACAAGCGAAGAACGCGATGCCGAATTGGCTTTTGAAAAAATAAAAGAGCTTCATAATTATGCCGTTTCGCTTACAGAAGCACACGAAATTACGATTCCGTTTATCGAATTTTCGAATATGATTGCGGTTTCTTTATTGATAATTAAGCAATGTAAAACTGCAACGGACCAAAAAATATGCTGAAACCAAAATTAATCTATACCCCCAACCATTATGAAACTAACAAGCAAAACAACTATTGGCGAAATCGTAGCAGATGATTTCAAAACAGCAGCCATTTTTACAAAATTCCATATCGACTTTTGTTGCAAAGGATATCGAACAATCGAAGAAGTTTGTAAAAAAAGAGATATTGAAGAAAGTGCTCTTATAGAACACATTGAAAAAGCAAGAAACAGTTCTGCCAATCAGTCTTTTGATTACAAAAGTTGGTCACCCGACATGATTGCAGATTATATAACCAAAACCCATCATAGATATGTAGAAGAAAAATCTCCTGTTATTTTGGAGTATTTAAATAAATTGTGCGGTGTTCACGGTGCGATTCATCCTGAGCTTCATGAGATTCATACTACTTTTTCTAAAACGTATTTGGATCTAACAGCTCATATGAAAAGAGAAGAGTTGGTTGTTTTTCCTTTTATCAAAAAAATGAAAATCGCACACAGTAAAGGTCAAGAACTGGAAACACCGCCTTTTTTATCTATCGAAACTCCAATTATAACATTAAAAGAGGATCATGTAACCGAAGGACAGCGTTTTAAAAGAATTGCGGCATTAACCAATAATTATACACCACCTCTTGACTCATGCAATACTTATAAAGTTGCTTTTCTGATGCTGGAAGAATTTGATAAAGATTTAAAAAAGCATATTCATTTGGAGAATAATATCTTGTTTCCAAAAGCAATTGAACTTGAAAAAACATTTGAAAAAGTGTCTTAAATTAAAAAAATACCATGGAAAAATATGTAATCAAACGCAACGGAGATTATAAGCCTTTTGAAGCTTATAAAATTCAAGATGCCATTCAGAAAGCCTTTCAAAGCGTCAATCAGCCTATAGACAAGAGAATTTTTAAAAACGTTCTTTCTGGTCTTGAGGTAAAGTTTTCGTGGCCTGTAGAAGAAATTCAGGACATGATAGAAAGAGCGCTTTTTGAAAATGGATATTTCCAGGCCATGCGTTCGTTTATAATTTATCGTCATACCAGAAAATTACAACGAGAACATATTAATGGTTTAAATGATGACACTACCTATATAGACAGTACACAAACTGTTGAAGAATACATTAATCAATCTGATTGGAGAATTAATGCCAATGCCAATATTTCGTATTCAAACGCTGGATTGGTCAGCAATACCGCAGGAAAAGTTATTGCCAATTATTGGCTCGATAAAATATATAATAAAGAAGAAGGTTCTGCTCATAGGAATGGCGACATACACATCCATGATTTGGATTGTCTTACCGGATACTGCGCTGGTTGGAGCCTACGTGTGCTATTAAATGAAGGTTTTAATGGCGTGCGTGGCCGTGTCGAGAGCAGACCTCCTTCTCATTTTAGAGAAGCATTGGGACAAATGGCCAATTTCTTAGGAATTCTGCAAAGCGAATGGGCAGGCGCTCAGGCTTTCAGTTCTTTTGATACGTATTTGGCTCCTTATGTCTTTAAAGATCAGCTTTCCTATGAAGAGGTTTTAAAAGGAATTAGAAGTTTTGTTTACAATCTAAATGTACCTGCACGTTGGGGACAATCTCCTTTTACAAACATTACTTTGGATTGGAATGTTCCCGAAGATTTAAAAGAACAGATTCCTACAAGAAACGATCAGCATTTGTTTTTGAATATAAAGGATACAAATCTAATTACTGAAGCCAAAAACAGAGGTGCTCAAAAATTGATAGACTTAAAATATGGAGATTTTCAAAAGGAAATGAATCTTATTAATAAAGCCTATTATACCATTATGACCGAAGGAGATGCAAACGGACAGCCTTTTACATTTCCGATTCCAACCGTAAATATTACAGAAGATTTTGACTGGCAAGGAGAAAATGTCGATTTATTGTTTGAAAATACAGCTAAAATAGGTTCTTCTTATTTCCAGAATTTTATTGGAAGCCAATATATTTTGGATGAAAATGGAAATCGAATTGAAAACCCAGAAGCTTACAAACCAAATGCCGTAAGAAGTATGTGTTGCAGATTACAGCTCGATTTAAGAGAATTATTGAAACGCGGAAATGGTCTTTTTGGTAGTGCAGAAATGACGGGAAGCATTGGTGTTGTAACTATAAATATGGCACGTTTAGGATATCTGCATAAAGGAAATATCATTACTTTATTTGAACATTTAGATGAACTGCTTCAAATAGCCAAATCGACTTTAGAGAAAAAAAGAATCTTTATTCAGCAAATGTACGACCGCGGACTTTATCCGTACACGCAACGCTATCTGAAACATTTTAGAAATCATTTTTCTACCATTGGCGTTAACGGAATGAATGAAATGGTGCTCAACTTTTCTGAAGGAAAACAAAATATAACGGATACCTCAGGAATACATTTCGCTACAGAAATTCTAGATCATATTCGATTGCGAATGAAGGAGTTTCAAGAAGAAACTGGAAATCTTTACAACCTAGAAGCAACACCGGCCGAAGGAACAACGTATCGTTTTGCGAAAGAAGATAAAAAGCGTTTTCCAGAGATTTTACAAGCAGGACAAAACGAGAATATTTACTATACGAATAGTTCACAAATTCCAGTCGATCATACAGACGATCCTTTTGAAGCTTTATTACTCCAAGACGAATTGCAATGCAAATATACTGGAGGTACAGTTTTGCATCTTTATATGAGAGAAAAAATAAGCAGTCCAGAAGCCTGCAAAAACTTCGTAAAGAAAGTTTTAACCGGCTTTAAACTACCATACATAACCGTAACACCAATTTTTAGCATCTGCCCTATTCATGGCTATCTAAACGGAGAACATGAATACTGCCCAAAATGCGACGAAATTTTACTCAATAAAAACAATCAAAAACACTTGGCTTATGAAAACGAAAACGCTTAAAATTCTAGAAGAAAAAAAATCCCAAAGAAGCAAATGTTTGGTTTATACACGTGTAATGGGATATCACAGACCTGTAGAAAGTTTTAATATTGGAAAAAAAGGTGAACACCAACAGCGTACCCATTTCGAAGAAAGCATTATCTATTAAAGGAATATTTAGCCTCACGCCTTTTACTTTATTAGATTATCCGCACAAAACAGCCTGCATAGTGTGGTTTGCGGGCTGTAACATGCGGTGTTTGTACTGCTACAATCCAGATATTGTTTTAGGAAAAGGAAAGATTGATTTTAATGAAGTTCTTTCTTTCTTAAAAACTAGAAAAGGATTATTAGACGGTGTTGTATTAAGCGGTGGCGAATGCACTTTACATAAAAAAATAATTGATTTTATAAAAGAAATCAAAGCAATGGGATTTGAGGTTAAAATAGATACCAACGGTTCCAATCCAAAAATATTAAACAGCCTGATTCGTGATCAAATACTTGATTATGTCGCGTTAGATTATAAAAGTCTTCCTCATACCTTTAAAAAACTAACGCAATCAGGCTTATTTTCAGAATTTGATGAAAGTTTAGAACTTTTGATTCAATCGAATATACCGTTTGAAGTTCGTACCACTTTTCATTCTTCTTTAATTAAAGAAAATGATTTTGTGAAGATGATCGAATATTTAGAAAAAAAGAATTTTGAAGGTAATTATTATATACAGCATTTTATGAATAATGTGCAGACGCTTTCAAAACTAGACAATTCAAGTAAAGAAATACAACTTAAAGACTTCTCCACTCCAAAAATAAAAGTTATTTTTAGAGATTGATAACTCAAAATGAATATGTTATGACTTTACATCATTTTGTACTAATAATTCATTTATTGGCGGCGACAATTTGGGTTGGCGGACATTTACTTTTGGCTATTTGCTATCTTCCAACAGCATTGAAGAAAAAAGATCCGGAGATTATTTTAAATTTTGAAAAGAAATTTGAAGCACTCGGAATGTCTTCTCTTGCTTTACTAATTATTACAGGAATCTGGATGGCCTATGATTTTGGCGTAACAGCCGAAACTTGGTTTCATTTCTCGAGCGGATTTGAAAAAGTAGTTTCCATAAAACTGATTTTACTTTTCTGCACTTTTATCTGTGCCGTTTGCGCTCAATTTTTTGTTATTCCGAATCTTAATAAAAACAATATTTATAGAATTGCCATAATTATTCTTACGGTTACTTCAATAGGAGTTGCAATGCTGGTTTTAGGATCGACACTGCGTTATGGCGGAATTTAATTAACTCAACTAACTGATTTTTAATGCAAACGCAATCTCGATTTTTTAGGGATTGCGTTTTTTACTTTATAACATATAATTACGACATCATACCTACAAGTATGGGCCCGAATGCAGTCAATAGTATATTTGCTAATGCGTAGGGAATAGTGTAGCCTAAAACGGGAAATTTACTCCCTGATGCATCTTGAACTGCTTTTAATCCAATTGTTGAGGTTCCAGCACCTGTTTGAGCGCCAAGTAATATTAACGGGTTTATTTTTAATACATATCTTCCAAAATACAATCCGATAATATGAGGAATTAAGGCAACTGCCACACCAGCTAGTAAAATGCCAAAGCCAGTTTCTTTAAGACCTGAGATAAAACTTGGACCAGCAGCAAGACCAACAAGTCCAATAAATGCCGCAAGACCAACATTGTCAAATATCCACAAGGCGGGTTCTGGAATTCTGCCAAAAACTGGAGTTCTCGAATGTAGCCAGCCAAAAATAAGTCCCATTACCAATGCGCCACCGCTTGTTGTTAAAGTTACTGAAACGCCAAATAAGGTTACCGACAGCAAACCTAAAAGTCCACCAAGGACAATACCCAAACCAACAAAAATAATATCGGTCTCAGGGCTTAAACGATCCAAATAACCTATTTCTTTCGCTGCTTCTTCTAGTTTTGCAGGCCTGCCTGAAAGATTCAAAATATCACCTCTATTTAAAACCGTCTTCGATTCAAGCGGTATCTCATGATTTTCTCTGGTTATTTTGTTTAGCATTAATCCATGATAAAAACTGCTTTTTCGAAGAAGCTTTACTGTCATTCCTTCGACAGCATTATTCGTAATCGTAACATCTAAATGTGCTAGTGGGAAATTTAGCAATTCTTCGTCCAAAACTTCTGGTCCAATAGAAAAGAGGCTGTCCAAAATGATTCCATGTTGCGCCATAATAACCATTACATCATCTTTTTGAATTATAGTATCGGGATTTGGATCTAGCAATTGATCTTTATGGCGTATCCTCTGGATCACAATATTCTTATTAGAAATTAATCTTTCAAACTCACTTATACTTATTCCGGTCCATTTCTCATTGGTTATTCTGTAAGCACGAATAATCCATCTCTGATAGGCACTTTTCATTCCTGGACCATATTCAGTTTCTCCTGAAATGGTTTCAGCCAATTTATCGCTTTCTTTCACTAAATCAATACCAAGCAATTTTGGAGCAATTCCAGTCAGAAAAAAAACAAAAGAGGCTGCTCCTACGAGATAAGTTACAGAATAAGCTACGGGAATATTATTGATTAATCGACTTTTTTCTGCATCAGCAAGATTTAAGTGGCTAATGGCATCTGATGCAGTACCAATTACAGTCGATTCAGAAAACGCTCCTGCTAATAATCCGGCTGCTGTTCCAACATCATAACCTAAAAAAGTAGAGACCGAATACGCCACTAATAAACACGATAAACAAATTACCAAGGTAAGCAGTAATTGAGGAAATGCATTTTTTTTAAAACCTTGAAAAAATTGAGGACCAACTTTATATCCTGTAGAAAACAAGAAAAAGTCAAAGAAAATAGTTTTTACAATATCTGGAATTTCAATATCCAACTGACCAATTAGCACTCCAGCGAATAAAGTTCCTAATACGACACCAATTTTAAATGTACCTATCTTAATACGTCCTATTAAGAATCCAAGAGCCAAGCATAAGAAAAGTGCCAGTTCAGGATGTGCTCTAAGTATAGCTGTAACCATATTGCCTTTTTTTTTCATATAAATTTAATCAAAAAAAGATAGCAACACATTATATTTCAATTATTTACAAGTAATTATAATAAACAAAAAAATAAAAGTGGCAGATATAAAAACTAACTCTTAAATAATTTTTCATCCAAATAAACAAACCTGTCTGACCGGCTTCATCTTCGCTGGAAAAAACAGAAAACTAAAAAATCTAAAACCAACTGGCAAGCAGCTCGAATTAGAAACAATATAAAAAACAGCCCGAAGGCTGTTTTAATTTTTATGAGATATCGCCATAAGCATCTGATTTTCCACAAATATTAGAGGGAGTATTTGCTTTTGGATTTCCTTCCCAAGAACTCTAATTATCTTCATTTAAAGATCATCCTCAATCAATTCATTTATGAAATATTCCAAATTTTGCCTATCATACACCTTAGGATAATGATATCCATTAATAAAAAGTGTAGGTGTTAATTGGAAATGGTTATTTTGACACCAGATGAACTGTTTGGCAAATAATTCATCGATTTTCAAAATATCAAAATCTATTTTATATTTCTGCAGCCATTCGCCAATATTTTTCTCTTCAAACCAATTGGTTAATGCTTCGCTATAAGCTTCTTGTCCCTTTTCCAGATAAATTGCCATCAGGCTCCTTAACAGCAGTTTTTTCTCATCCCTTTCTTTTTCAATATCAATCCCCATCAGCACATTGATTTTTACTTTTTCTGCATGAAGCTTCAAAATTTTAGCCAATAATGCATCGGCATCCTTACAGTAGCCGCAAAAAGGATTTGTTATTATGGTTATTTGGACTTTACTGTTTGCATTTCCAAGCTGGATTGGACTTTGAAGCATATCTAATTTTGATCTGGATAACAAGACAATCTTAAAAATTTTATAGTTGCGTATAAATCTCGTCGCTTTAAAATTCATGTCTTTCAGCTCATTATGCTTTGCCAACATCTGTTTGAGCAGTGACCAAATAAATGATATAGCCAGAAATAGGAATGCAAATATTAAAATAGATCTGGGCGAAATGCCTACACTGTTTTCAAGAAATATTTCGACATACAAGAGCTCTGCCAATAAAGTAAATATTATTGCCAAGCATATCGGGCACCATTTTTTTTCAACTATTTTTTGATAATAAAGCGATAGGAGAATGATCGGTATAGTACAATAGAGCAATGCTTTTTGAATTATAAAAAAATCATTTGAATTTCCGGCAAGTATCAATACAAAGAGGCCTATAAACTGAGACGCAAAAAACACGATGCTTAAACTGCTGAAATTTAAAAATTTGAATAATTTCCATTTATCTGAGTTAAGTATAGCCTCACAGCTAGTGTCGTTTGAAATATTGCAGAATTTTGCAATTAATGCGCTCTTTGTACCAAACAGATCTTTTAGTGCCGCAATTGAAAACAAAAGGCCAATTATCGGGAAAATGGCAAAAATCTTTGTCGTAAGACTTTCATCAGCATTGAAATATAGGATGCCAAGCAGAATTAAAGATAAAGAGGGCAAAATGAATGAATAATTATTTTTAGATCCTGTTTCAATTTCATTAGTCTTTTCCGCCAATAAAACAGTCCCGCCCCATCTTTGCTGCAAAAGCTCTCTATCATATTCAACTATTTTTTTTCCTTTATATGTGAAATAGGAAGTTTCTTTCCTTTCAATAAAATAGGGCGTCTTTTTACCATTGTCATTTTTTAGAACGGCAATAAATCTATCGGGCAAAATTTCAATATCATCGAAATCAATATTTATAGCAAAATTTTCTATAGAGAAAAAATTTAAAGTATCCGATATAGCCAGTAAAGTGGGGTAATCAGGATGCGACTGCACCTGGAATGAAAATTCAGATTTATCAATTGGTAGTTCTTCTTTTTCTAAATACTGAAAAAGATAAGTGAAATTTTCGGTCATATATTAAGCTCTTAATCTAAATGTTTTAGAAATTTTATTCTTTGTCAAAAGTTTTTTCAAGTATTTTTTTTAATTCCATTTTATTTTCATCTCCACTGCCTTTCCATCGTCCAATTATTTCGCCCCGCTTGTTAATTAGAATCTTGACAGGAATTGCTGTCACAAGGTAATTATCTTCAATTTTTGTCTGATTTTCAGCAACGGATATATGCTTCCACAAACCAATTTTTTCATCGGCGATTGCTTTCCTCCATGAATTTAAATTCTTATCTCTGGATATGCTGATAATTTCAAATCCTTTATCTTTATATTTCTCATAGGCATCTTTAAGAAAAGGCAGATCATCCCTGCAAGGCTCGCACCAGCTGGCCCAGAAATCTATCAGAACATATTTTTTTTCCCGAAAGGTTGCCAGAGGAATCACCTCTCCATTGTAATCTTTTAATATAAAATCAGGAGCAATGCTTCCCACCTTACTGTTTCTAAAATCGGAAATCCTTTTAAAAAGCCTCACTCCCGATGGAGATTCTTTTACTTCTTTTGACAGTCCATCAGCAAGAGAAATAATAGTTTCATAATTTAAAAGCCCTTCTTTCTTAGCCAATCTGTAATAAAGTAAAGAGGGAGCTATAAACGAAGACGGATTCTGCCTGATAAAATTAAAATCCATCTCCATCTCTGTGATTTTATTTTGATCTGACAGTTTTTCCAAAATTTCCAATTGATGTTCTAGTTCCACTTTAATCTGCGGGTCTGAGGCGACAGTAATCCTGTCAAAATACGATCTTATAAGCAATGAGATAGAATCTCTTTTACTATATACGCCATTTTTTACTTTTTGAAGTTGGGAATATTCGTCTTGTGTTTTACTGCCCTTCACCTCTGCTGTTGAAAAATCATAAAAATCCAACTTTATTTCCATTACGGCTGGTTCAAGGAACAATTCTGTAGAATTGCTTCTGCTCATACTAAACTCTCGATTATTGCATAAAGTGGCTCTTGTGGGATAATCGATATTTCCTTTCAAAATAAATTTGCTATTATCTATTTTTGCCGAGTCATAAATTCTTTTGTCGCCAACTTCGTAAACCAGATAGATCTTATCAATACTTAATCCTTTACCTGCACCCCTTAGTTCGAATGCAGTTCTATTGTCTAATTTCTGGGCAGATAGAGAAATGGAAACTAAAAAAAGAAGAAGAGCCGTTTTGAACATTTTTTTTGTGTTTTTTAAACAGTTAATTTCAGGACAGTTTAACAAGGAGATTTTTTTTAAATAATGCATTGGCTTATCTATTTAAAGAAGTAGGAATGGCAATTCCTGCATTTCTATTTTTTAATATCAGTAAAGGAATTGCAAGCAATTCCTTTACTTTGTTAACTAGGATTGGATAATCTTAGCAGTCGCACTTTCCGTTTCTGCAGTAATCGCAGTATCCGTCACAGCCTCCTGCATCGCCTCCGCATTCCTCACCGCATTCTTTCGTTGCAGCTCCGCACTCGTCACAGCCTCCAGAAATCATTCTCATTTGATCTCTTTTAAGAGCATTTTCTTTCATGTCTTTAAAACTCATTTTTTTCATGATTTTCATGTTTGTTATAGTTAATAATTAATTGAAAATCTTTCGCAGATCATTACTCTAAAATCTACCACGTGCACTTGGTTTGTTTTTTATAGTTATCTGCTATAGATTTACTCTTTTGTTCTTTGTTTCACATGATCGATATCTCCAATTAAGCCGTACTGTTACCATAATCACGATTAATTTCTAACAGGCAGTCCAAAAAAATCCCACCTCTATTAATTAATCTCACTTCTTTTCGTGATTTTTTGTTCTTTTTTAAAATTATATAATAATTTTTTTACATATTAACTAAATAAAACACAAATACACTTGTTAATATATTTTATAATACATTCTTCTATAATTTTTTTTGCAAATTGATTTAGATGTATTCTAAATCATAATCACATTATCATTAATAAAAAATTTGTCAGATTTTATTTCGGTGTAAATATATTAATTCTATCAAATTAATCAAATTTAAAACACAATTAATTCAATATTCTATCCAGCTGGAAAAACTAACAATATCTTAAAGAAATAAATCAATTTTGAACTTGAGTCCAACGACATTTTAGGATTTAAATTTCCTTAACAAATTAGGGCGTAAAATAGTAGCGAAACCACAAACCTTAGCAATAATTCTACTAATCTTATTTAATCCTTAGAAATAAATTGTCCCTAAATAATCTTCTCATTCCCCCCGTCACCAGTTAAAATCAAAAATAAAATAAGTCTGATAAAAAGATAAAAATTATAACTAACTAAAAGTACAAGAGGGAATTCAATAATTCCCTCTTGTGATAAAAGCCAAGTTTATGCCATGACTAATTATTTACTTTTATTTTCTCTATCATTTTTTCTGCGTTTCCGTTTGTTCCGCCAAGTTTTATTGCTTTTGCATAGCTGTTTAATGCCAAATCGTACTGCTTATTAACATAATAGGCTTCACCTAAACTGTCAAACAGATTGGCATTTGCAGAAAACTCTTTTGTTGCCAATTTAAATATCTCTATTGCCCCATTAGTTTTTCCGGCTCTTAGTAGTTCATATCCTAATGCATTGAGTTCGCTCGGATTTCCAAAGCTGTATTCCTTCTCAGAATTTTTTTTGAGCAGATAGTATGCCTCGATGCCTTTCTCCGTATCATTAAGCGCTTGCTTTCTGATAGCCAAATGAATAGATTTTTTAGGGATTTCATATTCCTTTCCTGACATTAGGCTATGGATGCTGTAGCCTAGATCCCAAACCCTATTCAGATTATTGGACAATAGGATTATCGTTATCTTATTTTTAAAATCGTTTAAGAAAATAGATTCAAATTTATACGATACCCCATTGTGCCTCTGCAGCTCGTCTTTTTCAAAGTATCTGCCTAGCGATCCGCCTTCGTCGACTGCATATGGGTTTTCTAGCAGTGTATGAAAGGATTTCTCGGATATCAGACGGTTGCTATTCATTCCTTCAATCCATTTATAAAGATCATTTGTATCCGTCCAGAGCCATCCGCTAATAAATTCCAATTCTGGACATCTCGCATTATCCAAATCGTAACAAGACGTTCTATTTTTATAGCCAGATTTCGGGTCAAATACCGAGTTTGTCATTTTCAGTGGTTCAAGTATATTTTTAATGACAAATTCCTGGTATGACATTCCGGATATCTTTTCAATAATTCGTCTCTGTAAAAACACATTGCTATTGTCATACCTGTAGGCAGTTCCGGGCTCAAACAGTAAACTGTCGCTGTTTCTCAATATTTTCCAAGCCTCTTCGTCACTTTTAGGCACTATGGGGTCAATTCTGGCAATGCCGCTGGCATAATTGATAAGATGTCTTATCGTAACTTTTTCTGACCATTTTGGCAATCCCAAATCAAATTTGGATATCTTGTCATCAAGATTAAGAAGTCCGCGTTCAGCTAGAATCATTATTGAAACGGCATTAAATTCCTTTGCGATAGAGCCAATATTGAATATTGAATTGTCGCTTAGGGGAGTCTTCTTGGTTTCATCGGTAAAACCGAATGATTTCTGATAGATAATTTTATTGTTTTTAACGATAAGCACGTTCCCATTAAATAGTCCTCTTTCATAGGACGTTGCCATTAGGGAATCAATTTGGCTGAAAACGGCTGACTGTCGTGGGATGGAATTTCGAGGTGTTTTCTTCGCTTCTTTAACGTCACTTGATTTTTGGGCAGAAAGCACATTTGCAGATAGAATGGCTGCCAATAATAAAAACTTGATCTTCATTTTTAATAAATTTTTCGGAGATAGAATTTTGATTGATTGTCTAAAACTTTCTGCAAATATGCTTTAAAACGCTTCAATACGCGACCGATTAAAAAAAGTCGAACCAATTTCTTGGAAAAAAATGGATTAATTCGGGTCTTTTCTAAAATCAGTTGGAGTTTTTCCGGTATATTTTTTAAAAGAAGAACTAAATGACGATTTGGAATTGAAGCCTACCTTATAGAGAATTTCAAGAATGGTAAGCTCTTTCTGCAGGGGATCTTTTAGAATTTCTTTAGCTTTTTCAATTCTATACTCATTTACGAAATCGAAAAAGTGCTTATCCATATACAGGTTAATTAGCGCAGACAAATCTTTAACGGGCATTTTCAATTGTTCAGCCAAATCTTGGATTGTCAATGAAGAATCTAGGTAAGGTTCTTTTTCAATCATAAAATCTTTCAAGGATTCTATTTGTCTATTTTTTTCTTCATCCATTGCAGGAGGCGATTTCTGTTTCGAGACAGCATCTGCAATCGGTTTAAACTGAGAATTGATGCCCCTGAAAAACTCTGGATTATTTAACGCAGCAAACAGATACCAGCAAGTGCAGAATAAAAACGCAAACCCATCAAGGGTCACAACCCAAGCTCTCATTTCTCCCAAACCAAAGATAAAAGTAACCAGCCACCTTAAAAGCACTATAAAATGCAAAGCATAATATAGAATTGTTACTCTATAAAGCGCATTAAGCAAAGAGATATCCGGATTCGTATAATTCTCGAGATAGACAGTTTTAGCTTTTCTAACCGCCAAAAATGAAGCGATAAAATAAACTTGAAATAAAAATTCGAAAAGAAAATAAAAAAACTGCATGACAGGCGCCTGATTCATGGCGTTTATGAAACTCACTTTCGCGGCTCTATCCTCAAAATATATCCCCGTCATCAAATACAGATTGAAAGCGGCAAACGGAATAACGTGCAGTAAATGCTTCGGTTTCAATCGAAAGCCAGAAAAACAGATCGACAATGCATAGAGATAAAAAGAGGCCGGAGCCAAATAGTTGATGGTCCATCGAAATGCTTCGAGATTGATGTAATTAACAGGGAAATCACGCATCAAAAATTTCAATGCATCTACAGCACATGCAAAAAGAAAAAAGGCAAGAAGACAATTTGCCAATTTATATTTTGTTTTAACGGTAAACAGAAATAAGGCAAGAAACAGCACCAAAAATATTCCTATAAATGCCGATATTTCCAAAAAGCTGTATCTGTCCATCGTTTTTTAACTTAGGCGCAATTTAGAATTTAAATGGGAAAATCTAAAAAAGTATGGATGATTTTGTCCAAATTTTAAAAATAAAATGAAACTACAATCTCTCGATCTTAAAATAAGCAAGTTCCTCCTCGTTTCTTATCAGATTGTTTAATCGTTTAAAACCAACTTTTTGCAGCACATTTTGCGATCCGGTGTTCTCGAGATCTGTTATGGCTACAACTTCATTTGTCTTTGTATTTTCAAAACTATACTGGGTCATAGCCCTGCATACTTCTGTGGCAATACCTTTTCCCCAATATGCTCTGCTAAGCACATACCCGATCTCTATCTGATCTGTATTGTGTACAAAAATACGGGCAACACACATTCCGATAAAACTATTATCCAAAGTATCAAATATCGCCCAACGGCTGAGATTTTTGTTTTTATAATTTTCTTGAAGTTCGTTAAACATTTCGGCACATCTTTCTGGTGAAGTATCAGTAAGATATTGCGTCACCTGCTTGTCTATAAAAAGATCAAAGAATGTCTGTTTTTCTTCAGGCAAAAATTCGCGGATAATTATTCTAGGGCTTTGATAAATAATATGCATTGGTAGTATTAAAAATAAATAAGTTAGAAGCTATTTTCTAAAATTAGTAACAGAATTTTTCTTTTGTAAATATATCGAAATTTTTTAACCATGAAAAAGCATTAGCTTATACGAAATTTTGAGTTTAATGAAAAATTTACTCACAATTTTTTAAGAACAATTGTTTTCCTTCTACTTGACCAAGTATAGAAATTTCTAGCCATACTTTACAAGCATTTTCTTTATCTCCAGATTCAAAATATATGGCTGCTTTATTATACAAAGCATCTATATTCTTGGAATTAAATTTATATGATTCTGAAAAATATGCGATAGATTCTAAATATTTTTTCTCTTCATACGCAATTAATCCTTTATTAAAATAATCCGATGATTTTCTAATATCTTTCATTTCCACCCCATAGATTCTTTCAAATTCTGTTAAATCTGTTGTGAAAAATATTACCGAAATTCCCCAAAATGTTTTTGTGATTTCACTTTTTAGAACAAACGGAATTTCTATTGATTCATAATCTTTAAAATCTTTTAAATTCCATTTTTCAAAAGTACCATCAATAACCTTTTTTACCAATCTTATCCTTGACGAATCCTTCTGTGTAGAAAATGTAATTTCTGTCTTTATCCTTTTCTTATCAGGATAAATCTTCAAGTTTCCAACTAGCTCAAAATTTGAATAATTATTTTTAAAAGCTTTGTTTAAATCTATTTCAATTGTACCATTTGTTTTTGGTGCAAATAATTTTGAAGCAACTATATTTTTCTCATTCTTATTCTCTTCTTTGAATTTTGAAATTATTACTTCTTGTCTAACAAAATAGGCTCTTTTAAGTTTATCATCTGCTAGTCCATCAATTTTCTCACATAATACTAAAGAATCTTTGGTTGCTTTTTCAACTACAAATCCAGAATATTGAGATGTTTTCATAAAATTATTAATCAATGTAAAATCCAAACAGCTCTCATTTACTTTATGAACTGGATTTGAATTAATACATAATTTCCTTTGATTAATCCTATATTCCATGTAACCTGAATCTTCTGTAAATCCGTCAGATAGATCACTTCCATCTTTCATTTCTCCTTTATACTTTATCCAATACCCTTCTATTGCTGAAAGATTAATTTGTCCGTAATTTATATTAAAAAAAAGAAAGCTTAATACAAGGAAAAGTTTTTTCATTTAAATTTTATAGATAGTTTTTCTAAAGGATAAACATACTAAAATAATTGTTTAATTAAATTGATGTAATACGAATATATTTACACCAACCACTCACTAACCAATTTTCTATACGTCTCTCCTATTGGCAAAGCATTACCGCTTTTCATTAGAATCTGATTTCCATCAATAACCTTAATTTTATCCTTTGGAATAATATACGAACGATGAATTCGAATAAACTGATTCGGAAGTTTCTCCAAAATATCTTTCATATTCTCCAATGCCATAATTTTTTCGTCATTGGTATGGATGCGGATATAATCTCGTAATCCTTCAATATATAAAATATCATTTAAAGCAATTTTATAATGCTTTCGGTCCGCTTTTACAAATAGAAAATCATCTCCCGCTTTTTCAGTAGTTTGAAAAGTTTCCTGCCAGCGAATAAACTTTTCTACACTTTGATAAAAACGATTGAATGTAATGGGTTTCAGCAAATAATCTATCACATGAAATTGAAAAGCTTCAAGCGCATATTGTGGATAAGCCGATGTAATGATAAAATTATATTTCTGATTGAACATCTGCATCAATTCAATTCCAGTCAATTGCGGCATCTGAATATCAATAAAAATCAAATCGACCGATTCTGTATTTAAAACTTCAATCGCTTTAAAGACATCACTGTCGGAATATAGAACATTTAACCTTGAAATTTTAGAAGCGTAATCGGCAATTAATTTGACAGCAAACGGCTCGTCATCCAGAATAATGCAGTTTATTTTTTTAGTCATTTTAAATCTATTTCTAGTTCAGCCGTAAAATGGTTTTCGTCGTTTGTGATTTTAATTTGATGTTTTTCGGGATAATGAATCTGTAAACGCTTTTGCAAATTATCTAATCCGATTCCGCCCAAACTATCTTTTTTCTGTGTTCCGATTTTATTTTTCACTCTAAAAATCAATTTTTCAGAAGAAACCTTTAGCTGAATTTCTATGGGTTCTGAGTCTGAAACTTCTCCGTGCTTTAACGCATTTTCTACCAAAGGTGATAAAATATATGGCGGAATTTCTTCAAATTCGTTTTTGATTTCGACATTCAAAGCAACTCGAACATTTTCCTGATGTCTCAATTGTTCGAGTTCAATATACGCTTTTATATAATCAACTTCATCTGAAAGTTTGATCTTTTCTTTCTGAGATTCGTACGTTGTAAAACGCATAATCTTGCTCAATTTATCAATTGCGACCAATGACTTATCTGATTGAAAATAAACCATGGAGTAAATGTTATTTAAAGTATTAAATACAAAGTGAGGATTAATCTGTGCTTTCAAAAATTTAATCTCGGTATTCTTATTTTCTTCTAGAATAAGCTTATTATATTCCAAAAGACGAATCGAATAAATAACAAACCAAAGAAATGAACTCAAAATAATCGCCATACTGCTGTAATGCAAATTGTCGAGCATATAGTTCAGAAAATTAACATCGGTATAATTTACTTTATCAAATAAAAGTTTGGTTACAATTTGCTCAAAAAAGAATCTCAGAAAAGTAAAAACGAGATACGAAACAAAAACTCCACCAAAAAGCCTTTTCCATTTAAAAGTCTTAAAAACCGTTTTCATTACAATCAAATAATTAAAATAGAATGTAATAATAAAAACGATAAAGTAAGTACAAAGAAAAAGGTCAGGTACAGAAAATTGTCTTCCAATCGGGTTTTTCACGAAAGTGAAATAGAAAATTAAAATCCAATAAATAAGATGAATTATACATTCTAGTTTTTTGGTAACGGTTCCTTTATACATTCGGTATATTTTTAAAACAAAGATATACATTCAACAAAAAGCATTTTTACGGGTTTGCAGATTAATCGAAGGGGTTTGTCGATAAAAGTGGTTTTTGGGTTTTAATTCTAACAGTTTTGTCCTGTAATTAATTTTTAAACCATGAACAGAATCATTTTAGTATCAGTCTTATTTCTATTTCAAATTAACGTATTTGCCCAACAATATTTAGTAAAAGGAAAAATCATCAATCAGAACAAAACACCGCTTGAATTTGCAACGGCAACTTTATTAAAAGCAGATAAAATCTTGCACAAACAAACTTCAACTGATAGTTTAGGTAACTTTATTTTAAGTACTGAAAATGGAAATTATAGATTAATCATCGAACAATTTGGAACTGAATTTAGCAACAAAGAAATAATCGTAAATCAAGATCTTGATTTAGGAATAATTGAAGTGAAAGAATTGGTGCAATTAGATGGCGTAACTGTAAAATCAAGAAAAAAATTGGTAGAGCAAAAAGTAGATCGTTTGGTTTTTAATGTCGAAAACTCTGTTGTTGCGACTGGCGGAACTGCTTTAGACGCTCTGAAATCTACACCAACAGTGAGAGTCCAGAACGAAACAATTTCTATTGTTGGAAAAGGAGAAGTTTTGGTTATGATTGATGATCGTTTAAATAAAATAACTCAGGAAGATCTTGTTGCTTTTCTAAGATCGATTCCTGCAGATAACATTAAAAGTATTGAGGTAATTACAACGCCTCCAGCAAAATATGAAGCGGAAGGAAATAGCGGCTTGATCAATATTAAACTGAAGACTGCTAAAGCGCAATTCTTGGACCGCAAATCTTGGAACTACTTATACACAAAGAAGTTATGCAAGCGGAAACATCAACGGATTATTTATATACAATTACAATAAATTGTCGCTTCAAGCTTCAATCAATAAAGGAACAGATCAATTTCACACGACTTCGGATAACCGAATTTATTATCCTAATGAAGTTTGGAAACAAGATATTGCAACCAAATCAAAAACAGATTTATTGAGCATTGGTTTTGGTGCCGATTATAAACTGACTGAAAATTGGACTTCTGGAGTAAAATATTTAGGAAGTTTTAACGACAGAAATTCAGCAAATAATCCGCTCACAACTCGTTACAATACTGCTGGAGAAATCAATTCTTATATATTATCTGATGTAAATGCACAGAACAAACCGCAAATGAATTCGGTAAACTGGAATAACGTCTTTAATTTAAATAATGAAGGGGAAAACATTACAGTAGATTTGGATTATTTTGACTACCAAAAAGACGATTCACGTGCGTTTTCGGGAAATGAAATGGATAATCAGAAAGAAAATATTCCTGGAACTTATTTTGCAGCAATTAATTCTAATTTAAACCGATTGAAAAATTATTCAGCAAAAATGGATGTTTCTCTTCCTTATTCTTGGGCGAATATTAGCTTTGGCGGAAAAGGATTTTATACGAATACTAAAAATAATTTAACGGTTTTTGACAATGAAACGGGAACTCCTATTCTGGACACTAATTATTCTAATATATTCACGTACAAAGAGTACAACGAGGCAATCTATTTTTCTGCAAATAAAAAATTAAGCGAAAAATGGGAAACGCAAATTGGTTTAAGAACCGAAGCGACACAAACCGAAGGCTATTCTGAAAATCTAAACCAAACTAACAAAAACAATTATATCAAATTGTTTCCAACCGCTTATGTGACTTACAATGCAAATGATAACAATTCCTACTCTTTAAATTACAGCCGAAGAATCCGCAGACCTGATTTTGATTATTTGAATCCGTTTGTGATTAGAACCAGTCCATTTTACTATTCTGAAGGAAATCCGTTTTTGAAGCCTTCTATTATAGACAATTTACAATTCTCTTATATTCGCAATCAAAAATGGGTAAATAATATCTATTTTTCTCAAGTTTCAGATTTCGGGCAAGAATTAGCAATTATCGATCCTGAAACCAACATTACGAAAAGCACGCCAGTTAATTACGCCGACACTTACCAAATCGGTCTTTCAACGTATTACAATTTCAATAAATACACATGGTGGAACAGCTTTATGGGATTGAATTTAAACTATCAAAATGTAAAATCGAGAACAAATCTAATTGCTTCTGTAGATGGTTACAACGGCTATATTTACACCAATAATGATTTTACGGTAAATCAATCTAAAACTCTTTTTATGGGTTTAAATTATGGTTTGCAATTGCCAGGACGCTATCAGGTTTTTAATATTTCGACTTTAAATATTTTAGATGTTTCCGTGAAATTTCTAGCTTTAAAAAAGAATCTTTCGATTACTTTAACCGGAGAAGATTTATTGAACGCACAAAAACCTTTAATTTCTTATTATTCAAACGGAATTAAAAATACAATGAAAAATTATGGCGATTCAAGAGCTTTTAGAATTGCTTTGAGTTATAAATTCGGGAACCAAAGTGTGAAATCTAAAGAACGAAACTTTGGAAATGAAGAGGAAAGAAATCGTGCAAATTAGTTTTTTATAATAAATTAAATTGAGGCAAAATGGCTTTAAACATTACCGTTTGCAAATGTTTGAAGCTGTTTTATCTCTTTAAAAAACAATCAAATACATAAAAAAATCATTATTTATTTGTTTTTATGACCAATCGGTCATATATTTGCATCGTTAAATACAATCCATCATGACAAAAGGTGAAGAAACCAGACAATTTATTATAGAAAAAGCGGCTCCTATTTTTAATACAAAAGGAATTGCAGCTACTTCTATGAGCGATATTATGGAGGCTACGAAATTGTCTAAAGGAAGTATGTATGTACATTTTGAAAACAAAGATGTTTTGGCCTGCGCAGCTGTAGATCATAATGTGAAAATATTAAGTTCTAAACTTGAAAATGCACTTAGAGAAGGTAAAAGTGCTAAAGAGCAGCTTTTTGCATATATCGATTTTTTCAGCAATCCAATAAATCCACCAGTAATTGGCGGATGTCCTTTGCTAAACTTTGGAACCGAAGCAGACGACACCAACCCGATTGTGAAAGAAAAAGTAAACGCTGCCATCAAACGCGGACAAGTGCTTTTAACTTCGATTATAGAAAAAGGAATTGCCGATAAAGAATTTGATTCTAATTGGAATGCATCAGAATTTGCCATTACACTTTTTGCCATGCTGGAAGGAGGACACTTAATGTCTCGAGTGTCTGGCAATAATGATAACATGAAAACAATAGAGAAAACGCTTAAAAAAATTATATCTGAAAAATTGATATAATTTTTTTTATCCTAAAAATGACCGATTGGTCATTTTTAAAATTAATTAATTATAAAAACAAATACCATGTCAAAAACAATTTTAATTACAGGAGCTTCAAAAGGATTTGGAAGAGCTTGGGCAGAAGCTTTTTTAGCTAAAGGATACAATGTAGCAGGAACTGCTAGAAACCTTGAAACCTTAAACGATTTAAAAGAAAAATACGGAAATGCGATTTTACCTTTAAAATTGGATGTAAATAACCGTCAAGAATCATTAGAAGTGGTTCAAAAAGTAAAACAGCATTTCGGAACTATCGATGTTTTGATCAATAATGCAGGTTACGCACTTACAGGCGCAGTGGAAGAAGCAAGCGAAAGCGAAGCTAGAGAACAATTTGAAACGAATTTCTTTGGTACATTATGGTTAACCCAAGCCGTGCTTCCTATTATGAGAGAGCAAAAAAGCGGTCATATTATTCAAGTTTCATCAATTTTAGGATTGGCAACATTACCAACTGCAATGGGACTTTACAGCGCTTCTAAATTTGCTGTAGAAGGTTTAAGCGAAACGTTAGCATCTGAAGTAAAACAATTCGGAATCAACGTAACTTTATTAGAACCAAACGGATACGAATCTAATATCTGGCATACTGGAATTACCAGCGAAAGTTTACCTTATTATGACGAAATCAAAAAAGCTCTAGCTGAAAGAGAAAACATTTTTGGAAAAGTGCAGGCAACAGCTCCAGCAGTTGTGAATTTGGTCGAATCAGAAAATCCGCCATTACGATTGTTGTTAGGAAAAGTAGCGTTACCATTCGTAAAACAAAGCTATGAGCAAAGATTAGAAAACTGGGAAAAATGGAATGACGTTTCAATTGAAGCTCATGGTTAATTAGTTTCTAAAAAACATTTCAAAATTGAGTTATCATTCCGTAGGAATGTTTGGTCGGTAGAAAAAATCAACAATTGCATTGACGTTCCGTAGGAACGTTTGATACGCGCCACCATAAAAAAATGATAAAAATCAGACGTTCCTACGGAACGTAAAACAATAACAACATAATTCTACCGACCAGATGTTCCTACGGAACAACATAATTTAGATAAAAATAAAATGGGACTGTCTCAATCTTTAGCAACAGTCCCGTTTTATTTCTTAGAAAGCTCTCCTGTATGTATTCATAATTGTTTTGAACAAATCTTTATTGGATGGCGGCGAAAGCACAATTGCTTTTGAGCCCGAATTTATAGATTCTTCGATATTATGTAAACTTTTCCCGCCAGTTGCCATTACAGGAAAATCGGGAAATTTAGTCGTAATTTCTTTTACAATTTTAGCAGTATGTGATCCTCCAGAAACATGGAAAACATTTACTCCTGCATCGATTTTTCCTTTTAAAAAATCATAATCAGATGAAGCAACAGTTGCTACAATCGGTATTGCAATTTTTTCTCTTATTTTTTTGATGTCCTTATTTTCAAACGGAATATTTACAATAATTCCCGATGCACCTGCTTCTTCCGCATAAATTGCCATTTCTACCGACTTCTTCCCTTTAGTTGTTCCGCCTTCAACACCACAGACAACAGGTTTTCCAGAGAAATCTATCAGCGTTTTGATTATTTTAGGTGATGGTGGAAAAGGATAAACCGCAAGAATTGCATCGGCATCATTATTTTCAATAAGTGCCATATCTGTCGAAAAAAGGAAAGATTTTAAATTTTCGTTTTTTAGCAACAAACCTTGACAATTTTGGCCAATAATCTCTGGCGTAGTCAACGCTTTATTTACGGTTTTATTCCTTCTGAATAATCGATCCCAGAGAGAGATTTTCTTCTTATTTCCCCAAAATGAATCTGAAATTAAATTGATTTCCATGGTCTTGATTTTTGCATTATGACCAAATTTAGGATATTGAAATTTATTTTTTTTATAAAATAAATGCGAAAAATTACATTTTGTAATGAGTTGGAAAAAATTTGTAGTGAAATAAAATCTGCCTATTATTTTAATGGGATTTCTAATCTAGGAAACCCCATATTCTTTTCATCTTCTATTAAATTATAATTTTACAAAAATAGGAACACATCGTAAACAAATAGAAATCAAAACCTTATGATTTGCAAAGTGAACAGATTGTTATGATTTTTAAATTTGGGTTGCAGAAACCGTTATTCTTTTTTATTTTTATGAAATCGCGTGAAACTCTAATCACTCGATTTAATATTTACAAATAAGAGAAAATTAAAATGAGCAACGACAAAAAACTAAAAGCTGTCGCTTTCGGAGAAGTACTTTGGGATATTTTTGGCAATGAAAAAAAAATTGGTGGAGCGCCATTAAATGTAGCGCTTCGCATGAAAGCCCTAGGCGTTGATTCTAATATGATTAGCTGTGTAGGAAATGATGCAGATGGAGAGGAAATCATAAACGAAGTCAGCAAACTAGGTCTGGAAACAAATACTATTTTAAGATCTGATGATTTCCCGACAGGATTGGTAAATGTAACTTTAGACGAAAGCAAATCGGCTACTTATGAGATTCTTTATCCTTCGGCTTGGGACAAAATTATCCTAAACGAAGAAACTAGAGAATTGGTCGTAAAATCAGATGTTTTAATTTATGGAAGTTTGGTCTGCAGAGATGAAGTTTCTAGAAAAGCATTAGAAGAATTGCTCCACACACATACTTATAAAGTTTTTGATGTCAATCTTCGAAAACCACATTATGATTACGAAATTCTACAGCACTTAATGCAAGCAGCCAATTTCATCAAATTTAATGATGAAGAGCTAATGGAAATAAGCGCTGCATTAGATTCTCCTTACAATACTTTAGAAGAAAACATGAACTTCATCTGCTCTTTAACCAATGCTACAGCTATCTGTGTAACAAGAGGAAAAGATGGAGCTTTACTTTTATGGGATAAACATCTGTACGAAAACGAAGGTTATACCGTAAAAGTTGAAGATACCGTTGGTGCGGGAGATTCCTTTTTAGGAGCTTTGGTCACTTCACTTTTAAATGGAAAAGAACCGCAAGCGGCCTTAAATTTTGCTTGTGCCACAGGCGCTTTAGTCGCCGGATCTGCAGGTGGAAATCCCGAAATTTCAATCTTTGACATTGAAAATCTGATCAATAAAAATTAATATTCCTTAGATATGATAGTCAAACCCGACAGGTTTTAAAAACCTGTCGGGTTTCGTTATAAAATATAGAAAGCTAGTATTTATGAATTGCCTTCAGCTTTAGCTAAAGGTTAAAATTTCTGTTATTAAAAAGGCTTTAGCCAAATATTACTTTTAGGCTAAAGCCATCACCTTTTTATACTTAAAACATTTCTTTTCGCTTTCAAACATGGGAACTATGTAAATTTAAAATGTAATTATTTCTTCCTAATCGATACAAGCGCTGTAACTTGCATTTTTAAAATAATTAATGAAGAATGATGAAAAAATTACGAATTTCTCTTATCAATATACACGGACTTTTGAAGGGTTCTGGTCTCGAAATCGGTCGAGATGCTGACAACGGAGGTCAGACCAAATACATATACGAACTAGCAGAATTTTTATCGCAACATGAAGATGTAGAACACGTTCATCTTTTTACCAGATTAATAGATGATCCCGCTCTTTCGCCAGAATACGCCGTACCTATAGAAATTATTAATGATAAACTAGACATAAGGCGAATTCCGTTTCTGGGGAAAAAATATAAAGCAAAAGAACAGCTTTGGGAAGGTCTTGATACTTTTGTGAACGGCGCGATGCAACATATCAAACAACACAATATTTTCCCAGATTGGATTCACTCTCACTACGCAGACGCTGGATATGCCGCAGCCGAATTATCAGCCGTTTTAAACATTCCTTTTGCCCATACAGGACATTCTTTAGGATTCTACAAAAAGAAAAAACTAATTGAAAGCGGAGAAACGGAAGAAGAACTGGAAAAAAAATACAAGTTTAAAGCCAGAATCGCCGCGGAAGAAAGAACATTAGAACTCGCAGAGTTTATTGTTACTTCTACCGAACAGGAAATTGAAACCTACAAAGCATACAAAAACTTTGAATTAGGAAAATACCACGCCATTTCTCCTGGAATTGACACCCGAAAATTTGTTCCTTATTATTATCAAGAAAACGATTCGGACAAACATATGGAAGAAGCGCAACGAAAATACTGGGTTGCAGAAAGCATTTCTAAATTTTTAACCAATCCGCACAAGCCTATAATTCTGGCACTTTCAAGACCTGACCGTCATAAAAACTTGAACACTTTAATTGAAGTTTACGGAAAAGACAAAGAACTCCAAAGCATAGCCAATCTGGTCATTTTTGCGGGTATAAGAAAAGACATTGCCAAAATGCCAGAATCTGAAAAGAACGTTTTAACAGATCTGCTTCTTTTGATGGATAAATACGATTTGTACGGAAAAATGGCCATTCCGAAGAAACATGATGTTGAAAATGAAGTTTCGATTATCTACCGCTATGCCGCAGAAAAAAGAGGTGTTTTTGTGAATTTAGCTTTGCATGAAAACTTCGGCTTGACCGTAATAGAATCGGCTAGTTCTGGACTTCCCGTTGTGGTAACCAAAAATGGTGGGCCTTCAGAAATTATTCCGGTTTGCCAAAACGGAGAATTGGTAAATCCACAAGAAGAAAGCCAAATTAAAAAAGCGCTCCGCAATATTCTAACCGATGAAAATAAATGGAAATATTATTCGAATAATGGAGCGATCAATATTCAGAAACATTACAGTTGGGTTAGCCACGTCAATCACTATGTAGATATAATTAATGAAAACTTATCTGTTTCCTCGACTGGAATCAAAAAACAGCATTATCCCAATATCAATGTCGACCGTTTAAAAAGAAAAATTGATCACCTATTGGTTTCAGATATTGACGGCACTTTAATAGAGCCCAAACTTGCAAATCCAGGTTTAAAAGAATTAAAAGCCCATTTAACAAATCGTACCGATAAAATGGCTTTTGCAATGGCCTCTGGACGTAATTTGGCACTCGTAAAAAAAGTAATTGACGAAGAAGAATTCCCTCTACCCGATTTCATTATCTGTTCGGTTGGAACTGAAATCTATTATACAAACGGAAAGGATTATATTCTAGATAAAGGCTGGGCCAAATTTCTCTCTGGAAGATGGAAAAGAGACGAAATTGTCAATAAACTGAAAGGCATAAAATGGATTAAACTTCAGGAAGAAGAAGCGCAAAACCCTTTTAAAATCTCTTATTATTATGATAAAGAACATTACGATCATGATGAGTTAATTCAAATTTTAGGAACGGGATGGTACAAAGTCAATATTATTCCGAGTCACGGTCAGTTTTTAGATTTTATTCCGAAAAGGGCTTCTAAAGGAAATGCTATTAAATTTTTATGCCGAAAATGGTCGATTCCTTTAGGAAACGTAATTGCTGCAGGAGATTCAGGAAATGATGTTGATATGTTTAGAGGTCCAGTGAAAGGAATTATTGTCGGAAATCGAAGTTCTGAACTTGCCGATTACGAAACAACCAAAAATATTTATGTCGCTAAAAATTCAGCTTCAGAGGGAATTTTGGAAGGTTTAAAACATTATAAAGTGATAAAATAATTCATTCGTTGAAAATGATTTATTTAAACACATAGAAACATAGATTTTATTCTGAATTAAAAGAGCCGAAAAAAAAACTAGTTTCTAACACATAGTAAACGAGAAGTCAACTTTGTCAAAGTTCAAAACTTTGACAAAGTTTAACGGTTAAAAGATCTATGTCCATTTTAACTAAATAAAATGCCTTTTTTAACCCAAACTAAAGCTATGATTCTATGTGTTTAAAAAATTAAAAATATACTAACAGTTTAAAATAAATAATAAAATGTATTCAGGTTCAGGATTTAGCAACTGGGAAATTGGAGATGTTGATGTATTTATAGATGAAAAAGGAATCCATCATTTATTTCATTTAATCATTCCCAATCACGATTATATCGCTCATGCCATTTCAAAAGATGGCCTTTCGTGGAAACGAGTAAAAAATGCCTTATTTGTTGGCGATCCCGGAGAATGGGACGATGATATGTTATGGACGATGCATATCAGCAAAAAATCGGATGGAGAAGGTTATGAAATGTATTATACAGGCCTTAAACGCCAAGATAAAGGAATCGAACAAAAAGTAGGAAGAGCAATTTCTACCGATTTACTCAATTGGAAAAAAGAAAATCTATACGGACTTCCTTTTAAAAGTGAAGCGCCACATTATGAGGGCAAGAATAATAATCCGCGTCAATGGATAAGCTTTCGTGACCCATTTAAATACCAATACAAAGGAGAAGATTATTTGCTAATCTGTGCCCGAAGCGCCTCTGGACCAACATACCGCAGGGGCTGTATTGGTGTAGCCAAAAGAGAAAAAGAAGGTTATGTGCTGCAAAAACCGCTTCATATTCCGTACGTGTATGATGATGTAGAATGCCCGTGTGTGTTTGAAATTAAAGGAACGCATTATCTTTTGGGATCCATCAGAGAAGATATTAAAATCCGTTATTGGTCTTCGCCAGAATTTAGGGCAGAGTATTCTGCATTTCACAATAATGTACTGATGCCACAAGGAAACTATGCCGCAAGAGTGGTTAAAGATGGAAAACACTTCTTGGTTTACAATTTCTATTTCGCAGACGGAAACGTCAATACACATCGTGTGATTCCGCCACCAAAAGAATTGGATGTCGATAAAAGCGGAAGACTTCTTTTGAAAAGCTATTATTATTGGCAAAAACTGTATCAGAAAACCATACTTCAAAAAGATCTGCCTCTTCCCTTACCTATTTTAGGAAATCCGACAGCAGAATTTGTTTTGGAAAATGAAAACAAATGGCGATTTGGATGCCGAAGCGGTTATGAAATTTATGGTTTCGAAAAGCCATCAAATGATTTTGTTTGGGAAGGCACATTGTCTGTTGAAGGAATGGGAAAAACGGGCTTTGTCATTGAATGTGATAAAGAAGGAACTGGATATTATATTTCGATTGATTTTATGAATGGTTTCGTGCAGTTTAGAGCTTGGGGATTCAATGAAAAGGATGTGAAGAATAATTTTATCTTTGAAAACATCCAAACCAATCAGTTTGAAATTAGTGACGAAAAACAAATTTCCTTCAAAATTATCCGCTACGGAAATTACTATGAACTTTCGATAAATGACATTGTAAAACTAACTTTATTGGATTTTAAATACAATGAAGGAAAGGTCGGAATCTATGTCTGTTCGGCTGTAATTTCGATAAGCGATTCTAAAATTCATGTCATTCCAGAACCAGAAAACGAGTACGCGGCTTCTGATCCTGAAAAATATGATAATGAATTACAACCCAATTCTCTAATATAAATACTTATGAATTTGCAATCCCTTAAAATTGGTATGGCATTGGTGCTTTTAATGTCTCTTAATTTTGCTAATGCCCAACAGAAAGATGCTGAAAAATGCCGTTACACCAAAACACCTCAAGGTTATCTGATGGTTCTTCGCGAAGGCGATAATGTTTTGGAACTAATTGAAAAATTAGCCAAAGAGCAAAATATTCCGTCAGCAAATTTTACCGGAATTGGTTTTGCGCAAGACGTCACTTTTGGATTTTATGATTTCAACCAAAAGAAATTCCACCCCAAAACTTTCAATAAAGTAGAAATGGGAAGCCTTACGGGATCTATTGCCTGGAGCGGCGACAAACCTTCGATACACATGCACGGCGTTGCAACCGATGATAAATTTGATGCTTACGGCGGTCATATTCTTGGACTGAAAGTTGGAACGGGTTCAATGGAAATTTATATCACTGTAAATCCTGAAAAACTAGAAAGAAAAATAGAACAGCCATTGAATGCAAATGTTTTACAATTGCCTTGTTTAAAGTAGATTTTTGCCGTTTTAAACTTTGTCAAAGTTTAGAACTTTGACAAAGTTGTCCTAACAGTCTTCTCAAAAAATATAAGTAAACAGGATAATAAAGCTGTTTTTATTTTGAAAGATAAAACTTATATTGGCATTCCAAACTGATAATTCTAAAAAATGCCACATAATCCTTCTCCAGAAGATGTAAAGAGAATTTTCGAAAATTATTTTACTGCCGATATGAATATCTGGACGGGATTTTCGGAAAAAATTAGAGTCCGTGAATTTGACAAATCTGAAATTATAAAAGATTATCACGGTGTCGAAAAATACCTTAATATCATCATTAAAGGATCGGCTGGACTATTTGTTTGGGATGGCAAAAGAGATATTTGCATTAATCTTCTTTACGAAAATAGTTTTATTAGCGATTATATGTCTTTCTTAAATCAGCAACCTTCTGTTATTAAAACCGAAGCTTTAGAAGATGTAACGCTCTGGTCGATTTCTCATCAAGATTTAAATGAATTGTACCAAAGATCGGAAACGGGTTTGCGAATCGGAAAAGCTATTTCTGAAATGCTTTATGTTCGTAAACAGCAAGAACAAATAAACCTGTTGACACTTTCACCACAAGAACGTTATTTAAAACTTATAGAAGGACGTCCAGAAATTTTTCAAAGAACGCCACTTAAAATCATTGCTTCCTATTTGGGATTGACGGCCGAAAGTTTAAGCCGAATTCGAAAAAGAGTTATGGAAAAATAATTTCTTACCCAAAGTCAATTTTATTCTCATTTTCACGCCCTAAGTTTGCTTCACTAAACCAAACAAATTTAAAACGATGAAAAATAAAATTAACTTTGGCGCTATTATAGTTTATTATGTAATTGCTGTAATCTGCAGATATGCAGCTGTTAAAACCAATTTATTATCTGGAATAGAAAATCCGTATTTAGCCATTTTGCTGCGCGGTGTTGGTCCTGCTTTAGGAGCTTGGACTGCAATAAAAATATTCTCGCTTCATAATCCAATGTCATTAAAAGGAATTTATAAAAATGCTCTAGTTCCGTTTGCCGTTTATTGGATTCTTCCAGCCATTTTAATTGCAAGTGTTTATTACTTTACAATTGGTAAATTCCCAATTTTATTAATGTTTACGGTTTTGGCTTACGGACTTTTAGAAGAAATCGGTTGGCGTGGATTTTTACAAGAACAATTAAAATCGCTTCCTAAATTTACTTCCATATTGATTATAGCTGTTCTTTGGTTTGCATGGCATTTAAACTTCGAAATAACGCCAAGCAATATGATTTTCTTCGGAATCATTTTCTTCGGAAGTTGGGGAATCGGAAAAGTATATACTTCTACAGGATCGTTATTGGCAGTTGCAGGAGTACATTCGCTAAACAATTTCTTCCGTAATGGCTTGCACGAAACAGAACTTACTTTAATCGCAATTTTATTAGTAATATGGGTTGGTTTTATTATTCTTTATAACAGAAAATATAAAACTGTAGTAAATCCAGCATAGGCTTTAAACTCTAAACTTTGTCAAAGTTTTAAACTTTGACAAAGTTGACTCCCAATTTAATATGTGTTAAAAATTATTCTCCCTTAATTTAACCGTTCTGTAGTTTCCATTCTCAAACAATGTTCACTTCCTAAATACAAAGGATCTCCATGTTTCTCAGACCAAAATCCGTCTAAAACATCTTTTGTAATGCATCTATAAACCGCAACTCCTTTATAGGTTTTATGGTCATCGCCTTTATAACTGAAATTAATTACCAGAATATTGTCTTTAAAGAAACCCGTTCCTTTTTGTTTATGCGAGTTGATAATCCAATCTGCTTTTATGCGGTTGTTTTGATCTAACGTCAGCGTTAAAACACCTTTGTATGTTATCTCATTATTCTCGTCCTGATTGCTTCCAGAAATGGAATAAGTGCCTACTAAATCTTGTACTGTCATTTATTTAATGCGGTATTTATTGGCAAAAGTAAAAATTATCTTTTAAATCATTTTTTTCTACTAAAAACGCATTCTAAGCTTTTAAAATAAAAGTTGAAATTTTGTTAATTTCTTATGGAATTAAGTAAGATCATTTGAGTTTTTATGATTAAATTGGTTGTATGAGAACAAATCCTGATGTACTTATTATTGGAGGCGGTCTTGCTGGTCTAGCAAGCGCTTTACACTTATCCAAAAAAGGATTGAAGGTAATTCTTATCGAAAAAAACACCTATCCAAAACATAAAGTCTGCGGAGAATATATCTCAAATGAAATCCTGCCTTATTTATTTTGGTTGGAATTAGACGTTAGGGAACTTCACCCAACCAGTATTTCTAACTTTGAATTTACAGCCCAAAACGGAACAACGGCAAAAACGAAACTTCCACTGGGCGGTTTCGGAATCAGTCGTTATGCATTGGATAATTTCTTGTTTGAAAAAGCAACCCAAAATGGCTGTACTATTATAACCGATCACGTCTCTCATATTTCTTTTGAAAATGACATTTTTACTGTAACTACTTCTGAAGAAATTCTTTCATCAAAAATAGTTTTAGGCGCTTACGGCAAAAGATCGAATATAGATCAGGTTTTGTCAAGAGATTTTATTGCTAAAAAATCACCTTGGCTTGCCGTAAAAGCACATTACAAAGGAAATTTTGACGAAAGTCTTGTGGCTTTGTACAATTTTCAAGGCGGTTATTGCGGCGTTTCAAAAGTAGAGAACGACGTTATCAATATTTGCTATTTAGCCGATTTTGATACTTTTAAAAAATACAAAAACATCGAAGAGTACCAAAAATCGGTGCTTTATAAAAATAAAAAATTGAAAGGGATTTTTGAAAACAGCACTTCCCTATTCGAAAAGCCTTTAACAATCAGTCAGATTTCATTCGATAAAAAAGAACCTGTAGAAAATCACATTTTAATGATTGGAGATACTGCAGGATTGATTCATCCCATGTGCGGCAACGGAATGGCAATGGCAATTCATAGCGCTAAAATAGCTTCTGAGCTTGTGCTTGATTTTTATTATGGAAAAATAGAATCGAGAAGCGAATTTGAAAAAAAATACATTAAAGAATGGAAAAAGCATTTTAGCAAAAGATTATTCTTTGGCAGAGTTTTAGCCAAAGCGCTGACACATAAAAATCTGACTCATATCATGACAACCGTAGCAGCATCAATTCCTGCTTTACTTTCTTTCATTATAAAACAAACGCACGGCCGACCAATAACAATTGAATAAATGGGTGTAAACACTAAATATAGAACAGAAGAAATAGAAATAATGGATGATTTTTCGCTTCAAAGCGAAGAGCTTATTGGCGCGTTAGATCAAATTGCTTCTATTAATCAATTGCTTGGCGGAAATAAACTGACGCTTCACGGCATAAAAGAACTTTTAAAAAAAACAGATACTTCTCAAACCATTACCATTGCCGATATTGGATGCGGAAATGGAGACATGCTGAGAATGCTTGCCAAATATGGGAAAAAGCAAAATCTCAAGTTCAAATTAATTGGAATCGACGCCAATGCTTTTACAATTGATTATGCCAAGAAACTTTCAAAAGATTTCCCGAACATAGCATATAGCTGTATGGATATTTTTAGCGAAGAATTCAATCAGCTAAAATACGATATTGTTTTATGCACGTTGACATTGCATCATTTTACAACCAGTCAAATTACAGAACTAATCCATATTTTAAACCAAAATGCTTCAATTGGAATTGTGGTAAATGATCTTCATAGAAGTAAAATTGCGTATCGATTGTTTGAGCTCATAAGCGTTGTTTTTAATCTCAATACAATGTCGCGTAACGATGGTTTGATTTCTATTTTAAAAGGATTCAAAAAAAACGAATTGGAGCATTTCTCCAAAAAACTAAATCTAAAAAACTATTCCATAAACTGGAAATGGGCCTTTCGCTACCAGTGGATAATTACTAAAATATGAGTGTAAAGATAATCACGGCTGTTAAACAGCTTCCGCAATATTCTCGAACGACCGAAGAAATACTTCCGCTTGTAGACGTATGGCTTGAAGGTCAGGAAGAGCGTTTTATCAAAAAAGTAAAAAAGATATTTGAAGGCGCTTCTGTAGACAAGCGCTACTCTATCATGGAGCCTTCGGAAGTTTTTACCGCTACTTCATTTGAAGAAAAAAATGATATTTATAGCCGCGAAATGATTGTTCTAGGACATCAAGTTCTCGAAAAAGCATTAGAAAAAACAGGCTGGGATCCGCAGAGTTTAGACTATATTATTACGGTAAGCTGTACCGGAATTATGATTCCTTCGCTTGACGCTTATCTGATTAATAAAATGAAATTAAGACAAGATATTGTTCGTCTTCCTGTAACCGAAATGGGCTGTGCAGCAGGAATTTCTGGAATTATTTATGCGAAGAATTTTCTAAAATCGAATCCTGGAAAACGTGCAGCGGTAATAGCGGTTGAATCGCCAACTGCAACTTTTCAGCTTGATGATTTTTCGATGCCGAATATTGTAAGTGCTGCTATTTTTGGAGATGGTGCTGCCTGTTGTTTATTGTCTTCAAGAGAAGAAGATGCTGGCCCTGAAATTCTCGACGAACAGATGTATCATTTTTATGATGCAGAACATATGATGGGCTTTAAATTAACCAACGGCGGACTGCAAATGGTTCTCGATATTGAAGTTCCAGATACCATTGCTTCTCATTTTGGTGACATTATTCATCCTTTTTTAAAGCAGAACAATCTTGAAATTAAAGATATTGACCACATGATTTTTCATCCTGGCGGAAAAAAAATCGTGACAACGGTTGAATCGCTTTTTGCTGGATTGGAAAAAAATATAGACGATACTAAAGAAATACTCAAAGAATACGGCAATATGTCTAGCGCAACGGTTTTGTATGTTTTAGAAAACATTATGAATCGAAATCCGAAAAAAGGAGAAAAAGGTTTAATGCTGAGTTTTGGCCCAGGATTTTCGGCACAAAGAGTTTTATTGCAATGGTAATTTAAAAACTTATGGAATTAAATGATATTATAAAACAGCTACCGTACAGCGAACCATTTTTGTTTGTAGATGAATTACTTCACGCAGATGAAAATGGCGTAACTGGAACTTATACTTTCAAAGAAAATCTTGATTTTTACAAAGGCCATTTCAAAGACAATCCTGTTACTCCTGGCGTTATTTTAACCGAAACAATGGCTCAGATTGGAATGGTTTGCTTGGGAATATTTTTGTTGGGAAATGAATTGGGAGAAAATACCGTGATTGCCTTCACATCTGCCGATATGGAGTTTTTGAAACCTGTTTATCCAAATGAAAAAGTAACGGTAACTTCGGAGAAATTGTTCTTTCGTTTTGGAAAATTGAAATGTAATGCGGTAATGAAAAACGAAGCTGGACAAGAAGTTTGCAAAGGCGTTCTGGCAGGAATGATAACAAAGAGATTATGAAAAAACGAGTCGTTATAACAGGTCTTGGAATTGCAGCGCCAAATGGTGTTGGAATTCCTGCGTTTACTCATGCGCTGCAAAATGGCATTTCGGGTATTCGTCATGATTCTCAGCTAGAAGAATTGCAATTTTCCTGTCAGATTGTAGGTCAGCCTCAAATATCTGAAGAGTTGAAAGCACAGTATTTTACAGAACTCGAACTTCGCGGATTTAATAGCAAAGGGATTTTATACGGCGTCATTGCGGGTATGGAAGCTTGGAAGAACGCAGGATTACCTATTAACGAAAATCCAGATTGGGATAGCGGTGCCATCTTTGGAGCTGGTACTTCAGGAATTGATAAATTTCGTGAAAGCATTTATAAAATTGACGAATTGCAAGTCCGAAGATTAGGAAGTACAGTTGTTGCACAAACGATGAACAGCGGTATTAGTGCCTATCTTGGAGGTAAAATCGGGCTGGGAAATCAGGTAACGACCAATTCATCGGCTTGCACAACAGGAACTGAATCCATATTAATGGCTTACGACCGCATACAATCTGGACAAGCCAAACGAATATTAGCGGGAAGCACTTCTGACAGCGGTCCGTATATTTGGGGTGGATTTGACGCGCTTCGTGTCTGTTCTTCTAAGTATAATGACAATCCCGAAGAAGGTTCAAGACCAATGAGTGCTTCTGCTGCCGGATTTGTTCCTGGAAGCGGTGCAGGAGCTTTTGTTATTGAAGATTTGGAAAGCGCTCTAGAACGCAACGCCATTATTTATGCAGAGATTTTAGGTGGCAATGTCAATTCTGGCGGACAGCGCGATGGTGGAAGCATGACTGCTCCAAACAGTATAGCCGTGCAAAGATGCATTAAAACTGCTATTGCAAATGCCGGAATCCATCCCAATGAAATTGATGGTATAAACGGGCATTTGACAGCAACAACAAAAGACAGTCTAGAAATTGAAAACTGGACAAAAGCCTTGGAACGAAACGCTTTTGATTTTCCGTACATTAATTCGCTGAAAAGCTTAACTGGACATTGTTTAAGTGCTTCTGGAAGTATCGAAAGTGTCGCCGCAGTATTACAGCTTTATGAAGGTTTTTTATTTGGAAATAAAAACTGCTCTGATCTTCATCCTGAAATTGCGGCATTAATTGATCCTTCAAAAGCACTTATAGAAACGATTAAAACTAACCCCAAAATAATTGCAAAAGCCAGTTTTGGTTTTGGCGATGTAAACGCATGCGTAATATTTAAAAAATTCGAAAATTAAAATGGACAGAAAAGAACTAACCGAAAGATTAAAAGTAATTATAAAGCCTTTTGCAACCAATACAGAAGCGTACGACAATTTAACCGAAGAAACAGACTTCATTAAAGACCTCAATATAAACTCGGCTAATTTGGTGGATATCGTGCTTGATATTGAAGAAGAATTCGACATCGTAATTGACAATGCCGATATGGAACGAATGCTGGATGTAAAAACTGCTTTGGAAATCATCGAAACCAAACTCGCTGCAAAATGATTGGCAATGACATTATAGATCTCGCGCAATCACGTAAAGAAAGCAATTGGCAACGGAAAGGTTTTATAGAAAAACTTTTCACGGCCGATGAGCAACAGCTTATAAAAAAGTATGATGAACCAGAAATCTTGGTTTGGCTTTTATGGAGCATGAAAGAAGCTGCGTATAAAATCTATAATCGTCAGACCAAAATTCGTGAGTTTAGTCCCAAAAAGCTTGTTTGTTTTATAGAATCATTAGACATAAATAATTCATGCGGGAAAGTAGTTTGCGATAAAAATATTTATTACACCAAAACTATTTTATCTCTAGAAAGTATTCATACGGTTGCTGTTACCAATTTTAAAGATCTAAATAATGTGATTGAAGTTGAAAATAAAGAAATTGTAAAAGACGAAAACGGTATTCCGTATTTGAAAATTTCTTCCAATGCGCTTCAAGATATTTCAATTAGTCATCATGGGCGTTTTGAAAAGAGGATTATAATACAAAATTAATTTATCAAACACCTAGTGGTTTCATTCCAAAAAAATCAGGTTTTAGTTGCTCAGAATATTCTTTATATTTGATTCTTTATATGTTCAATTCATATTCACCAGAAAGCAAAAATCTATGAAAATACTTTTTACAAAAACGGTATTGCTTTTACTTTTCTTAACCTTATTTTCTTGTGAAAATAAAAAACCTAAACCAGTCGCAAAACCGGCCTATAAAGCGGGTGTGATTTTATCTTTTGATGATGCTTATGTCGACGAATGGTCGGAAGCAGATCAAGTTTTGCGAAAATATTCTTGGAAAGCGACTTTTAACGTCTGCAGAATAGATTCGATTGGAGCTCCTGAAATTAAAAAACTGCTTGAAATGCAAAAATACGGCCATGAGATTGCCGGACATGGCTATCATCATTACAATGCTGTTAAGTTCACGCAAAAATATAGCGTGAAAGAATATCTAAAACAGGAAATCGATCCGATGATTATTTCTATGAAAAAAAAATCTTTCAACGTTACTTCCTTTGCTTATCCTTACGGCGAAAGATCAGATTCACTAGACCAAGCGCTATCTCCTCTTTTTAAAATTATTAGAGGAAGAGCATTTGGAGGCGAAATTCCAGAAAAGCAAGACAGTTATTTTAATAATTCAAAAATTGTTTTTGCTTTTGATATTGATAACAGCCATATTCATTTTAGCATTCCGTATGTATTGGAGTTATTAGATTATGCCAAAAAGAACAATAAAATTCTACTTTTATGCGGTCATAAACCGGTAAAAGAGGTCACCGAAAATTATCAGGTAAAAATCGAAACTTTGGAATTTATCTGCAAATACATGAAATTGAATGATCTTAAATTTTATAAACTTTCAGATTTAGACAATTTGCTTCCTCCAAAACTTTAGTCCAAAAATAGAAATTATAACCAATGAAGATTTATCTTATTTTAATGATGGCTGCCGTAACGGTTTGTCAAGCCCAAGTAAAAAATCCTGTAATCAAAGCTTCTTCTAAAATCTGTTATATAAAAGAAGATAATGAAGAAAAAACAAAATGGTATTTAGATTCAAAAGCAAAACCAGATTTATACGTAACCAATAAAACTCCGAAAGAGAAAACGGTTACTTTTTACACCAATGAAGATTCAATTATCATAAAACTAAAACCTGGAAAAAAGTTTGATTTTGCCGTCATTTTAAATAAAACCGACAGCTGTTATACACGCATTGAATGTCCGTCTTTACAAAACTTTTCAAAATTCAAACCTGAAATACACGATACCATACCTTTTGTGCTTTCAGAGTTTAACAACATTATTTTCAAGGTTAAATTAAACGACAAAGAAACACTCGATTTAAAATTTGATTCGGGAACTAGTGATTTTCTTTTAACGAATGATATGATCAGTCAGCTAAAATTAAGGGGCTTAAAAGGGCATAGTTTCCAACTTGGAAATCAAATCTGGAAAGATCAGCAGATTTATCCTGTAGAGTTATCTGGGCAAGGAACTGTGGGGCGCTTTGGCTGGAATCTATTTGATGGCAAAATTGTAGAAATCGATTATGATAAAAAGCTTTTTATAATTCATTCTAAGCTGTCCAAACGAAACAAAGAGTACACAAAATTGGATATGGAATTTACACATACTTTGTTTTGCGTTCAAGGACAACTTCAAATAAAAAATACAGTTTATAAAGGTCGTTTTCTTTTTGACAATGGCTATCAGCGCACCGTAATGCTCGATCAGGAAATGGTACAAGAACAGCAATATCCAACAGAAAGTTTACCTGTCCTTAAAAAAGTAATTTTAAAAAATGGTCAAGGCGAAGAAGTTCCAGTTCTGACAGTGAAAAACGAAAAACTTTATTTAGGCAATTTATGTCTAAATGATGTTCCCGTACAATTACTAACAGCAAACAATCCGGCACGATTTAAAACCCATATTCTTGGTAGCGAAGTTTTAAAAAGATTTAATACCATTTTGGATTTTCAGGAAAACAAAGTTTACTTGAAGCCAAATTCGCTATGGAATGAATCTTATACTGAAGGTTAATAAAGAATCTTAATTATTGTAAAACTCAAAGAATCTAATTTAAACAAATCCATTAAATTAGATTCTTTTTTTATTTCATAATTAAATACTTATAAGTTTTAAATAATTAAAAACTATCTTTCAATTCTTCTACTCGTTTTGGATCAAACTTAGGCAATTGCAGTTCGTTATTTTCTTTCCACTTTTTAACGGTTTCGGAGATTTCTTCTGCTTCCCCTCCCTCGCGTAAGAAAATAGAATATTTAGAAAAATTTTTAAAAGGAAAATAATTTACTGAATATGCAAAATGAATAAAGACCTGAATAATCAGGGCTTTTTTTCTGTCTGAAAAATTGTATTTTTGTTAAGTCAGACAAAAAGGTGATTTGGTATTTTACAGCACCAAAATGTAGGATACATTTTCTATTTTTTTATTCTTAATTATTATCTTTGAGCTATGAGTACATTACTAAAACCAAATCATATAGGGCGAAAAATAAGCCGTATTCGTGAATTAAAAGACATGAAACAAGAAGCCCTTGCACAAGCTTTAGGAACAAATCAACAAGCAATCTCAGCTATGGAGAATAGTGAAAATGTTGATGAAGAGAAATTAATCCAAGTTGCAAAGGCACTCGGTGTAAGTGTGGAAGCTATTAAGAATTTTTCGGAAGAAGCAGTTCTAAATATTATTGGAAATACAATCAATAATCATGATAATGCGTCTTCATTTAATTACGGATGTACTTTTAATCCTCTTGATAAAGTTGTTGAGTTATATGAAAGGTTAGTACAAGCTGAAAAAGATAAAGTAGAATATTTGGAAAAATTATTGAAAGGAAAATAATTTATTGATATGTAAAAATAACAAAGCCCTGATTATACAGGGCTTTTTTTATGAATAAAATTATAATTTTTAAAGTAATTATAATTTGTTTTTAGCTATGATTAAGTTCATTATTTCTCAAAAAAATCTATTAAATTTATTTTGATAGGTAAGGTTAATTCCCTCTTGTTTTGATTATCTATTTTTAATTCAAGTGTAATATATCCATTTAGTCTTGTGTAATTATTATCTAATGGAATGCTTATGTTGAAATTACTATATAATTTTTTATTTTCCTCAAAATATGGTGAATTCCCGACTTCAATTTGATTTACATCTTTTATTTTTAGTGTTTTACCATCCTCTCTTTTAAAATTATATTTTAAAACTATTACTTTAACAAAATCTTCTAGATCCTCATCTCTGTTTTTTACCAAACCTTGCTTTTTATAAATATCGACAGTTTTTTTATCTAATAAAAATCCTGAATTTATAAACAGGATATTGGTAGGCTGTTTTTTAAATAATGTATAATCATCTATGTCAATTTTTATTCTTGATTTTAGTGTATCTAAGATTTCTGCTTTTTCTTTAGATGAAAACTTATTTAATTCTTCATCTTTACAACAAAAAAAGATAGGTGCTAATAATAATAAAATTAGTTTGATTTTCTTCATGTCATTCTTAATCTATTTCTAAAATTAAATAATCTCAAGCTCTGTTTTGCCCTTTGGCATGTATAACATTTGGTCAATCATGAGTTCTTCTTTCGTTTCTTTGTTGTATAGATAAAAGGCTGGTTCTCCATTTAATTTTTTCAACGTTACCAATTTGCCATAACCGTAAAATTTAAATATCGATTTTGGTAGTGGCATTACATCAAAACCATTTTTGGCGTCGTCAATTAAACTGTTAATTCGGGCTTTAGATTCTGAATTGGTTAAATACATTGAGGTTGCCATGTTTTTTTCTCGGACACTTATTTTTTCTGCAAACTCTGCATATTTTTCTTCTTTCAAAAGATTAGCAAGATTATTATAAGCTTGAATTACTTTTTCTTTTATATCGTCTACATCTTTTAAGTTTTCGCCATTATTCCAATTGATCAGAGAATATGGGATTTCGGCTATAAATTCTGTTTCTTGAGTAAGAAAAAGCACTTTTTGATTTTCTTCAACTTGAGGAAGTTTTACTTCTTCAAAATCATTTATACGTTTAAAATCATTGTTTGCAACGTCATATAATCTCACATTAAATTTTAAAGAAGCATCAGGATGAAGATTCTCCGTGCCAGCTAATGGTTTTATATTTGCTGTTACAAACTGTTTTCCAGATTTATAAATCGCATAGTTAATAGGAATGTTAGCTGAAATTTGACCTTTAGTTTCCATTGTTACTACTGGAATGTCGTTAACTAAAATTTCAAAATTGCAAGCGGAAACAGAAAAACTTATTGTGTAATATGGTTGGTATATCATTATTTATTTTAAATTATAATTAATAATTTAGTAACCTTTATGGTTTATGGCTTTTTATAATTTTTTAAATACCTATCGTAGCCATCTTTGTTTTTATCATCAGCAAAATTCTTATAACTATATGACTCTTTTTTAAACCCTTTTTTTTCTAGATAATCTAAATAATCTCCATAATACATAAATGATGCTGAAATCCATTGTTTTCTAATTGCAGTGTTGTTTTTATTAAATACAATAAAATCAGATTGATTTTGAGTTGCACCAGTTATTAAATAAAAACTTGTTTTATCTTCCCACAATAAAGCATCGGGCGATTTCTTATTTGATTCAAGCACATTTATGTAGTTTGGTTTTCCTAATTTCCCATTTAAAGCTTCAATTAACAGGCTTATTTTATCATTAGTATATAATTGCACGTGATAAAAGTTCAATAAATTATCTTGTTTAGAAAACTCAAAACGTATATTATTAGTGCCATATTCTCCTTTTTTATCAAGATATCCACTTAAATCAACCCCATTAAAGTACAGGATTTTTTCCGATTCAGATTTGTATGAATTATATAATTGGGGATCTACTATTGAATAATCTTTATCTAATTTATTCGGAATTTCTCCGAAAAAGGTATCAAGTTTCTCTGTAAAAGTAATTTGCGCTAAATCTTTTTTTTGTGAATTACAGCTTTGCATTAAAATGCAAATAATTGTTGATGTGATTATTTTTTTAAACATTATCAAGGCTTTATATAACTGTTTATCTTATAATCATCCCCTTCACTTTCCATGATTTTTGCATATTGATAATACGAAATTTGTTTACTTGTTTTGTTTTGTTTGTCGAGATAATCTAGATAATCACCATAATATTGAAAAGGTCCTGCTGAGAATTTATGTCTTCGAATTATTAGATTATTTTTTTTAAATGCATCAAAATATGACGTGTTTTGTGTTACTCCTCGTAATAAGTAGTAATTCTCCTTATCTTCCCATAATAAAGCATCTGGCTCAATTTCTTTTGGTTCAGATAAAAGTTTATCCACATAAACAGGTTTGCCTTTGCTGTTATTTAAAGTGTTGATTAATTGTTTTATATTTTTATTATAGAACAATATTATATGATAATAATTTAATGTATTATCTTTTTTCGAAAATTCAAAACTTATAGTATTAGTTCCAAATCCTCCCTTTTTATTTCTATATCCACTCAAATCGACTCCGTTAAAATTAAGCACATCTTCCGATTGTGAGCCATAGACATCAAAAAAATTATAATCTATCATAGAACTATTTTCTTTATATTCATTAGAAATATCTCCAAAAAAAGTATCGTGTTTTTCAGTAAATGTGATTTTTGCTAAATCTTTTTTTTGCGAATTACAACTTTGCATTACGATGCAAATAATTGTTAATGTGATTAATTTTTTCATTTTAAATTAAATTTATTTTAGTACTATATCCTGTTGTTTTTTCTAAATTTTCAATAATATCGAAGCCTTTCCAAAATTTGAAGGTATCGTCAACCACAGTTTGGTCATCCTTAAAATCAAAATTTAGTTTTTTGGAAGAAAGACCTGCTTCAACTTTTATCAATACTTTAGCTTCTACAGCATCAAACTTCATTTCTGGTTGATAATATAAACTTTTTGCATTTTGGTTGTAATTCAATGAATGCCCAAAAGTAATAGAAGCTTTTCCCGAAGCTTTTGCTGTACCAGCAGCATACGCAGTAACCTCAAGAAAGACTGCTTTGGCTTTTATTTCAACCTCTAGTTTTATTTCAGCGGAAAGTTTTGTTTTAAGTTCTGCTTTTCCCTTATTATCATCAGATGCGGTGTTAATAGTTATATCTGCACTGCCATCTATTTGTCCAGTTAATATTAAGTCAAATAAAAGTTTAAAAGTAATTCCTTGCTCTTTTTCTTCTGCCGCCCACAGTCTAATTATTTCTAATATTAGTTTGGCAGATTCATTTCCAGCTGGACCGCCAACGAGAGTACCGCCAACTTGGGCGGCTAAATCAAGTAAGTCAATTGTTAAGACTAGAGCAATAAGCGGTTCTGCCTTGAAATAAAATTTATACTCGATACCTAATTCATTAGTAGGAATTTTATTTTTACTTCCTTTTGCTAATTGCCATATTGTACCCAAACAGAAATTAGGCGGTTTCATCTGAATATCATAGCGTTGATTAGTATTTTTAACAACACCCGCTGTACTACCAGTTACACCTTTTGAAAACTCTTTTAACGATGAAAAAACAGAATATAGTTGTTTGATTTTTTCTTCATATTTTAAAGTTGCATCAAAATGACTACCGTATTTGTCTTCTCCAATTTTGTCCCAATTTGCCTCTAGAACAACTCCAAAGTCAATATCTGTTTGTTTCCATCTTTTTTCAGCACCAATTTTTCCTGCTTTCTTCCTCATTTCTTTATCTTTCCCTGGAGGTAAATTTCCCCATTTCACACTTAGTTCATTACTAAGATTTAAAAAGAAATGAAAATCCCACTTTATATCGGGATAAGCCATGACTTTGACTGTAGTATTTTTATCATTAGAAAAATAACGGCAAGAATGGACATCAATTAAGTATTCATTGGCTATAAGTTTCAGCCACATGTATTGTAATGGGGCAATATTAAAAGCAGATATATTAGACTTAACAGGAAAATCTAATTTGCTTGCAACTCTGTCAATGGTTTTATATTCAGGAGAACTGATTTTAATATTCGCTTTATGCGTTCCTGTTAAACATGCCTTGTTTTGGTATTCTGTAATATCAATTATAATGTTTTTATCATGACTTGGAGCAATCGTTTCATACACGATTGTATTTGCATCATGTCCAAAATAATCAAAAGAAATATCTACACAGCGGTTTTCTTTATATTCTTTTTCATCTTTGTATTTTATATTGTCGCGCCCTTTTTTGTCATCTGTAGGATTTATTTCGCCTCTTCCGATAGAAATTATTCTGCTTGATTCCAGACCACCATCTACAAATAGCTTTTTAACAACATCGCTTCTCTGTTGCGAAAGTTTTTGGTTATATTGTTCTTTTCCTATTACGCAAGCATGTCCATCGATTTTGATACTCGAAAATTGATGTTCCAGTAAAAATTGCAACGTATTGTTTAGTATTGTTTTGGCATCTGATGTGATAGCATGACTGTCAAACTCAAAAAGAATTGTTTTTTTTAGTGGCTCTTTTTTTAAAGTTAATCCTTTTAGGTTTACACCATTATTAAAAATCAGAGTTTCAGTTTTTTTCCCGCCTTCTTCGTTATCCTCAATAATAGTAATTTTTTCAAATTTGCATAGGTCAAACCTTTCGGCATTTTTGGCTGGTTCCCCAGTTTTTAAAGGCGATAAGTTTGTTGGCGGTTTTATCTGTTGTGAAACAACGTCCCTCTTCATGCGTAAAAAACGGGCATGTGCTGTGTCATTTTTGTCATCAACAATATATGTTTTTGAAACAGGATCATATACTTTTACATAAAATAGCTCTTTTGCTATTGGATTTTTTACATCAAAATACCATGAGTAAGTATTGCTAATTTGCAAATTGATTTCACCATCAATAACCTCTACACCAGCAATACTTCGCAACAACTTATCTGTTTTTAAATCAAGATGCCTGAAAATATCTATCCTAAGATTTTTGTGTCCGTTAAGTCCTTCAGTAACAAGATTCAAGTAAGTAATTTCTCCATAAGAAAAAATATGACTCTGCCTTACGTCGTCTCCGTCATTAGTTGTACACCATTTGCTACTTTCTATTCTTGGAGGACAATAACCACTTATTTTTAGCCCAGTCTGATTTATTAAGTCACGTTTTCCGGAAAGGCTTGCTTCAAGATAATATTCATATTGTCCGCATAAGTTTTTAGGGAGCTTTATTCCATATGCCCTATTAATAGGCAATGTCTTTTGTAAAATGATGGTTCTAGCCTTATAATCCTGAAAAATCCAAGTTACGTTTTTCTTTTTATCTGTTTCAGGAGTTCCATCGTACCATTGATCTACTTCAAAAAACACATACTCACTTGGACTGATAGCTGCTTTTTTGTTAGGAACAGACAAATTACTGATCACTTTTCCCTGACCTGTCCATTTTATTCTTTTTATACCCTTTGCCATTTATAAAAATATTTTTTAATCAATTATGCATCGCTTATTCCCTCATGCTTCGCTTCCTTTGTATACATATCTCTCACATCTACCATCGGGTTTATAAGATTGTGTACCATAGGATCTGTATTTTTAAAATTCTGTTCGCTGGGTTCTGCGGTTTGTCCGTGATCTGTAATTTCGATACAATCCGGCGCTCCCATCGGGCATGTTGCTTTACTGTCTTCCAATAATATTTTGCCTTCATTGCTAAGGGTCACTTTTTCATAAAAACCACTCCATTTGGTGATTGTGGCTTGGCAGACCATAAAACTGTTTCCTACAGGTTGTTTTTTGCATTTGCCAAAGGTATTTTTTTCTAAAGTCTGACCAATTTCTTTCGAGGTAGCCAAAAGCTTTTCTGAACCTTCTTTATCATTTCCAAAATGTTTATTTTGCGATTTGACTTTAATTTTATCTGTTTTAGAAGGATCTTCGCTAAACTTGCATTTGCAAGTGGCGCCTTGTACTACAAAATGTTTTTCGCTCATAGTTTGATTTTTAAAATTGCCACCACTTCTTTTTAGGTTCGACTTCTTCAACAAATAATTGTGGTTCGGGTTCTGCGCTCATTTCTTTTTGATCGTCTTTGTTGGATATGGTGACCGAAAATTTTTGAGATGTTTCTAATGCTAGATCACAGCTTATAAAAATCACTTCAGGCATATGTTTTTGTGGATTTAGAAAATATTTTGCTCTGTATTTTCCTGTAGCTTTTTCTTCGGAATATTCTTTTACGGGCAGGCCTAATTCTTTTTCAAGATCAGTATTAGTACGCTGGTCATTTAATTGTCCATTAATGTCAATCACTAAAAAATTATCTATGTCTAAGTATTCATCTACTTTTTGCTCAACCTTAAAATTAAGATTGTCGCTTTTAGCCATGAATGGAAATTCTTGCTCTTTTTGAATGCTCAAAGAGGCAGGATATTCAACATGAATTTCGTTGAAAAAGGCATTAAGAAACCAGTCTTTTGAAAGTGAAATATACAAGGAATCGCTGTCTTCTAAATTTCGGTCATAAATAGAGATATATTTTTCGACCAGCTCGCCTTTGTAATATTTTCTGATCTGTTTTTTGGCTTCGATCCAGCGTTCTTCAATTTGATTAAAGTTATTAATGTAAACCCATTTTCCAGATTGATCAACGACCACCAATAGTGGATATAAGGCCGCAGAAGCTTTTTCTGCAATTTCATCGGCCATTGTTGATGTTTGTGTGTCATTTATATAAAGATGTCCAATTCGGTCTACTTCAAAAAAAGAATAGCCATCTTCATTTCTAGCTCTCCATCTTACATTGAATTCTTGTTTTATATGATATACATTTTGTCCCTTTTCAATAGAGTAAAGAACGGAGTATGAATTGTTGATATGCGAATTGTCAAGAGAAAGTTTAAAGGAACCTGAAGTATTGATTTTTGTTCGGTTTTGTTCTTTTTCTTCATTACTAAATACAACCTTTTGAGGTTCCAGAATAAGATATTCTAGATGATGAGGAAAATCTGCTTCGATTAGGTCTTTTGTAGATGGAACATATCGGTTATGATAACTTCTGAGAAGATAAGGTTCAACGCCCAAATCTTGAGCGACACTAAGTAGAGTATCTCCTTTTTTAATCTTGTAGGTTAAATAATCTTCATACGAAGATTCTGGAATATAAAGCATTAGGCTGGTAAAATAGTTGGATTCAAATATATGTTTTTTCCTGCAAAATAAATATACTAATAAGAAAAAGTATGAAAATTCCCAATGCCTTGGCATAGAATGTATTATAGGAAAAAACCGATTTATTTTTTAATTTAAATATATTTTGAAGACAGAAAAGAGGCAGAAGAATAGTCTTTTCAATATCAATATTAGAAAAAAAAAGCTGTCAATTTTGACAGCCCTTTTTATTTTAAAACATAGTATTATCCCGATTAGGATCAAAACTTCCTTTATCTGGATATTTAATGCTATCCTTTAATTCTTCGACCCGTTTTGGATCAAACTTTGGCAATTGCAGTTCGTTATTTTCTTTCCACTTTTTAACGGTTTCGGAGATTTCTTCTGCCTTTTCTTTAGAAAAAGGAGTATCACGCGCCATGTATAATGTTTGTGACGGATAAGCTAAAGAAGTACCGCTTTTTTCTATAATATCCATCATTCGCAATAAAAGATCTTCCTGAACCTCTTGTGATGTCTCCACATTTATAGCTTCAATATAAGCCGTAATTTCAACCTTTAAAGCATCGGCTGTAATTCCGGTAAAACGAACTATTGGCGGCGTATTTAAAACCGCTGGATGTGCGTAAAGCAAAGATCTTAATTCAACCAGCAGATATCGCATCTGGTCTGGAGTAGTTTCCATCCTAAAGCCAAAAATCGGATTAAATATAAAACGGTCGCGATGTGCATAATTTTCGATTTTACTAGCCGATAGCTGCCCATTTGGGATTGTTACAATAGTACGAGCTGCAGTACGAAGTGTAGTAGAACGCATTCCGATTGCTTCTACAGTTCCTTTTATATCATCAACTCGGCAATAATCACCAACTCGCAATGGCTGATCGGCAATAAGACTCACGCTTCCCACAAAATTTTCTATTGTTTTTTGTGCTCCTAGCGCCAATGCAATCCCCCCAATACCCAGTGCAGCAAGTCCGGCTGTAACATCGACTCCAATAATTCCTAAGATTGCAATAATTCCGATTACCACAATTGCAGCTTTCATGGTACGGCTTAAAAACAATACCGCAGATACCGCAGAAGCTCTACCACTGCTGTTCATTCTGCTTCTGGTATACATACTCACAAAGTCGGTCATTCTCCAAAGCAGGATTAGAAAAGCTAAAATCCCGATTGTGATTATGATAATGCTAAACCGCTGGCGGACTATGATCGAAATTCCCATTCGTTGTGTTGATGCAATGAATAAAATCACCGTAAGATACATTTGAACTGGAAGCGTAAAGGCATCTATAATCGCAGTTCCTTTTTCAGTATCAGCCTTTTTCCATACTTTCTGAATCAGAAAAATAAGTATGTAAATAAGCAGTCTGGATAATAAATAAGTAATTACCGCCATCACGACTACTACTCCCCAATGACCAATCGGAACATTTCCTAATTTTCTATCTTTCAAGAATCTAGGTAAAACTCTATCTAAAAAAGATTTTTCACCACTTAAATTGGCTGCTTGAATTGCTTCTACCGTTTCTGCAGAAAAAAGCCATAAGGCAGGCTCGCTATCATCAGACTGATTTTCTAAGTAAAGCGGTATATTTATTTTATCTGTAGAAATATTTCCAACCAAATCTATGCCCGTTGTCAAATTATCGTCTAGACGTCCTAATTCTTTATTGCTTAGAATTGATGATGGCGAGAAATTACCTCCCTGATCCAGCAGCTGCTGAAAAGTTTTTGCTATTCGTACTCTTTCGGCTGTTTTACGATAAGAACGTTTACTTAACACAAGATACTGGCTCGCACGCAGATAATTCTGATCGCCGATTGCTTTTATGAATCCGTTGACAGTTCCTTGAGGAGTTCTTCTTCCTAAAGAATCGTCAGGAGTTTTTACAGGTTCTTCAGCCGTAGTTTTTGCTCCGCCTAAAAGCTGTGCTTTTAGTTTACAAGGAGTTATAGTTAATACTGAAACCAACAGTAAAAAATGAAATAAACGTTTAGCACCTAAAATCATACTTTTTTAGCTTTAGTAACTTAGACTATTAAAAGTAAGAAATATAGCAGAATAACAACTTGTTTATGTTGCTTTTTTTAAATTTCCACACAAAAACCTTCACTAGATTTCAAAAGGGCTATTCTAGAACTCATTACAAATTCAATTAATCCAAATCCTTTTAATTTTTCAGTCAATTGCTTCATTTCTTCATCTCTTCCCACAGTTTGAAGTATAACATACTCTCTTTCAATTTCAGAAACTTTGAGATCGTTTTCACGAAGCAAACTTTCCATATTCGCATTCGTCATCAATACTTCTGTTGCCATTTTAAACAATACCATCTGCTTAGAAACAATTTCATCATTTGAAGAATAATAACATTTAAAAACTTCTATAATCTTCTCTATCTGTGCCGCTAAATTTATAACTGTATCTAAACTTTCATTTACTACAAGGGTATGTCTGTACATATTCTCTATTTCGCAAATAGAGATATTAAGACTCAAAATAGCTATTTGCTTTCTTAAAAATAGGCTAGATAATTTAGTGATTAATCGTATCTGATCTTCAGAGTAGATCGTTAGAGTAAATTCGTTTTTCATTTTAAATTTTTATTTGTACTTCTTTTTTGAATGGGTTACTGAGAAATAAAAAAGCCTTTCACATTTGACTGAGAAAGGCTTTATGAATAGACAATAGAATCCTAACTCGTCATGGAATACGAATAATGATAATTGAAATAATAATGCTATTCTGAATTGAATTTTTCATAATTGCTGTAAACAAAAAAACCTCCCGTTGCGGGGAGGTTTTCTAAATTGTATCTTTTACTTATTTATATAACATCCCTGCACCACTATCTAATGATAATCGCGATAATTGCAGTAATGTTAATTGTGTTTTTCATTTGTTTGATTTGATGAGCAAATATATCGATATTTTTTAATCTGCAAACATTATTATCACAAACAAAAAAATCCGTCTCTATGTAACGGATTTTTTGCTTTGAATTTTAAGGTATTAAAACGGCTCTACCTTTTATTTTTCCTTGTCGCATTCTTTCGTATACCTCGTTTGCATCGTCTAGTTTATGCTTTTCAATTTCTATATGAATTTTCTTTTGCCTTGCCAAACCTACAACTTCCATCAGTTCTGTTCTTGATCCCCAGTACGGATTGGTCATACTCACACCAAATGGCAATCCGTTCATACTGTACTGATAATGTCCTCCACCAAGCCCCACAATGGTAAGATCTCCATCAAGACTCACTATTTTTGTTCCTAAATCTATTGTAGAAGTTGCTCCAACAAAATCAAGTACTACTTTTGCTTTCTTGATTCCTGTAATTTTCTGAATCTGCTCTGCGGCATCAGCATCTTTAGAATTAATTGTAAAAGCTGCACCTAATTCTTTTGCGAAAGCCAATTTATCTTCGGTAACATCGCAAGCAATAATTTCTGCTCCGCTTATTTCTCTTAATATCTGTAACGCAACGTGGCCTAGTCCCCCAACTCCGATTACCACAACATATTCGTCGGCCATTAATTTAGGAAGCGAACGTTTTATAGCAGAATAAGGTGTAAGTGCCGCATCTGTCAATGGAGCAGCAATAACAGGATCTAAGTCAAATATTGGTACTAAAAGTCTAGAAGAAGGCACCAGCATGTATTCTGACATTCCGCCGTCTAATCCCAATCCGCCGCCATATGCTTGCTCAGATTGATGATCACAATAATTTTCTTTTGATTGCTGACAAGGTTTGCAATGACCACAACCCCACGGACCATAAACTAAAACGGCATCACCTTTTTTATATCCTTCTACATTTTCGCCAATTTCTTCGATCCATCCAGCATTTTCGTGTCCTAGAGTAAAAACTGTTCCCACAACAGTTCCCTCGTCTATAATATGCAGGTCTGAGTGACAAACACCAGCACCGCCAATTTTTAATAAAACTTCATCACCTTTAGGAACCGGTTTTTCAAGATCATTAACAACGCGGACATCTTTGTGCCCAAAAAAACGTACTGCTTTCATAAAATAAACTTTTGATTACTATTCTACTAATTTACGACTTGTATTTCCTATCTACTTTACTAAACGAGTTAAGTTTATCCTAATTTATTGCTAATAATGGGGTTTGAGAGGAAATGTCCCAGTTTTGGAACAAGGGAAGAATTGATTAAATTTTAGATTAATGGCATAAAAAAAGAGAGCCAACGCTCTCTTTTTTATTTATATTATAATGTCTTTTATTTAGTAATAAACAGACAATAAGATTTTAGAATTTGTACTTTCTATATATTTTGAAAGTCTAGTTAAGAATTCTTGACTAACCATTGGACAACCGTGGCTATTGATGATATAGTATTCTTTTTCATCAGATGGAACTTCTTTGTAAGAATGCAATACAATAGCACGTTTCATGGCATTATTATTGGTTTCGTCTAATCCAGCAAGTCTGAAAGCTTTTCCGAATATTCCTTTATATGGTTTTTCTACTGAGTATCTTCCTAGCGAAGTGCAGTTAGATTCTGGAGAATTACTAAATTGTAAAATATCTCCTTTTATTCCAGTTTCAGAACCTTTTCCATGGGCTACTAAACCTTGATCCAAAATTTGATTGTTTTCTAGATCGTAAACAAAGAAACGATTTCTTCCTGATTTGATTTTCATATCAACAAGAAAAGCAATTTTATTGCTATACTTATGATTTGACGCTGCAAAAGATTTAATCTCATTTACATGCTCATTGAGCCTTGCAAATTCGACTTCGTTTAAAATTTCATCTTCGTCCCACATACTTAATGAGGTAAACGAGCTTAAGGAAAATAGCAGTGCCAATAAAAATACTCTCATATCCGGCAAATGTTAAGTTAATAGTTATGACTTGGGGTCAATTGTTAATTTTCAGTTGCAAAATTATACACAAATCTTATACAATTCCCATATCATAAGTTAAAGATATTATAAATATCTGAAAACAACAACATTAAATGTTAATTTTCGATTAAAATACCTGATTTAATGTTGAAACGCCACATCTAGTGTTAATATTATTTCTTTTCTGACTTTTATTTTTTTCTTTATTAATAATAGTCCAATAAAATAATTACTTCCAAGTAAAAAAACTCACTTGATAAAAATTATCAGAACCCTAAAAGCAATAATAACTTAAACTTATTTGCCCGCTTTATAATAGCTTTAGGATATAATTCAGTCAGCCTTTGTTACAAATTTGATGATGTTTCTTAAAGTTCAGGTAGCTGCAGCAAAATAATTCAAACAAAAAAAGAGAAACGCAGTAATAAAGGTTTTTGGATTCATTTTAATCTTGTTATTTTGAGTTTTTAAAAGTAAGTGTACGAAGTATAAACTGATACTATATTACCTCGAAAATATAATATTTTAACTAGTTTGCATCAACATAGGACTAAATCAAAATAATACTTTTAATTTTATTGAAAAAAATGAACTCTTCCAGAGTTTAACCCATTTAAATAATAACTAAAAAATAAAAAAAATGACAATTGGAGTTGGCGGATCAACTATAGATATCGAATTAGGGAAAATACAAAATATGACACTAGATGTCGTGCCAATCGCTTTATCGGAGTACCAACAGCGTGTAAAAAAAGCAGCTGTTTTAATGAAAGAGCATAATTGTAAAGCATTATATGTGAATGCTGGAACTAATCTGTATTATTTTACAGGAACAAAATGGAATGCTTCTGAACGTATGGTTGGCGCAATCATTTTTGAAGACGAAAGTATTGAATATATTGTTCCGAAATTTGAAGAAGGCACTTTCAAGACTTTTATGAAAGTTGAAGGAAACTTAAATTTCTGGGAAGAACACGAAAGTCCATATGAGTTATTTGGAAATATCCTGAAAAGTAAAAACATCATTGATGGTATTATTTCGCTAGACGAATCGGCTTCTTTTTTTCTTATTGATGGAGTTTCAAAAGCAAATTCGAACTTTAGTTTTGTAAATGCACAACCTATAACGGCAGGTTGCAGAATGCATAAATCGGCTAATGAAATTGCTATTATTCAAAAAGCAAAAAACATTACAATGACGGTTCAAAAAGCAGCAGCGAGTATTTTATATCCCGGAATTGAAGTAAGCACCGTTGTCGATTTTATACACAAAGCGCACATTAAAGCTGGTATTGCATCTGGCTCTTATTTTTGTATTGTTCTATTTGGAGAAGATTCGCAATATCCGCATGGTGTTACGGCTCCTCAGAATTTAGTGGACAATGATGTTGTGTTGATTGATACTGGATGCCGTTTAGAAGGTTATTTGTCTGACATTACTAGAACCTATGTTTACGGAACTCCAAATGAAGAACACAGAAAAATCTGGAACCTTGAAAAAGCAACTCAAAAAGCAGCCTTTGATGCCGCGCAAATTGGAGCTACATGTGGTTCAGTTGATGATGCCGCGCGAAAAGTTTTAGCGCAAGCGGGATTAAGCGGTGATTATGAAATTCCAGGCTTGCCACATCGCGTTGGACACGGCACAGGATTGGACATTCATGAATATCCTTATTTGGTTAGAGGCAATCAAACCGTTTTAAAAGAAGGAATGGTAGTGAGTAACGAACCTATGATTTGTGTGCCTGGACAATTTGGTATTCGTCATGAAGATCATTTTTATATGACTGCGGATGGCCCGAAATGGTTTACTGAACCAATGCAAAGTATTGATAATCCTTTTGGATTATAGGTTTAAAATATTATCATACTTTAACTAAAAAAAAATCAAATTTTAAGATTCCAAATTCCTATATTTTCTACTGCATAAAAAAGGAGAATTTCAAATGAATGAAATTCTCCTTTTTTTATATGCCTATTATTTTCTATTTTGCTCCTGGCGGACAATTTTTTTCTATGTATCGAATAAAAGTATCGGTTAAATGTTTCACTGTTCCTTCTCCTTCAGAAATATCATGAGAACGATTTGGATAAATCATTAAATCGAACATTTTATCATACTTAACCAATTCATTTATTAAAACCTCAGCATTTTTGTAATGCACATTATCATCGCCTGTTCCATGAATATACAATAAATTTCCTTTTAGATTTTTTGCATGAGTAACCGGCGAAGCTTTACTGTAAGTGGCTTCATTTCCTTCTGGCAATCCCATGTAACGTTCTGTATAGATGTTATCATAAAAATGCTGGTCTGTTACCGCTGCAATCGCGATTCCGGTTTTGTATATATCTGGATATTGAAACATTAAATTTAAAGTTACAGCACCACCGCCACTCCAGCCGTGAATGGCTACACGATTAGAATCAATAAAATTCCATTTTAAAACTTCTTTAGCAGCCATTGCCTGATCGCGAGTATTGATAATTCCAATATTTTTATAAATAGATTTTCTCCATTCTGTTCCTTTCATTGCAGGAGTTCCTCTATTATCCATCGCAATTCCGATGTATCCTTTTGGAATTAATTTCGCAATAAAATAATTAAAATAAGGCTCATCGTTTGCTACTGAAGCCATCGGCTCTCCATATACATAAAAGAACACAGGATATTTTTTTGAAGGATCAAAATCTAATGGTTTTGCCATAATTCCATCAATATCAATACCGTCGCTAGTTTTTACTTTAAATTTTTCTAACGAATAATTAAGTTTCGGATTAGCAAAAACATCTGCTTCTTTCGGCAATATTTTTTTATGCCCTGAAAGCGCCACTAATCTTGTGTTGAAGTCTCTCTTAATGTTTGAGTTTGTGTGTTTAGCATATGATGCATCTGTCGAAAAAACGTAAGCATTTGTACCTTCAAAAACATCTGGAGTTACTCTTTTTGTTTTCTTTGAACTTAAATTTGTTTCATACAAATAACGCTGCGTAGCATCTGTTGGACTTGCAATAAAATATATTGTTTTTGTCTTTTCATTGTAAGCTTTAAAATAAGCGTCAAAGTTAGTTTTGGTTATCAATTCTTTTGATTTTCCGTCAAGGCTTATTTTATAAATATGCATCCAACCGTCGGCATCAGAACTCCATAAAAAGGATTTTCCGTTATCTACAAACTGGCAAGGAAAAGTATCATATTCGCCCGCAGAAATATCAAAAACATCAATCCACGAATTCGATTCTTCTTTGTAAATAACTCTAGCAGATCCCGATTTTGCATTGCAATCATACATGGTAACTTGGTTCTGATTTCGGTTTAACTGAATCACCATAACAGACTCGTTGCTAAGCCATTTCATACGAACTAAATAATTATTATCAGGTTCTCCTGGAATGTTTAACCAATTGGTTTGCAACGAATCAATATTTACAATTCCGATTTTTACCGAAGACGGTTTTTCTCCTGCCTTTGGATATTCAACTGGAACAATAACTGGATAAAGCGAATCGGTATTATTGATCATGAAATGAAATTTGGTAGAAGTAGCATCTACTCTCCAAAAAGCAATACTTTTTCCGTCTGGGCTCCATCTGAATCCGTCACGCGCAGCCAATTCTTCTTCATAAACCCAATCAAAAGTTCCGTTGATAGTTTTATCTGTACCGTCTGTTGTTAAAGGAGTTATTTTCCCTGTATTTAGATTTTCCACATAAATATTATGTTTGGAAACATAGGCAACATTTTCATTATCGCTCGAAAATTTAGCAAACATTAAGGAAGATGCATCAAGGTTTTTACCTAATTGTTTTCCTTTTCCTGTAGTCAAATCAAAAAACCAATAATCGCCTTTGGTATTTTCTCTCCATACTTTTTTTGAATTGGTATAGACCAAAACTTTTGTTTTTGAGTCATTCCAAACCAACTTCTCGATCTCTCCCGTAAATCCTGCCGCAGCCAATTGCGATTTAGACAAAATTGTGATTTGCTTATCTAATTTATCAACATCATAAACCACCACGCTATTATCTTTGTTTACCCAAAACGAATGAGAATTTGGTAGCCAATTTAGATCGTTAATATCAATATCCTGCTGTGCAAAAACAGATGTACATACAAACAGAAAAAACAACAAACACTTTTTCATCTTACTTTTTATTTTTAATTAAATTTTCAATTTCTGCAATTTCAATCGGCATGGCTTCACTCAAATTAATGTTTCCGTTTTCTGTTATCAGATAATCATTTTCTAAACGACAGCCTATTCCTTCTTCTCTAATGTAAATTCCTGGTTCGCAAGTCAGCACCATTCCTTTTTCAAAAGCTCTAGAATACAATCCAACATCGTGAACATCCAAACCTAAATGATGTGCCGTTCCATGCATAAAATATTTCTTGTACGCAGGTTTTTCTGGATCTTGATTTTTTATTTCGTCTTCTGTAATCAAACCTAATTTAACCAATTCTGTTTCAATTAATTTTGCCATTTGAAGTTCGTAGTCTTTCGATAAAACTCCAGGTTTCAATAATTTTGAACCTTCTTTCAAGCAATGTAAAACCGATTCGTAAATCTCTTTTTGTCTCGCGCTAAAAGTTCCGTTAACCGGAATGCATCTTGTTGTATCTGAATTATAGTTGGCATAACAGCTTCCAAAATCAAGTAGTACCATGTGGTTTTCTTTACATACCTCATCATTGGAATTATAATGAAGTGAGCACGCATTTGCGCCAGATGCTATAATTGATTTGAATGCTTGTCTTGTTCCGCCATTTTTAATGGTAGCGTACAGCAATTCGGCTTCCAATTCGTATTCTTTTATATTGGGGCGGATCGCACCTAAAACTCTATGAAAACCTTCAACGCTAAGTGCTGTTGCTTTTTTGATTAAATCGATTTCTTCGTCTGATTTAACTGGACGTAATTCGCGAGTTATTTTTGCCACACGCTCGTATTGATGCAATGGATATTTTTCCTTGCACCATTTAATCATTCTGTCTTGTCTGGTTTCCATTTCAGCAGTGACCCTTTTGATATGCTCGTTATGCCCTAAATAAAAAGTATCGGCCTCAAAAGCAAAAAGCTGTAGAGTCTTTTCAAACTCATGAATCCATTTGATATTCTGTATTCCAGAAATTGCCGTAGCTTGTTCTTTGGTTAAAAAATTACCATCCCAAATCAGCGTATGTTCATTTGCTTCTTTTACAAAAAGTATGGCTTTGTTTTCTTCTTTAAAAGCATCTGGATAAAGTACTAGAATGGTTTCGTCTTGATCAATTCCAGACAGATAAAACAAATCATTGTTTTGTGAAAAGCCCATAACATCATCTGCGTTATTTGGCATTACGTCGTTTGAAGTTAAAATAGTCAAACTATTCGGCTTCATTTTTTCGGTAAATCTTTTTCGGTTTTCTACAAACAAAGAAACCGGAATCGCATTGTATCTCATATTTTATATTTGGAATCTGTAAATAGCTACAGAAGCAGGTTTACCAGAAATAATCTCTATCACGATTTTTCCTGTCGCCGGTGCCAGACTTAATCCCATCATGGCATGTCCTGTTGCTAAGGTCAAATTTACGATTTTTTTATCTCTGGCAATAATTGGCATACCTGTTGGCGTACACTTTTGCCCAGCCTTGTATACTTGGAACAAAAGTTTAAAGAACTAAAACAGATTTGTCCTTTGCAATACAGAAAGCTTAATCTGTAAAATTTATTCTCGTGGTTCGTACTGCTGTTATTAGACCTTTTTTAATAATATATCGACGATATATTTAGTTTTTTGGTAAAGAATTAAGCACCGCGATTCTAAATACGTTTAACTTGTTATTACAAACCGGACTACTCAAAATATAAAAAGTGGTACATTTTGATGATACAGTAAAACAATACTTTTGGCTAAAAATCATAAAGCATCAAAAGAAAAAATGAACGGACAAATAAGAAACGACTGGAGCAGAGAAGAAATTCAAGCTATATACGATAAACCTTTATTAGAATTAGTTTACGAGGCTGCAACTGTACACCGCAATTGGCATAAACCTTCAGAAATACAGGTTTGCACTTTACTTTCTGTAAAAACAGGCGGCTGTCCTGAAGATTGTTCTTACTGTGGACAAGCTGCACGTTACCATACCGATATTAAAGTTCAAGCTTTATTGCCAACCGAAAAAGTATTGGAGCACGCACAAAAAGCAAAAGATGGTGGTTCATCTCGTTTTTGTATGGCTGCCGCTTGGCGTGAAGTTCGTGATAACAAAGATTTTGATCGTGTTATTGAAATGGTAAAAGGCGTTAACGATCTCGGACTCGAAGTTTGCTGTACGCTAGGAATGCTTACCGAAGAACAAGCTATACGTCTGCAAGAAGCGGGTTTGTATGCTTATAATCATAATTTGGACACTTCTGAAAGTTATTATGACGAAATCATCAGTACACGTAAGTTTGATCAGCGTCTTGATACTATTAATAATGTCAGAAAAGCAGGAATCACAGTTTGTTCTGGTGGAATAATCGGTTTAGGAGAAACTCCTGCAGATCGCGTTTCTATGCTGGCAACTTTGGCTACTATGCCCGTTCATCCAGAATCTGTTCCTGTAAATGCTTTGGCAAGAGTAAAAGGAACACCTTTAGAAAACAACCCAAAAGTGCCTCTTTGGGATATGGTTCGAATGATCGCCACTGCTCGTATCATTATGCCTGCCGCTGTTGTACGCTTAAGTGCCGGACGCATCGAAATGACCGAAGAAGAACAAGCTTGGTGTTTTATGGCTGGCGCCAATTCTATTTTTACAGGAGAACGCGAAACGCTATTGGTAACACCAAACCCAGGACTTTCTGAAGACATGCAGATGTTTCAAAATCTTGGACTTAAACCTTTGGTGAAAGAGAATAAAAGTGCTTGTTCTGTAGTTTAAAAAGCTGATATATTTCTAATATAAAAAAATGCGCAAAAGTCTTAAAAGAGACATTTGCGTATCTTTTTCAATTCAGTTTTGGAACTCTTCGAGGGGCAAGAATATTTTCAAATCTCCTCTAGTTCTAGAAAATTTACTATTCAACTATATCTATTCGCATTATTTAATTCTTTCTGCGATAAATTCTTCTGCAATTATATAGGGCTGACAAAGATTAAAATCGTTTGGGCTAACATCTTCATTACCAAATATTAGAATTTTAACATTTGATTTATCTTTATAACCTTTCTTTTCACCAATAACTTCATTTTTTATTTGAAAATCCATATCATGCTTTTTACAAACTTGCATTATAGAGTTACCTAGAGACTTAGGTATCGCAATTTTTCGCTTTGAATATTTTTGGTAGAATTCTTCATTATTCCATAAGTATTCATTTACAGTAATCCAATTTCCAGTCTCTTTTTCCAGAATATTACTTATTTCACCTATAAATTCATTTACGTTCAAAGGTTTACCTTGGATTTCACATTCGATTATGTTTTCATGAAAAATTAGCAATAATGGATGATGCTCCAAGATTTTCATCTTTACATAAGGCAAAGTTAAACTCCAAAAGAATCCGTCGAATTTTTCTGTTTTTAAACAAGTAATTTTCCATTCTTCATATTCAATAGGAATGTCATAGCTGTTCTGATTAATTGAAAATATCATTTCTAAAGTGTGATCTGAAGTTTGAAACCTGTAAGATTCAAGTTTTAAATCGCAATCATTATAAAACTTTTTATCGTTGGTTTTTTTTAGAAGTTGTTCTATCATAAAATTATTTTTTTAGTAATTAATACTTTTCCATAAAGTATTCTTCATTAGTGCTACGCAATGCCGAAAGCATTTGGGACTCACTTTTCGCCACTTCTTTTTAAAAATGGATACATGACATCTAAGTATTTTGTACTCATCATCTCATGTGAAGCATTCGTATTTTTCTTTCACTAGTGGGACGTTTGTGCTAGCTTTCCATTGTCGCCATCCTTTTTTAATCTATCAATTTGATAATTAATATCTCCAATTATTGTGATTGATTTTTCATAAGATGAAAATTTTTGAAAAAATGCTCCTGCGATAGTTACTACCTCATTATTCGATTTGTAAGGCACATCTAAATTGTTTATATTATATAAATCAAAAATATAAGGAAGAAATTTTACTCCCTTATATTTTTCAACAATTGATTGATATACTTTCAGAAAAACTTCTTCATATTCTCCAACAGGTGAAACAACTATATTCTCAATAGCCCAAGTTTTTCGTTTGCCAAAAACAGGATGAGAAATTTCCTTAAGATGGATATTTTCTAAGACTTCAATAGTAAAATAATTCCCTATCAAGCTTTTATAAAAATGTAATTCTGTCCTACTCTCAAAAGTGTTGTTTAATCTTATAACTCCAGAGAAATTAGGAACTAATCCTGCGGTTGTCTCAGATATCTCATGAAAATCTAATTTTAACTTTTCCAAAAGCCCAATATTCCATTCTTTTTCATCGTTTTTCTTAATTATTTCATTCAATGCAACTATTCCTGAATACGAAAAATAATTTTCATCTTCTCTTGTTAGCCCTATTGGATAATATTTCTTAATACAATTACTTATCTCTGAAAAGCTATCAGAAAGATCATCAATGCTAATGTTTAAAAATTTGTCATTCATAAGAAAAAGATTTTATTTACAATAAATAGCTGTTGAAGAAGGAACACCCGAACATGTTCCAGTAATAATAGAAACGCCTGAATTCAAACCTACTGAATAATTTAAATTGGCAGTTAAAAACTCCAATGTTAGTTCTCGAAGCTTCCATGGAGTTGGATTTATAATTCCTGAAGTATTATTTAAATAAGTCATCAATTCATTCATCGTATTTGCCCAAGCAGTGTTGAATTGGACAGAAGATTGTGCTAATTTCATATTATAATTGGGAATTGTTACACAGACTGTTGGTAAATTTGTAAATACTTTATCTCCACTAGGACTAGATGCTGAAAACCCAAGTCCTGATATGTTTGCAACATAGGCGTTACCTACCGCTTTGAAATTGTATGTTCCACATAATCTGTTTTTATTTATAAGAATATAGTAATCGGCTAAAGCAGATTCTGGAATGGAACTCTCCCCAATATATTGTCCATTTTCGCTATAATGCGAATAATGTGCCATTCGCTGTAACTTTATAGCTTCTACATCTCCTGAACCATCACAAGGATAAGGCAAGATATTAGTACTTTTTGTAACCTTTTCGCCGACATAAATAACCTCTAAAATCTTCGGACCGTTACTAATTATTCGCCAAACGTCTTGAGTTAGCCATACAGTTTGTGTATATGTTGCGTCGCACAAAGGTATTTTGCTTGTAATATCCGATGGAACATAAAACAAATTTATTGCTTCTGTCAAAATATCCAACTCATTCTTTCCAGAAATGTTTTTCGCGTTACCGTTTATAACTCCAATTGAACCCAAATTTTCCCCTTCAAACGAATACACATTCAATCCTCCTTAAAAGTCTTTTAACTTTGTGATACTCTCCGGATAAGTGGCGCTTTTTTTAAACGTATAAACTTCTAAAAAATACGAATGTGCTTTGCCATCATTTTCAATTGTAACACCATGATATTTCAATTGATTTTGCAGAAGATCAGACTCAAAATAATTTACAACTTTTTCTTTGGCTGAAAATTCAGAAATTTTAAAATTATCTTTTTCAATTTCGTTGGCATTTTCAAAATCGGCTTCAACATTTTGGGCAATATTGGGATTTGAAAATTTTGCTAATTCTAATTTGTACTTAACATCTTTTACTGTTTCTTGATTTGTTTCTAATTCATCATTGCTACACGACAATAAAAAAAGTGCAACAAAAAAACAGACGGAATACTTACTAATTTTTCTCATAATCATTTACATTGGTTGGTTAATAATTCATTTAAATATGGTAAAAATCCTACAATTATGATTTACGAATATAAAAGAATTATTTATAATATTGCAATATAAATACTACAAAATATGTTAAATAAATATTTTACTACAAATAGAAAGTTTGAAAAAGCTCAGAAATAATTGAATTTTAAAGGATTTTTATCTTGTTTATACTTTATTAAATAATCGGTAATTTTGCAAAAAAAACAAACAAATGCTAAAAAAAGCCCTTCCTCCCTTAATTGACCATTCTACTGTTATTCTAATTATGGGAACTATGGCGGGTGAGCAATCTATTGCCAAGCAACAATATTATGCAAACCGAGGAAATCTTTTCTGGAAAATTTTGTTTGCTATTTTTGAGGAAGAATTTTGCGCCTCTTATGAAGATCGAAAAGCGCTAGTAAAAAAGTATAACATTGGCCTTTGGAATGTTTTACAAAGCTGCAAAAGAGAAGGAAGCAGTGATGCCTCTATTACCGAAGAAACAATTAATGATTTTGAAGGTTTGCATAAACAGTATCCTAATATAAAATATGTCTTTTTTGAAAGCAAAGCCGCTGCAAAGTATTTTTTAAAACATACAGCTCCGCAAGAAGGAATCACTTATATAACCCTGCCTTCAACTAGCGGATTAAATGCAGGTTTAACGAAAGAGGAAAAAATAGCACAATGGAAAACGGTATCCGAAATAGCACTTTCAAAATAGACTAAAAAATAGTTATCTGTTTCTCATAATATAGAACAGTATTTCTTCTTCCAATTCCCTAGAAAGATTTTCAAACTTCATCTTGCGACGATAGTTTTTCTCACTTCTATCCTTATAAAGCTCCGTTTTAGCGGTACTTGCACAGTAAGCATCACATATTACTTTAAATTTTTGATCGAGAATATACAATTCTTTCATGGAATCAAAATACGCTGCAAATTTAACATTGTACAATTCGTCAGGAATAGCGGCCATAGGTCTAGTTGTATTTAAATTAATACTTTATTTTACCTTATAAGTTCATTACATACTCAATTAAAATCAGCTCTATTTCTATCAGTTAGAAAATTGATTTGAAAGAATACTTAAAGTTAAAATGAAAAACTTTAATCTTTATGTTTGAACCTCTTGAAATGGTTTCAGATTATAATCTGAAACCAGAAACAGTAAAATGAACCTTGAACCGTTAAAATGCAACAATGGTAAAATCAGGTGTTTTTTTACATCATGCACCTCTATCCACACCTCATCATCAAGGTTAGAAATTCTGCGATTAGCGACGCATTGTTGCTAATATTAAAAAGATGCTTGTCGCCTTATCAGAAACTTCTATTATAATTGATCTGTATCAAGAATACTTCAGACACTTTTGAAAGGCCTTTTTGCAGATTTTTTGAAACTTAAAGTCATAAAATTGTTAATTAACACAAATAGATACAAAAACACGTAATAGTACTTATAGTAATATTCCTATATATTAAATAAATTTACATCCCTTTAATTTACAAGCCACAAATCATCAAAAGATCTATTCTATTTTATTAAATCAAGTTATTAAATGTTGGTGGGAGATTGGAGTTTATCCATTGATTAAACTCGATCTGATGGTTAGATCCGTTTATAACGACGAAAATGTTATTATCTATTTTTCATTCATATACAGTATTAGAAATTAGTACTGCATACAAAAAGCAATAAACTACCCCAAAAATGCTCGAAAAAAAATCTATAGTAATTGGATGTGACGATGTCACGATACTAACTATGATATTAAATGCTATATCAATAGTATCTGCTTATACGTTTTCTACCGTTTCTGTATCAACAGGATTAGATTTGAAAAATGCGATAAACTCTTTAAATCCTGATTTAGTGATTTTAGGATTCAAACAAAACCAGCTCGTTTTAAATGATACCAATTTCAATTCTGATAAAAGAAATATTCCCATTTTATACTTGACCCAAAATTATGAATGCGAATCATTATGCTGGACAAAACAAAACATTGTTTTTACTTATCCGTACAATCAGATTAAGAATACCGATTTTTTAATTTATCGAATTCAATCTATCTTTCTTCTTAAAAAAACAGAACCGCAAATTAAACCGGCAGCGACGTTTGCAGAAGCCGCTTTTCAGAAAAATAACTCCGATAAATTAAGCCATTATGTAATGGAATTGGATCAAAAGGTTGAAGTGCTTTTAAAAGTAAAAGAACGTATCTCTTATCTCTATCCAAACGTAGACGATGCCACCAGAATTGAACTAATGTCTATTGTAAATTCGATAAAGACAGTCGCGAACGACAATAAACTCTGGGACGATTTTAAAATCTATTTTGAACAATCAAATCCAAATTTTCTTCTGGCTCTTGCCAAAAAACATCCGTCTTTAAGTTCTCGAGATTTAAAATACTGCTGCTATATTAAAATGAATATGAGCAACAATGACATTACCAATCTTCTGGGCATTAATCAAGAAAGTGTTCGAACTCATAAATATCGTCTTAAAAAGAAACTAACGCTTAAAAAAGAAGATGATATTATTTCGTACTTAAGAACAGTTTCGTAAGTTATTTTTTCTCCTTATTTATATCTCTTACAATTGTAATGCTTATTCTATTCTAGCAGTACAAAAAATAGTTTTATGCTATCCATTTTATGATTTTCTTCTTTTGTATTACACTCTTTTAAATTTTCCATAAAACATTTTAATCCGTACTTTTTTTAAAGGTGCCTTTTCCATATTGCTAAAACTTTTCTCTACATTTCAGCCGTTTATACCTCTATTTGAGACAAAGCGTAGACAAAGTTTTTTCTGTCTATATTTTGTCTACAAAAATGCTAAACATCTTTTGTCCCTGTCTATGAAAAGTATATTGCAAAATTCTCGTAGGAATCTAATTGTCAGTTACTTTTACAAATACAAATAGCCAATCGATGCGCTATTGCACTGAATTAATTTAAGAGTTAAATACGATGATACATCAATCGCTTCAATTTACGAATAAATTATTGGGACAGTTTTTAAAAAATCGTTTTGCTTTAACCGAAGACAAAACCGTTGTGAACTATCTTATTGAACCAAGTGGAACTTTACCTAAAGCAAACCAGAACAAAGTCGTTTTATCGCTAATAAATATTGAAAAAGAAACCAATCAGCCTTTTTATATTAGAAACCAGAAATTAGAAAGCGGAAACTATTCTAATTTCAATCCCACAGAAAGATACAACATTGACTTACTGATTAGCAGCAATTTTGATGATTATACCGAATCTTTAAAGTTTTTAGACGCCATAATCGCCTTCTTTCAGATTAATAATTATATCGATGCGTCGTCCTCTTCTTCTATTCCAGATGGCTTAAGCCGATTAGAGTTTGAATACGAAAAAATCTCTTACCATCAAATGCACAGTTTGTGGACAGCAATGGCAGCAAAATATCAGCCTTCTATTATTTATAAAATGAAACTGATAAAAGTTCAGAGTCATGAAATTATGGAGATCATACCTTCTGTAAAAAACACAAACAACACCATTTCCAAATGATACAGAGCAATTACATAAAAACCTTTGTTATTGCGGCCTATCATACTTTTTTTGATAGCGGAAAATGTAATTGTCTTCACTTTGTTCCCAATCATAATACAGATAAGATATTTAAAAAATTTGGTTTTAAAATCAATCCTTTTTCAAACGGATTCGATTTATATTCAAATACAAAATCATCATTATCAGACTTATTCAATTATATAACACAAACCACACAGCAAAACTATTTTGAGTTTGACATAAAATGCTCTAATCCTAATTTTATTCTCTTTACTACATTACCCATTAATTGGATTGGAGCAGTTACTTACTCCAGTCAAGATCCTAAAAATCTCAACAATGAGGGTAAAATAGTCCTTAACCAAACTTTAGAAAATAAACCTGTATCGACTCATTTTGGTCATTTAAAAATTTATTTTGAAGATATATTAAAAGAACAGCCTTCTGGTAATGCTGCGCTTTTTGAAATCAATTTTACTGCACGAGCTACACAATGGCAATACTATTTTATCAATAGAAATGCGGTGCAGTTAAACAATCCTTCGATTACAGAAAAAGAAAACATACAATTTGACGGCCCCAAAAATGTAACCATCCAAACAGGAGAATCGGCATTACTGTTTACTTCAAACAAAACCTATATCACACTCAGCGAAAAGCCTAAATATAAATTTGATTTAATAAGCAATTCATCATCTGCAAATCAAAACAATGCCAAGCCCAAAGTAATTATAAAAGGACTGCCTAATCCAGATGTCTCTAGAATAGGAATAATCGAGAATAGCGACCCAAATCATGTCGCATCGCCAATGTATATCTATTTATAAAAAACTATTAAAAATGAACATTAAAAACTAAAATCAATGAATTTATCTACCATTCAAACTCCTGGTGTTTACATTCAAGAACTAAATGCTTTTCCCAATTCTGTTGTTGGAGTAGCTACAGCTATACCAGCATTTATAGGGTACACACCACAGGCCTCTTACGAAGGAAAATCGTATACGAATGTGCCAGTAAAAATCACATCTTTTGCTGATTTTCAGGCTTTTTTCTGTTTGCCAGATCCACCTGCTCCTGCAAGTCCGTCTAAACAGTACAAACCTGAATACTACTTAGTAGCAGAAAAAAGTCAACCTTTAAAAGGAGACTACATGCTAATTGCAGGAACGTATTACTCGATAGTTCCAGATCCGAACACGGTTTATTATTTATACAATAGCGTAAGGCTTTTTTATGAAAATGGCGGTGGAGATGCTTATATTGTTTCTGTTGGTTCTTATGGACCTGCGTCACAAAAACCATGGACTCCAGGAATTCCAGTTGTAAACCCGAATGTGCAATTGAATGATTTGACGAAGGGTCTTTCTCTATTGCTAAACGAGCAGGAACCAACCATGTATATTTGTCCAGAAGCCACTTTATTGAGCGTAGAAAATAACGGGACACTAATGCAGGCAATGCTTCTTCAGGCTACACAAATGCAAACTGCAATGTGCTTATTTGACATTATTGGTGGTGATGCTCCAGATCCTATTTTGTACACGGAAGACATTACGAACTTCAGAATGAACACCGGTTCTGTTGGATTAAACTACGGAATGGCGTATTATCCGTTTATAGGAACTACGATAATGCAAAATTCTGATATTGACTACACTAATTTATTTGGTGGAGATGTAAAACAACTAGAAGCCGTTCTTAATCCGCCTAGTGCTCCTAATCCAGCCGTCGCAACTATTATTGCCAATATCCAAAATCCATCGAGCACTTTGACTGTAACGCAAAATCACAATGCACTGCTTATTGCAAGTCAGACGTATTCTTTAATGATAAAACACATTGTGGCAGATACTAATATTCTTCCTCCAAGTGGTGCTATGGCAGGCGTTATTACAACGGTAGACAATGCTGTTGGTCCGTGGGAAGCTCCTGCTAATACTTCTATTGTAGGTGCGGCATCATTGCCAATTTCCATTTCTGAAAGTCAGCAAGCCAATTTAAACGTTGATGCCGTTTCGGGTAAATCGATCAATGCTATTAGAACATTTAATGGTTTAGGAATTTTAATCTGGGGATCCAGAACGTTGGACGGAAACAGTCAAGATTGGAGATATATTCCAGTGCGCAGAACTATGATATTCTTAGAGCAATCTTGTAAACTGGCCGCTCAAGCTTATGTTTTCCAGCCTAATGATAAAAATACTTGGGAAGCTGTAATTTCTATGATCAGCAGTTTTCTTAGTTCGATCTGGAAACAAGGAGGTTTACAAGGAGCCAGCGCCTCTGATGCCTTTTCTGTAGCCTGCGGATTGGGTTCTACAATGACAGCAGATGATCTTTTAAATGGTTTCATGAATGTAACGGTAAAAGTTGCAGTTGTTCATCCGGCTGAATTCATTGTCTTGACATTTCAACAGCAAATGGCAACTTCTAGTTAATCAAACAAAAACTCACTTAAGTAAATTTTTAATTTAAATATAAAATAATATGGCAACAGATGACGGAAGCGCACAAGGCGCAACATGGCCCATGCCAAAGTTTAGATTCGAAGTAGATCTTGGAACAGAATTAACCAAAGTAGCTTTTCAGGAAGTTACGGGAATGGATGTCGAAAATCAAATTATAGAATATCGCAAAAGTAACAGTCCGCTTTTTTCTGTGGAGAAAATGCCTGGTATTACCAAATATGGAAACGTAACGATGAAACGCGGCATTTTTGTGAATGATAATACTTTTTGGGATTGGCATCAGCAAGTCGTAATGAATACGATTAAAAGAAGAACCGTTCTCATCAAATTATTGGACGAAAAAGGTGGCGTAACCATGCAATGGACGCTAAACAATGCTTGGCCAACTAAAATTACGAGCACCGATTTGAAGTCTGACGGTAACGAAGTTGCAGTAGACACAATAGAAATTGCACACGAACAACTGATCATTAAAAATGGCGGTAAGTAGCGATTATCCCGTTAGCTTTTATTTTACACTTTCTTTTGCAGGTGTAGATGCGGCTTTCAAAGAGGTATCTGGAATTTCTAAAGAATTAAGCGTAGAAGAAATTGTTTGCGGAGGCGAAAATAGATTTAAATATCGCCTCCCAACCATTTCTAACAGTCAAAACTTAGTGCTTAAAAGAGCTATGGTGCCAGCAGGATCTCAGTTGGTCAATTGGTGTGCCAACTGTATCGATCAAGGATTATCAAACCCAATACAGCCCAAAAATGTGATTTTAAAACTGCTTAATGCTTCGGGCGTAGTCTGCATGCAATGGACGTTTAACAATGCCTATCCAGTAAAATATGCCGTTTCTGACTTAAACTCTCAGGAAAGCAATATTGCGATAGAATCTATTGAGCTGGCCTACACCTATTTTGATATTTCTAAGGATACCAAATTTGATAAACTTTTTACCTAAACCATTATGCCAATCGAAATAAGAGAACTTGTCATTAAAACAGAAATCGTAACAAACAACACTAAAAATTCGGCGCTAACCAAAGAACGAGAAATGTCTATTCTGAGAAAACAGCTGCTGGAAGAATGTAAAAGATTAATTGCAGAAAAAAATCAGGAGAATAGCTATAAGCGTTAAGCCACAGATTAAAGGATTAAAAAGATTAAAAACAAGAAATCTGCAAAATCTGCTTAAATCCATTTTAAAATCTGCGTGAAATAATTCAAACCGCAAATAAAAATGATTAAAAATAAGAGAACTGGTCATTAAAACAGAAATCGTAACCAACAACACTAAAAATTCGGAGCTAACCAAAGAAAGAGAAATATCCATTTTGAGAAAACAGCTGCTGGAAGAATGTAAAAGATTAATTGCAGAAAAAAATCAGGAGAATAGCTATAAACGTTAAGCCACAGATTAGAGGATTAAAAAGATTAAAAACAAGAAATCTGCAAAATCTGCTTAAATCCATTTTAAAATCTGCGTGAAATAATTCGAACCACAAATAAAAATGATTAAAAAAATCCGCACAATCTGCGAGAGAAAACATTTCACAAACAAACTCAACAGGATTTAAAAAAATTTAAACTTAAAGTAAGAAACAAATGGCAAGTTTAGAATTAATGAAAATTACGGGATACACAGACGAGGAATTTCAGAATAAATTCTCCGGAAATCCCTATGCGTTCATGATTAATCCTGACAATATCAAAATACAAAAAAACATCGAATACAACGAACAGCAAGCTCCGGCAACAAGTTCGGCTTCTCAAAAGTACAAAAGCACGCCAAGCGATAAACTGAGTTTTGAAATGGTAATAGACTGTACCGGAATCATAGATGCCAAGCGTACTGATATGTCTAAAGAAATAACCGCTTTAGAAACCATTATTTATACTTACAACGGTAAAATACATCGCCCTAATTTTGTAAAAGTACAATGGGGACAGAATATCACATTCAACGGAGTTCTTGATTCTATTGACATCTCTTACACTCTTTTTAAACCAGACGGAAGTCCGCTTAGAGCCAAGATATCATTATCGTTCAGTCGATATATTTCTCCGAAAACAGTAACCCGAACAGATGCTCCAGAATCTCCAGACCTTACTCATATTGTAAGCGTTTCTGAAGGAATGTCTTTACCGCAATTGTGCCAGAAAATCTGGAATGACGATTCCTTTTATATACAAGTTGCAGAACATAATAAACTCAACAAATTCAGAAACCTCAACGGTATCGACAAATTAATTTTTCCACCCATAATCCCTTCAAACTAATGAGTGCTTCAACAGAAATAAAAAGTGGCGGAATCGCAACATTCGCAGTTAAAGTCAATGGATCGGCAATAGCCGATGAACTTAGCGTACTTTCTATCCATATCGAAAAAAAAGTAAACCGAATTGCATCTGCAAAAATCATAATCCTAGACGGAGAACCTAATACGGGTAAATTTGACGCCAGCTCCTCTTCTACTTTTGTGCCTGGCGCAACAATTAGCATAGAAGCAGGATATGACAACAATAACGCTGTTATTTTCTCTGGTTTAATCATGAGCCAAACCATTCGCATTGATAATTTGGTAGGATCTGCTTTAGAAATTGAATGTCGCGATAATGCCATAAAAATGATTGTAGGCCGAAAAAGTCTCACCTTTTCTAAACAGAAAGACAGTGATATTATATCTTCTATAATTGGAAACTATTCCGGTTTAAGCTCAGATGTTACTGCCACAACTACCGTTTGGCCAGAACAAGTGCAATTTTATGCTACCGATTGGGATTATATTTTGGCTCTTGCCGAGGCAAATGGTTTAATCGTAACCACTTTAAACGGAAAAGTTTCTGTTTTTCCTCCTGATAAAAGCACCACATCTGTGCTTACGGTAACTTATGGCGATAATCTTCTTGAATTTAATGCCAAATTAAATGCTGTGACACAATTAGGAAACGTAGCTGCCAATAGCTGGGATTTTAAAACTCAAGGGGTTATAAACGGTAATGCAGCGCCAAACGTTAGCGGAGCTGGCAATTTGACCACAAAAAAATTATCGGAAGCTATCGGACTCTCGACGTATCAATTACAGACTTCTGCCCCGCTAGAAAGTGCTGATTTAACCAATTGGTCTAAAGCACAAATTATTAAAAGCGAATATGCTAAAATAATGGGCGAAGCCAAGTTTCAAGGAACCAATTTAATTGATCCTGGAAAGTACATGACTTTTGCCGGTATTGGAGATCGTTTTAATGGCGATTATCTCATTGGCGGAGTTGTACATGATTTGTCTCAAGGAAATTGGGTTTCAGAAGTTACACTCGGACTTTCTCCGTTTTGGTTTACCGAAGAACCAGATGTTATGGCACCACCCGCTTCTGGACTTGTTCCTGGTGCAAGGGGTCTTTATAACGCCACAGTAAAAAAGATGGATGAAGATCCCGATTCTCAATACCGAGTTTTAGTCGATGTTCCTTTATTAGACCCAAAAGGCGAAGGAATCTGGGCAAGGCTAACCAATTTCTATTCCACAAACGGAGCTGGAGCTTTCTTTATGCCCGAAGTTGGAGATGAAGTTATTTTGGGTTTTTTAAACGAAGATCCGCGATATCCCATAATACTTGGGAGCGTTTACAGCAGTGCAAACCTAAAGCCTTTTACAGGTTTAAATCCAAATCAGAAAAATTCGGTAAAAGCCATTGTTTCTAAATCGGGAATTTCGGTACAGTTTGATGATGAAAACAAAGTCTGGACTGTTGCAACACCCAACAAAAACACCATCATTATTAGCGATAAAGACAAGAAAATTACGATTCAGGACGAAAACAATAATAGCATCGTAATGTCAAGCAGCGGTATCGATTTATCAAGCCAAAAAAACATTAATATCTCAGCCAATCAAAATGTGACCATCAAAGGAAATGAAGGTGTGAACATACAGTCAAGCGGCGGAGATGTCTCAATAAAAGGTCTCAACATTAAAGAAAATGCAGATATGCAATATAGCGCCCAAGGCGGTCAAATGGCACAAGTCTCAGGAGGAATGCAATTGACGCTAAAAGGTGCAATGGTAATGATTAACTAATGATTAATTATAAATGGTTAATTGTTAATTGATAATTACTGCGATTTAAGCTTTGTCAAAGTTTAAAACTTTGACAAAGCTGTCTACAGCATCGATTAACCAACCAAACTATTGACAATTAAAATTTCACAACTAACAATTCACAACTAACAATTAAAAATTATGCCACCAGCAGCAAGACTTACAGATTTTCATCAATGCCCGATGGTTACTCCGGGAGTGCCACCAATTCCGCATGTGGGAGGACCAATAGTTGGGCCAGGCGCGCCAACAGTTTTAATAGCAGGATTACCAGCGGCCAGAGTTGGCGACATGCTGGTTTGTGTAGGACCTCCAGATTCTATTGTAAAAGGATCTGCAACGGTTATAATATGCGGTATGCCTGCCGCAAGAATGGGAGATTCAACCGCACATGGAGGATCGATTATGCTTGGAGCATTTAATGTCATGATCGGTGGATAATATAGCTCATAATGATACTGCTTTTTTAGGTTCAGGATGGGCATTTCCTGTTTCATTCTCTGCAGACAATCACCAGCTGAATTTGTCTGCAAATGAAACCAACATTAACGAGTCTATCAATGTCATTCTAAACACACGCAAAGGCGAGCGTACACTTGAAGCCGAATTTGGTTCTGGAATACAGCAATTTATGTTTAAAAAAATTGATAGTACGCTTAAAGGCGAAATTATAGAAACGATCAAGTTTGCTTTATTACGATATGAACCCAGAATATTGGTTCAAGACGTTAGAGTCGCATCAACAGATATCGTAAACGGAACAATCGAAATACTGATTACATATATCTATTCTAAAACTAATACAAGACACAATTATGTGTTCCCATTTTATTTAAAAGAAGGAACCAACTTAGATCGAAAAAAATGATTTTAATTGATCAAAATAGCGCTATAAATTCTCTCAACGAAGCACTCGTTCCAAATCCGTATTTAATAGACGGAAGAACCGAGCAGGATTGGCTATACTTTTTGACAGAATTTAGCAAATTGATCAATTTCTATAATGACAGTAATACTATTGAAGGAAACTGGAGTCCGTTTTTGCTGAAAGATCCCGTTTTTCTGATGGCGTACATTTCGAAAACAAATTACAAGAAATTGTTCGCAGATTATAAAAATGCCTGTTTAGAAATTCAACGATTACTTGAAAACAAAAACAGCATATATAATACAAGAGCTTTAAATAACTTATTTGATCGCATTACGGCTATTTATCAAATTATAGAACGCTGGACGCATCATATGCTAAACAACAGCGAAATATACGATCTCAAAACATATATGCTACAAGAAGTAAAAAACAGATTGAGCATAGATTTTTGGGCTATTCAATCTTATAGACAATATCTGCTAAGACTATCTATCGAGAATATAATTATCACTTCAGTCCCTTGGGACGAGTTTAAATCTTTTGATAAGAACATCTGGTATATCAATAAAGATAAAATTCCTTTTTGGCAGGTTTTTGGTTTTGAAAAAGAACATCCTCTTTTGGATGAAATAAGCTCTGTACTACCAACAAGTTTGGGTATTCTAACCAAAATTGGCGATAAATTATTTCAGTTTTTAGAAACTATCATTCATCACGCCGCAAAAGAATTCCAGAAATTAAACCTCAAAAAAGGACATTTTCCAGATACTGTTTTGTTGCGCTCGTTTGTAAATATTCTTAAAATTCAGCAAGATCAATTAAACGGACTTTCTGAGAAGCATCTTGATTTTTATTATAAAAATATCCTGAAACAAACCAAATTGCCAGCAGTTGCAGATCAGGCGTTTTTGTGTGCAACACTAACAAAACCAACATCTGTTTATACTTTGCCTGCGGGAACTTTATTTAATGCAGGATTAGATGCTCAGAAGAGTCCTATTTTATTTGCTTCTAAAAAAAATGTCAATCTAAATCCAGCCACAATTGCAAGTGTTCACAAGCTATCGTATCAGGATAAAAACAATGCGTCTTACAATTTGCAAACCATTGTAAAACCAACCGAGATTCAATTAGATCCAGAAAATAAAGCCATTAGTTGGGAGACTTTTGGCTCAGACGACACTTCTTTAAATCCGTCTTTAATTGGAGTTGCATTTGCTTCACCCATGCTACTTTTGCGTGAAGGAAAAAGAACCCTAACAGTAACATTAGAATTTGATTTTCAGATAGACATAAAAATCCTTCAAGAAGCGAGTTATTTTTTGAGCACACAAAATGATTGGCTACAATTAGATTTAGCTCCGTCCAATTTTACAAACGATGCTGCGAAACAAAACGCCATTATAATTACTATAGATCTTGATCCGAGTGTAGCTGCAATCGAACCATTTCCAGTTAATCCAGACGGACTAAAAAGCGATTGGCCTATGATGAAAATTTTGTTTCAAAATGTTGCTAATCCGCAGAATCCTCCTAAAGTTACTTCGATCACTATTGCCTTAAAAGTAGAAGGAGTTAAAACGTTTCAATTGTATAATGATTATGGAGAATTAAGCACCAAAAATCCCTTCCCTCCTTTTGGACCAATTCCGTTGGTAAATGCCAATTTTATCATCGGAAATAATGAAATCTTGAGCAAACCTTTGGACAGTTTCATGATACAAATAGATTGGGATAAAAGACCGGCTAATTTTGAAATTTATTACAAAGAATATAATGATTATCTGCATCCGCCAAAAAAAGGAGACAATTCGGTTGTAAAAGCGTATCGAATCGCTTTTCCTCGTAAACATCAAAATATTGCGTTCGTTAAAGAATTCTCCAATGCCAATTTTATGGTATGCTTCAACATTATGCAAGACAAATCATGGCAAGGCATGAAAATGACTAAAATTTTGAGAACCAAAAATGACCAAGTTTTCATTCCAACTGATGAAGTTCCGCAACCGGTTAATTTATTTGACACTTTGCCTGTAGTTCCTCCTAATAATGTTCTTAGTACCTCTAACAGTGATTATATATATTCTAAACCCGTTTCGACTAAAACGGATGTCAAAGTGTGGAAGCCCAATCCAAACATACAAAAAGAGCCTTTAAAATATTCTGAAGAAAGCACATCAGGGTTTATAAAAATGACTTTAAACAGTCCGCAATATGGTTTTGGTTCCGAACTGTATGCCAATGTTGTCGCTAGCATTGCCTTGCAAAACGGGTATAAGGTTGCTCACAAACAAGATGATTTTATTCCTGCAGCCAATGTTCCGTTTGTTCCAAAAATACAGACTTTTTCTGCTCAATATGATGCAACCGTAACCTACATTCTTGATGGCACAGCGGGAGATTATCCGTTTCAATATTTTATTTATGCTCCATTTTCAAACTATACCGTTTTTGATAGTGAAACAGCTGACAAAACCGAAACAAATGTATTCAATACCCAAATCATTGGCAGTTCTGAAAGCGATGCCGTAAAAGGTTTCCCACTTTATCCGTCTTTTGACCATAACGGAGCCTTATTTATAGAACTCGATAATTTGATTTGCAATAGCACTTTAAACCTCTATTTTGAATTGGCTAGAAATTCTACTGCGCTTACCGATCAAAATGAGATTATGTATTATTATTTAAGCGATTCGGGCTGGACAAATATAAAACCATTATCGGATCAAACCAGCCAATTTAGATGTTCTGGAATTGTAGAAATTCCGATTCCTGCAGATTGCAATAACAATAGCAGTATCATGCCTGGAAATAAAAACTGGATTTCTATTGCGGCTGTTGGCAACCTTAAATCATTTTCTAAAACCATCTTTATGCAGACCAACGGTTTTAGTGTGCAAAGAACCGGAACGACGTTTCTAACCGATACACAAAGTCCGCAAATTGACGCCAATGTAATTACAAAACCAGAAATTAAGATTCCAGAAATAGGCACTATAATACAGCCTTTTGCTTCTTTTGGAGGAAAAGCTGCCGAAGACAAAACCGATCGAAATAAAAGAGTAAGCAATAGTATAAAAACCAAAAATAGAGCCAGCACAGCATCCGATTATTATACGCTCATTGCCGAAAAGTTTGATTCCGTCTATTACTCAAAAGTAGTGATTGACGAAAGCAATAATAGCACGAATGTTTATTTGGTAAAAAAAATAGGATCAGATAGCGATTCAAATGCCTTTACACCTTTGGTAACAAATGCTCTCGAAATTGAGGTGCAAAAGTTTTTAAGCGCCAATTCATCGCCATTTACCCAACTGAAAGTTTCCAATTTTGATCTGGAATACGTTACCATTAACATCAATATTCAAGTCGATCCAAACTACCAGATCACCTTGGTAACAAAGAATGTAAATCTTGCTTTAAAAAAGTATTTATCGCCTTGGATTACGAACTGTACTTCTGAAATAGAAATTGGGAAACCGCTTATAGATGCCAAAGTGAAAACCTTTGTTCAAAATATAAAAGGAGTTCTTACGGTAGAGAAAGTAACTTTTTCGAGCTATAACATTGATCCGGTTACGGGCTTGCAAACTGTTTTAAAAAGCGAAGAGGAAAACTTAATGCCAAACGATTCAATGACACTTTTAGTTTCGGCACCCTATCATAATATTACATAACCAAATAGAAATGGATAACAATAATCAAATAACAAAAATTCAGCTTCCGCCGCATCAGGACTTTAACTTCCTGAAAGACGAAGCTATTGATTACATCCAAAATCATATTGGTAATGAATGGACCAACTTTAACCCGAGCGATCCCGGAATGACAATTCTAGATCAAGTTTGCTATGCCATGACCGAATTAGGCTATTGCACCGATTTTTCGATTCCAGATATTTTAACCGATCCTACAGGAAAAATGGAAATCGAAAATCAGTTTTATATGCCTTATAAAATTCTGACTACGGCACCATACACCATTAACGATTACAAAAAATACATTATAGATGGCATCGAAGAGGTTTACAATGTTGTAATCGCACCTTACAGTCAGAATCTTTTAGCGTTTAGCCGAGTGTATCAAATTTATCTTTATATCAATCCAAATATTACCGATGATACTAAATGCGATAACATTTGCAAATCGGTCTATTATTACCTCAATCAGAGTAGAAATATTGGAGAACTTTTTAATATGCCCATTGCATTGCAACTCCAAAGTTGCAAGATTGGCGGAAATATAGAACTTGAGAAAAGTGCAGATGAACATGCTGTTTTATTAGAACTTCAAAATAAAATTCGCAATTATATTTTTCCGAAAATAGATCAGGTGAATTATGACACTATGCAGGAAGAAGGATATGATTCGGCAAAAATATATGACGGCCCATATCTTAAGAACGGTTGGATTTCTGATGATTCTCTAGCAGATAAAAAAGATACCGTAAAAGCTATTGATTTAATTCCTGTAATGGAGTCTGTAAACGGTGTCATTTCGGTTTCGGGAATACAGCTTTATCAGGAAAAAGATAATGTTCAAACTTTACAAGTAACAGAAAATCAATTATTGTTTGTTGATATTTTAAATTCTTTTAAAGAGAAAAAACTAACATTAAATGCTAACGAAAAACAAATAGTCGCAGATGCCTTTGGTCCGTTGCAAATTAATATTGTCCAATATCAGGACAACGTTACGAGTTTAAACAATAAACCGACCATAAAGTTACCCAAAAGCAGTTTTAGAGATATCAATAGTTATTATTCCATTCAAAATACATTTCCGCAGCAATATGGCATTGGCGACGATAAAATCGAAGACGATTCTTTACCTGTTCAAGTCGCGCAATCGCGTCAGTTAAAAGGCTATTTGACTTTATTTGATCAGGTTTTAGCCAATCAGTTTTCGCAATTAGCCAATGTTCCAAAACTATTTTCTTTCACCAATTCGGTATGCGGAGCGCCGTCAGACAGCGAAACTTTTTATGCACTAAAAGATACCTACGAGAAAAAGCATTTAGAATATCCTGTTCCGTACAAAATGTTTTCTCCTAGCTATTTCTATCAATCTTTGTATACGATTCCTCACATCAAACCTTTACTGAAAAATAATACCATTTTTGAATACAGCAGTGGCGAAGAAACCAAAAAGGAACTGAAAGAAAAAAGCTGGCGAGAATATCAGCAAGATCCTTATAATGCCTACATCTTTGGAATGATGAAAATCATGGAAGAAGAAGATGTTAACTTTGAAAGACGAAACAAAATACTAGATCATTTGCTTGCCAGACACGGCGAATCGCCAAAAGTAATTGATGCCATCATTCATGATACCATCTATACCGGAAACAAGAAAAAAGATCAGATTATCTTAAAGAGTTTGTATTTGCAAAATCTCGATTTATTGTCGTACAACCGTTTTAAAGGTTATAATATTCTAACGGCTTCAAAAATTAATCAAACCGCAGATGCCAATTTGCTAAACATTAAAAAGGAGCATTTTGAGCATATTAGCGAAAACACGTCTGATTTTGTTTTTCAATCTAATAAAATTAATAAAAAAGAAAAACTAAGTAAAACAGATTTCAATAATTTTTCTGGTTTAGAATTAAAACTGAATTTACTTTTCGGATTAAAAAATATATACACCAATTTTATTACAACACAATTTGAAGCTTCGCAAAATTCTATCGAAGATCAATTGAATAGCAATAAAACCATACAAAAAATATATTGGCTTAAAGAAAATAGAAAAGGCAGTTTCTTTATTGAAACTTCTATTCTTTTAAGTCAATTAAAATATAATATTGAAATTGTAAAACAAAGTGACAATTCTTTTTATCAAATACAAAATACAGATTTTCAAAACATTGCTAACATAAATTATCTATTAAATACGGAAAGTCAAACCGTTTTGGATTCTCAGCTTTTAAAAGGTCAGTTGGAATTTTCTAATGAAAAATATACTTTTATTACTGATAATTCTCAAAACGCAATTGCTACAGAATATACAAAAAGTAAATTCTCCGATTATTCATTTCGTATCACCGTTTCTTCTGGAAACGTAACCATTACAATTAACGATGCACTTTTTAAGAAAAATGCGATTCTGTTATTTCCAGATTTTATTCCCGAATTCCAAACTCCACAATTCGAAAGACGTTTAGAACAGTTTCTTGCGGTCAGTCTTCCGACAAATATAAAATGTGAATATCTGTTTGCTCAGCTTCAGGAACTTGAAAGTTTTACATCGAATTACTATAGCTGGCATGAGAGTTTGCGCTTCAAAAATACGCTGGATTCAAATCATACCGAAACAGAAGCAAGTTCAGCCTCAGAGCAGTACGCTGTGAATTTAATCAATAGTCTAACCTCAATTTTAGAAACAAAAAATGGAAGAAATAAATAGCCATATTGTATCGAGTCTAAAATGGGACACGACTTTTGACCAAAAGAAAGAAGGTTATAGACTTCAGGAACGTTTAAGTGCTTGGAGCAAAATTTCGTTGCCTAGAGAAGTTACCTCTATTTTTGACGAATTATGCCCACAGGAACAAAGTTGGAGAATTGAATCGCTTGAACTTGATCTTGGCGCCTGCGATTATAGTGATCTTGAGTTTGATCTTAGCCGAAAAATACGAAATCTGTTAAGAGAAAAAATAGCCGAATTAATTCTGTATCAAAACAATCAGAAACAAAACGGAATTGCGGTTTACAATAAAGAAAAATCAATTCTAGAAAATCTTTCGGTCTTTTTGCTAGAAGGCTATTTACCATGGAATTATCAAAATAAAGAAGGTTCTGTCAACCAGATTATGGCAGAATTGCTTCAGAATAATCTCGCTGAGGTTATTGCGATTATTAAAGAAACAGGAATGTCTCACGAGGAAGTGAGAAAACGAATTGCATGGCAGTTTGACGAAAAAAACATCACTAAAATAATCGCCGCGCTCGAACCTAACAATAGTAGTTCTATTATTGAATTTAGCGCAACAATGGTTAACATCCAGGTTAAAGAAACGATTATCCAAACGAGCACGGCAAGTTTCAAAAAGAATCTATGGTTCTTTATTCTGAACTTTTTACTGCTCGAACGCGGAACGCTTTTTAATAAACTGGCTTTCATGAAAAGCAGTATTCTGCAAATGGCCAATCATTACAATATTGCTTACGCCGAACTTATTATTCTAATCGAAAATACGATTGTAAAACTCTCTGATAAAACATCGCAGAACAACGATTTTATCGCTTGTCTTAAAATACTAACGCAGGAATATGAAACGCAAAAAAGCGAGAATTATAAGCTTGAAACTGCTACAAATTATTGGAGTCTATTAGAGCAATTATTAAAAAATAAAAGCAATAGAAGATTTAAAGCCGACAAAGACAATTTAAACGAATTGATAATGGTATTGAATAGCGAGAATAAAACAAAATTTAATACGCTGCTTCAGCCCATTTTTAAAGATGAGAGTTGGCTTGTTTCGCTGCTTCCAGATTTAAATGAAATTTCGATAAAAATACTGTATTCAAAACTGGATACTACTCCATCGCAGCTTCATACAGAATCGATCGTTTATCTAAACCAATTAAGCCAGACTTTTAAACTAAAAACAAACCGTAAGGCTTTATGGCAAATTGGAATTCTATTTCTCATTCAAAATAAAAATACCGACAATACTGCTTTTCTGCTATTTTGCATTAAGGAATTAAGCAAAAAAAACAATCTGAGCCATGAGCATTTATTGGCCCTATTTACCAATGCTAAAATTCCTGCGGCGATAAAAAGCAATAATGCGGCGGTTATTTTTACGAATCTAAATGCTATTTATTGCAAAGAAATAAGCCGTAATAATTCTAATTATCCCGCTGTTCATTTCAAAAATCTTGTAGCGAAACTAGAACTCGAATTACAGAAAAACAATACCAAAAGTGTCTTTTTTATTGATTTACAAAGATCACTAACTAGAACTATTTTATTGCATCCCAAAATGGCTTTCGAAGCCATGCTTTCATACGGAAATAAAGAGATTCTTAAGAAAATACTCCCATTGGTTTTGAATCGAGAAATGCTTCAATTATTGGTCAAAACAGCCAATTACAAAAAAACAAAACTTGTACAAACGATACAGGTTGTGTATGAGATTCTAAATGAAAAAGATCAATATGATTTTCCTGAAGAATTAATTACTGATGATTTGTTGCTTCTCGGAATGCAGGAAATATTGTTTCATCCAGAACATAACTCCTCTTTGTTTCTGGAAACTATTATTGTGCAGTTATCCAAAAAAGTAACAGAGACGAGACGCGATGATTATTTTCAGTTTATCGCAAAACTGATTCAGTCCAAACGAATTAAATCTTTTGGAGTGGCTATTAAAAAGACCTTTTTAAACCAGTTAAAAAACACAAAATCTATTGATACCGTTGCGCTTGCCTTGCTCATTCAAAATACGTCAAAGCAAGATCAGCAGGAATTAGCGCAATTATTGAGTGCTAATTTTAATGATGCAGGATTTGTTTTACTCCGAAAACAAGACAAAAAAGAAAGCGAAAACATATTGCTTTATTTCTTGACAAATGCAGTTGCGCTGAAAAAGAACTGGATTCAGAAAACGGCTTCTGTCCTAATTCGAAATATAAAATCGGTTTCGGAAACTAAAATTAGTACAGCATTAAATGAACTTTTCTGGAACACGATTTTAAAATATTCTGCTTACAAAGGCAATGAAGTTTTATTTGACAAACTGCTTCAGAAAGAACTCAAATTGTATTTAAAAAAGAATGTGGCGAAGGAAAAAATACAGCTTCAAAACGAAACAAAATCTTTTGAATATGCCAATTCAGTACCCGATTTTATGCCTTTTTTAGAAAACAATGGAATTTCTGATTCTATAGTTTCTAATGAAAATGCAGAATCAATTAGCACAGATTTGCTATTTGAAATCGAGAGTTTATCTGAGAAAGAGAAATACAAATGGATTTCATCAATGTTGATAGAAAGGCAAATTCCACCCGCCTTCAGCATTTCTAAAACCATAGAGATTAAAGACATTCTGAATGCCATTTTGGTAAAAGAGCCAAAGATTTTCTTTAAAATAATAAAAAAAGAATTTATTCCCGAAGCCCAAATAGATTGGCTTTGCCGCAATATAAACTTTCATCATTTATGCAATGCGGTTAGTCAATTGGATAAAAACAAGGAATTGTCTTTACGGATTTTAGAAAAATTCAATCATGTATTGGGCAATGTCAGAATAAAAGGATTGGCTGCTAAAGAAATGCAGCATCTCTTATTGCGAAAGCTCTTAAAGGCTGTAACCAACGACAATTGGAGACTTATTGCAATTGACAAAATCTGGAATGAATTAATCTGGGAAGTTGTAACCAAAAAAGGAATCTCAAAAAAAAGCTTTTTGGTCGATATGGAAAAATATATCTATCAATTTCCTCCCGCTTTACAGCTCGGTTTCAAAGAAATTCTAAAAGCCGAAAAGCAAACCTCAACTGTCTTAAAACAAACTGAAATAATTTCGAAAATGGAACATAATAAAACTAAAGAAAACCCAAAAAACAGCCCTAAACAAGGAATTCCTGTTAGAAACGCCGGAATTGTTCTCTTAAACGATTATATCGCGATGCTGTTTGAACGATTGAGTCTAACTTCTGAAAGAAAATTTAGAAGCAACGAACATCAAGTTAGAGCTGTACAATACTTGCAATATCTAATTACAGGAATGCAAGAAACGGAAGAGGTTTATTTGCCGCTAAACAAAGTTTTGTGCGGTTTGCCTTTAACCGATACTGTGCCTGATTTTATTGATATCTCTGATCCAGAAAAACAATTAATAAACGGTTTGATACAAGCGGCGATTTCGCATTGGCCAGAAATTGGAGATTGCTCCATAAACGGTTTTCGCGGCAACTGGCTTGTACGCGACGGAATTCTAGTAGAACTGGAAGATAAATGGGAACTCACGGTAGAGAAAAGGGCTTATGATATATTGATTAACAGATCTCCTTTTGCTTTTTCGATTATGAAATACCATTGGATGAATAAGCCTTTGCATGTCATTTGGCCTTATTAAAAAAGTATTCTAAAAACCAATTATCCAAATAAGAACCTTGAATACAATATTGAAATATAAATTAATCAACTAAAAGAACTATTATGAACAGTTACAATGAAAATCTGCATTCTAGTGTATTGTCTTCATTAGAAAGTCAGGAAATGACCAAAAAACAATTGAGTTCACAATTGAGTACTTCAATGTTTACTCTTTATTATGCTGAAGGAGCTGAGATTGTTGCGCAGGAAAAACTCGACGCAACAGCAAAATTGTACAAAGAACAGCAACACATAAATAATGTTGTTGTTACGAATAAGAATATGGCAGACAACTTATTACTATCTGCCAATCAGCAAAAAACGTATGTAACACAAGCCGTTACCAATATGGCGGTTTGCGCATCGAATATACAAATTGCTTCAAATTCTATTGTGCGTTTGGCTAGCGATATTGGAAGTATTTACAGTATTGTAAATGCTGCCGATTATGGAACTCAAATTTATCAGCAAACCCTTGAGGCTTATAATCTGATTAATAAAACGGCTTATATTGCAGAGCTCACTTCGCAATATGCTATGGAAGCTACAGCATCGATTTCTGAAGTTTCAACTTCTGTTGTGGCAGACGGCGCTAAACTGACTAACTCTTCTGTCAATAATTTATTGCAGGTAACCACTTCAGATTTAACAGCAACTACCGCAGTGCTAACCGTAGATAACGATACGAGAGCGAAAGCAAGTATTGCAACAAGAGCTGCAGAAGGAGCTATAAAATGTTGTGAGGTAGAATATAACGCTTCAAAGAAAGCCTATACGTATAACAACGAACAATTTAATCAGGCCTTGATTGTTGAGGTTCCTACAACTTTTGATCCTTCAGCAGGCAGTTTTAGCGTCTCATTTGATGCTTACAAAAGTCCTTTTACTCCCGAAGATAGAGATCCTGCAACGCAAAATAAAGGATTAGCAAATCCAGTTTTAAGCTACAATATCATTTTGGTAAAAGACAGTAAGAAATCATTCTTTAATGCTTCTACAGCAGAAGATTTAGTGGGCAATCCCGAGCAATGCAAAAGTATTCCTGCGACGCAAAAACCAGATGATAAAGGAAAATACAGCACCTCTATCGCTTATAAATCTTTGAGAGATGCAGATAATGAGCCTCTAGTGCTTGGCGAAAATTATGTTGCTTTTCTTTTAATAATGTTTACTGAATCTTACAAGAAAGAAATCAATACGTTTGATGAATATCTATCTGCTCCTTCTGAAATATTTTCGTTAGTCTATACTTTAAAAAGTGCGAAAGATATTGGCACTTCTAGAAAACATTCTGAAGATTTATCTAAAATCACTTTTAATGTTGAGAAAGAAGAATTAAAAGCAAGTGAAATAGATTACAGATGCTTCTTCTTGCCTTACACCGATACTGATAATCTTTCTACAAATGAGGATTTACAGACTTTGGAATCCAAAATTGAAACCATGGAGCTAGATGAAGAAATTAAAACTGTCGATGCTGAGGTTAAAGCACTTACCGAAGAGATAGAAATCTTAAATAGTTCTGCTCAAGCAAATGCCGAAACCGCTAAAAACAGTAAAGATCCTGATCAAGACAAACAGAAAAACAATAGTCTGAAAAGCGCATTGGCTGAAGCTAAAGAGAAATTACGCATTGCAAAAGGGCAATTGGCAGATTTGAACGCTAAACTGAAAGAAGTTAAAGATAAATCTCCTAAACCAGTTAAAAACACCAATGCCTTCTTCTTCAATTTAAATTTAGCAGAAAACATTCCGGCAGGAAACTTTACAAGTGCCAAACAGAAAACAGGTTCTAGTCAAGAATTTGACGTGCATATAGATAGCACAACTACAGATAATTTTGGAAATCCGCTAATTGAAGACAAAAATTACATACCTGTTATTTTATCTTATTACAAAGGCAGTGAGATTTTAAAGACCAGATATAAAAATAGTCTTTCTGATTGGCAGAACACGCCGCCAATACCTTATTCTACAAAACCAAAATCTGAAATCATAAACTAATTAATACCGCAACTATATGGATACTATATCATTAACTCCGTTAAGACCAAGTTCACAGAAATACGGAATTACAGAAAAGAAAAAAGCCGAACTAGATTTGCTAAAAAATCAAGTAGTTGATGCAACAGCAATTGTACAGCAACAACAAACAATTGTAAATTCACTGAATGAAAAAGCAACCCGATATCAAGGTTATTTATTAGTTTCTGAAAGCAATCGTACACATGCATTAAGCAACAAAAACTTGATCGATCAAGTTATTCAAAATGCTTACGACTTGGCACTCAATTCAAGAGTTGCTTTTTCTAAAACAGCCTATGCAAAAGAAGATTCAACAACAGTTAGCAAAAGCATCAGTGACTTGATCAGCAAATTAATTTATTCTGTAGAAATAATTAACAAACTATCTATTTTAGTTATTCGCAAAAAAGCACTTAATCCGTTAATTTCTGATGATTTAATCTCTAGAATAAACAGCGCGGGTACAGACGCCAATAATGCGGTTGCTCTTACACTAGTTGCCTTAAAATCTACATTGGCAGCAGAAGCTTCTGTTCTGGAATCTGAAGCGTCAATTACTTTAGAAAGCAAACAAGCAACAAAACTGTATCTGACTTTAACAGATGAAAAATCTTTAGACGCGCCTTTATCAGTGCAGCCTACAGACAAGACTTCTATAAGAGCCTTAATATACAATGCGTATAAAAACGCTCAGATTTCTTATGATAAAGCCAATACTGCAAATGACGAAACGGGAAGACAATTGAGCATTGCAACTGCCAATTTAAACAAAGCGCAAATCAAACTGCAATCGCTTCAATCTAGTTTAGCTGCGGCAACTGCTGCGGCTTATGCATCTTAAGATCAATTAAAATGTCCGCTGTTTGCTTATGGCATTCAGTGGACTTTAATCAATAATTTTTAAGGTTATGGATCATACTAATAAGAATTTTTATAGGCATTTTTATCTCAAAACTGGAGGATTTCTGCCTACCAAACCGTTAAATAAAAGTCTTTTTCCTGGCGATTATTTTCAGATTAAAAACGGCGAAATTATTCTTCTTGGAAACATTTATCGCAATGGCATTATATCGCGTCACGATGCCGATATAAGCGGAGTAATTGCCTTAAATGATGCCAATTGGAATTTTAGTGATGGTATCTCAAAACCTTATTCAGGACGATCACACGCACATGGTTCTATTGAAGGCAATTTTGAATTTAGCAAACAAATATTGGCTTTTGCTAATAAAGGAAGCTTCATTTTTAAAGCCGAAGAACCTGAATCTTTAAAAATTAATAATTGGAATGAAATCCAACAGCAATTAATTATAAAGCTCACACAAACCTTATATTCATTTAGGGAACTTTATGTTATAACAGAAAGTGCAACTGCAAAAAACACAACTCTAGCCATAGCTGGCGAAGCAAATGCCGAACTAGAACTGGCTTGTGAGGCCGAAAATTTTGGATTGTCTGATATTTTTGGACATCCAAACACCAAAACAATTCAGTCGAAAGATATCGAATATTACCACCGAGAAACCAAAAGAAAACCTGCTTATTTCAAAGCTAAAAAATTGGTCGTGCAAGACGAAAAACTGGCTTATTTCATTACTGATTTTATCTCCAAAGAGAACAATACAAGCGAATGGGCAGATTCTTTTTTTGATTCTAATTTTCATAATGATGCAGATTACAATACGCAAATGATTATGCAAAATGCTCAAGGCTTTTATTTGGATATGATGCAATGCAATGAGTTAAATCCTAATACGGCTTTGCTTTATTTTAAATGGGCTGACGCAAATCTGGACGATGTAGAAAAATTATTTGGAGCTTATGGAAACTAATCCCAATATTGTCTCTTTGTATAATGAAATGGATTGGCTGCAAAAGGTAATCGATCAGGTTATTTGCAGTTATCTGCTTCAGGATGGACATGAAAACCGCTGGCAGGATATTCCGCTACCAGAAACTGATGAAGAAACTGAAAATAGCGCTTATTACAAAAAAATAGGCGAATGGGATTTGAATCTTTACGAACGACTTTGCCTTGCCCTAATTCTCGCACCTCAGATTAAACCCGAAGTACTGGATATTTTCTTTAGTAAAAATGCAATGTACGATCGTGGTTTTACAGAATTTGGCGGAATTATCAATAAAAATCATAGCGGTTTTTTGCCTACAGGCCAAACCCTATCTTTTTTAATTACCGCTGTAAATCCTGAATTAAGAATTGAAGTCCTTCAAATTCTGAATACTTCAAATATACTTTCAAAAGAACAGGTTTTGATTTTAGAAAATAACGAATCTAATGTGCCAATTTTGAATCACGTACTTTCGATTAATGAGCGTTGGCTGAACTTTTTTATTACAGGCACTTTACCTAAATTGGAACATAGCGTTTCGTTTCCTGCACAACAAATTTCGACCAAATTAAACTGGGACGATTTGGTTCTCGAAGAACATGTCATGAATCAAGTTATGGAGATTAACGCTTGGCTAAATCATGGTGAAACTCTTATGACAGAATGGGGTTTGGAGAATAAAATAAAACCTGGATATCGAACCCTTTTTTACGGACCTCCAGGCACTGGTAAAACGCTTACTGCAACTTTACTTGGAAAAAGTACCAACAGAGAAGTTTTCAGGGTTGATCTTTCTATGATTGTTTCTAAATATATTGGTGAAACAGAAAAAAATCTATCTAAAATATTTGATGTTGCACAACACAAGGACTGGATTTTATTTTTTGACGAAGCCGATGCCCTTTTCGGAAAAAGGACAAATGCTTCTTCTTCAAACGATCGGCACGCCAATCAGCAAACGGGATATTTGCTGCAAAGAATTGAAGATTTTCCAGGAGTGGTTATTCTAGCATCCAATTTAAAAGAAAATATGGATGAAGCTTTCTCCAGAAGATTTCAGTCCATGATTCATTTTACGATGCCAACCGCAGAAGAAAGGATTCTTTTATGGGAAAAAGCATTCTCAGGAAAATGCAAACTTAGTCCAGATATTGATATAGAAAGCATTGCCGAAGAGTATGAACTTGCTGGTGGAGCAATTATTAATGTGTTGCGATTTTGTGCTCTAGCTGCCATTCAGAGAAATGAAACAGTTGTCAATCAGCAAGATTTATTAGAAGGGATTAGACGTGAATTTAAAAAAGAGAACAAAACACTTGTGGTTACTCAAATGAATTGACGTGATGAAAAAGAATGAAAATATAAAAAAAGTTGCCATTGCCGCGCCTCAATTACACCGTCATAAAGTGAAACTTAAAATTGGGAACTGGAAAAAACATTTTGACTTGAATTATGTGAATACCATAATTGCATTGGCTTTGAATGATTTCGACGACAAAATTTTCTTTTATATAAACGGATATCTTATTACAAGTCAAAATCTTTATTTGATTGTACAAACGACCGAAAAAAGTGTAGAAGAAATGGTTACTAAAATTGAGAATCAGATTATTAACTTATTAAAAACGAATCCTCAAAAACTAAAAGAAAATCGTGGCGAGGTTTCTATTATAGCTGATGATGAAAATCTTTTCTACGCCGCCAGAAAACCTTTATTTAAAATTTATCCTTTAGAAAATGATCATCTGATAAAACTGATTACAGGACAAAAAGTAACACTACCCTACTTTGATCGAGATTTAGAAAATTTAAAAAATAGGATTCACAATCATCCTTTTTGTTCGGCAATAAACTATTTGGGTGGAATTGGTCCTGTAAAAGTCACATCATTCAAAGATCAAATAAATGCGGAAGAGTAAGCAGTTGTATAATTCTAAAAAGAGAAGAAAATGACGCAACAACACATAAAAATATCGCAAGATACATCAGCTCTAACTGCTGCAAATGCAAATCAGGGAAGCAATATTACTCGATTACAAGATAATCGACAACATACTATTGTCCAACAAAAACTCTCTGAAAACACTACTACAAGTGACTTACCTATTCAAAGAGCAGTAAAAGATGCCACAGTAACTTGGGGCGTAACTCATATTGTAAAACTTGAGGGAGATTCATTATTTGGAAATGTCAAAGGCGACGCGCTTTCTAATGAATTAAAACCATCTGAAGGAGGTCAACTAAAAAAAGGAGATATACTCGTAATTGATGATGCTCCTGTCTTTATTTCGCGAAGAGGATCTAATCAGGAAAACTCGCAAAAAAGAAAAGAGGACAGAAAAGGAGAAAAAATATATGAGTGGGTTCAGGTTTTGGAGATAATTCATAAACAGGGTCCTCCAACTATTTTTTCGCGCAATGAAATGTATGTACGAAAAGAAACAATCCAAATACAAGAAAAATTAGCTCAAAAAGAAACAATCAAAAATGAAATCGAATTGGCAAATATAGAAGACTGGGAAAAAGAAGATATGCCAAAAGAAATAGCTAAAATAGCGCTTCTATGGGGAAACAAAGGCCGACATGAAAGAAGACGAAGTCTTGGCGTAATAAGTATTAACAAGAAAGACCGCGAGAAACTAGATAAAGGATCGGGTAGACATTGGGAACAAGAAGATGATGGTTGGGATGTGGCAAAAGATATGGCATATGAGAAACATGAACCGGAGTCTGGTAAAAAGCAATGGAGAATTAAAGCAGTTGTAAAAGGAACTAATAAGCTAGTTGGCGTTCTAATCGTTGAAGAGCGCGATGAATCGCCTCTTTACCTGAGATGGATGATAGGAAATCCGAATATAAAAGGCGGAGGCACCGCACTTTTAGCTGCTGTAAAAATATTACTGCAAAGCCATGATACAGCAAAAAAAATAGACGTTATTTCGGCATATACCGCAAAAGAATCTTATACAAAAGCGGGGTTTGTTGTTGCTGAAGATGACGAAACAGAAGATCATGAGGAACATGCTAAAGAGGACGATAAAAAGAACGAACACAAAAAAGGAGAAGAATTTAACCTGACTTTATCCAAAGATGATTCCAGAAAAACAGCAATCCCTGAAGAATATCGCTCATTTAAGCCAAAACCATACAAAAAAGTACAGCCAAATGACGATCCTAGTTATCTAAAAGATAAAAAAGAACTAGATGAAGAAGACTCTCTAGAAGAAACAATGAAAAAATTAGGTTTACATAATGACTAATACAATAAAAAGTCTTAAAAAAAGCTTTGCGCTTCACTAACTTAATTTATCAAATTCAGGCAGATCATATAAAACACAATACAGTTTTAATTTCAAAGAGTAAAAATGGCTCAGGATTATCAAAAAATATCTGAAAATAAAATACAAGCTACTGCTGCAAATGCAAATTGTGGCAATACTGCCATTCAGTTAAAAGATAATCGAGAACATTCTGCTATACAGCTAAAACTTACTGAAAAAACTGCTAGTCAGGAAGCAACTTCGTCACCAATTCAAACAAAAAGAAATGTTACCGGTTTGCCAGACAATCTAAAGTCGGGAATAGAAAACCTTTCTGGTCATTCTATGGACGATGTAAAGGTTCATTATAATTCAGACAAACCTGCACAGCTTAATGCGCATGCCTACGCTCAAGGAACAGATATTCATGTAGCATCTGGACAAGAAAAACATTTGCCTCATGAAGCTTGGCATGTTGTACAGCAAAAGCAAGGACGTGTGAAACCTACCATTCAACTGAAAGGTAAAGCAAATATAAATGATGACAAAGGTTTGGAAAAAGAAGCTGATGTTATGGGAGCGAAAGCTATACAGAAGACTGGACCTACCTCTGAATTTAAAAATAGAAATCTTAACTCAAATGTCAATCAGGATAAAGTAATACAGGGATATTTCTCTGATATCCCTTATGGCCAAATGTTTAAGAATATATTTATTCAACATGTTACAAAATTTATTACAGAATTATATCCGGGAAATTTAATGATGCAGGAGGTATTACATCAATATATTTTAAAGGTAAATTCAGAAAATGACGAAGGAACTTCCGATGACTTTTTAGAAAGTTACGGCATCTCCACTTCGGATGTAAATAATTATGTAACTTTTGGAAAAAGACCTTTAAAAATTGCAAAAGCGGGTAATTCACATTTCGGTTTAAATGATGACGGCGGCTCTTCAAATTCAGATGACTCTACGAGTTCGTACGAATCCTCAGATAATCATGATGAGTTTTCAGGCTCAGAAGAATCTTCATACTCGAGTGAATTTTCAAATTCTGATGAAGAATCTTCTAGTTTTGAAAGTGAAAAAAGTGAGGATAATATTAGCATAATGCATGATTCATTAAATAATGATCATCTAAGATTAAGAAGAATTATAAAACAAGGCATATTTAATGCTATAGGAGAAGGTCTAAACCCTCGTTATATTAGAAGTAATAAAAACAAACTAATTCAGCTAATTGGTCAACAATTTGGTGCTAGAGAAAACAAACTAGGGCTCTTGCCTGATCTTTATAAAGGACTTAATACCGATGTTTTGGCAGGTGTTATTGCAGAAATTGAAAGTGAGTTATCGACAAGTATGCAAATTGATGACAAGAAACCTAAAAAAAATAAAAGCATTGATCAATATATTACAATGCAAAGAGAAATTTCTGGAGCAATCAAGCAACAATTTCAAAGCCCTACAGGGAATATTGAGTTAATTCATGACGGCAATTATCCTCCTCTTATTATTCACTTCCCCTTGTTGAGGGACTTTATAGTTTCAAATCAGGAAAGAAGAAGCTTAAGGCATAAAAAAATTAGATCCGGACAAGCCAAAGGAATGACAAAACTTCTTTCTGCTAGATTAATGAGCCTTTACAATCAGAACAGAGGAGGCAATTTACCGCGTCTGGTAGAGAAAAGTAGCTTTGGATTTCAAATAGCAACTTTGGCAGATTTAGGAGATAATTTAAGCATCAGGCTTAGTCCTGGAATAAATAAAGACATTTCGGCAATTATTGTAAAAGCCTTAACTGTAATAGACAATGAGTTGCATCAGTTAATGACAGACAAAACTGAAGTTGAATTTACAGAAAAAGTAGCTGCTAGCGACAAACTTTATGAATATTGGCAGACCGGAAAAGCAACAAAAGAAGTTTCTTCCGTTAATTTGATGAAAAGCTATAACAAAAAGAAAACTTTACTTAAACATTTAGTTTTTACTCAGGTCGAAACAGGATCAAAAGGTTTGAGTATGATTGGAAGAGTCCTCGAACGTAATCATGATAACATTATATTTTTTACTGCTAATGATTCTACCTTAAGCAAAATGGCTCAAATGATTTTTGAAAAAAGTACTAAAGCAGAACTTGAAAAAAACATTAGCAAAACAGGGTTATCTAGTCCAAATTTAGATTCTTCTTACGATAAACATATACAAGAGGTGGATGAAATGGGTGATGAATTAGAACAAGAAAGACTCGCTATTTTTGAACATATACTACAAACTCTTAAAAATGAAAAGAAAAAAATTGATTTTGATAATGATACTGTCAGCGATAGTGAATATGAAGATGAAGTAACAGATAATCAAGGCACAATGAATATCAAAACAGGAAAGGTTGTGGTTTCATCAGGAATGGCCGCCTTATCTATGTTGCTAACCGAAGATAATACTACCCATTTAAAAAAGGAAAGAACAAGACTCCTTGGACAGAAAAAAAGAAAAAAAGCAAACAGAAAAAGCTTAACAGAGGAAGATTTACTAAAGATAGCTGCCAGAATAGAAGAGCTTGAAAAGCTAATTCCTCCAAGAACAAAGGGTAAAGGCAAAAATAATAAAGCAGCAATTAAAGAAATGATTCCAAATGATAGTTCGGTCTATTACGAAGATCATGATGTTATTGATTTAATGGATAATACTGGAATTCCAGGTTATACCGCAAAAGACATTATTTTGCTTGATATTAATCCAAACATTACGCAATCTCCTAAAAATAAAATCAGTTTTAACGGTGAACTAACCAAACTGGTTAAAAGTGGAAAAAAAGTCTGGGTAGTAGATTTGACATCTTCTACATCAAAAGAACAAGAAAAAGTATACTTAACATGGAAAAGCTGTAAGAGTTCGACATTACTAATTACTAGAGTTTCTGGAATAAAGCAACAGGAAGAGGGACATAATATAAATCCGCATGGCTTGATTCATTGGGCACATAAAACTAATAAAGCGGATGGTCATGATATTATAAAGGGGTATTTTGGCGATCTTCAAAAAAAATTCCCAAGAAGTCGTATTTCTAATGAGATAAGAAGATATTTCAAAGAAAATCTCAAATCGTATTCATGGAAAAGGGTCGAAATTAGAAAAGGAAAAACAGGCGCTTTAACATCAAGCTCTTTAGCTAAAGATGATGACGACGGTTATTCTTCTGAAGATGAGAAAAAAGATCCTAGAGAGCGAAAAAGATAATATAAAGAGGACCGAAAAAACTCTAAAGACAACAAAGGAAAATCGGGAGATGGAGAAAAGGAATCTGGTCAAGGACATAAAAAAATGAAAATGATGTCACTCTGGTACTATGATCAAATAAATGATGTTGCTATCAATCCAGCCGCAATTCCGTTATTCAAAAAAGCATATTTAGAAGATGTAGCTTCAAGTAGCGCCTATTTAACAGAAGGTGAAGGGCATACGTTGGCAAGCAGGCTTGGAATTACTCTTATTATATTAGAAGGAAATATAAACCCAGATGAATATCACATCATCCAAAACTCAGGAAGAGGCGATTGTCTCATTCACACACTAGATACTGCACGTTCTATTTCAATTGGCCAATTAAGAAAAAATATTGAACATCATGATTCTGCAAGAACTAAAGAACTTAGGACACTCATTGCTCAAAATATAGACGATATCTCTTTAGAAACCCTTATTTCTGCAGCTGTTTTTGGAAATGAACCTGGACTAGGTCCCAAAATGACCAGCTTGGTTGAAATGGCTCGAATAACAAAAAAAAGCTTCCCTAAAAAAAAGCTGAAACCTCTAAAAAATATTCCTAGCAAGAGCATTGGCGGAGGCATGGGGCAAGTTGTCCAGTTACCCAAACTAGGAAATGGTCTGCCTAGTACAGAATTATTTGCAAATCATGTCGGTATACACTGGCAGCTTGTAGTAAAAAAAGAAAAATAACAGCTGACGTAACTTTTTTAAATTATTCTTAAAAAATTTCAGATTCGCTTAATGAGACACTGCTTTTATATACTGACCTATTACTCTCAATGGTTCTATAAATAATTTGTTTTTTAAATTTTAAATAAAATATTAACCAATAAAAACAACTACCATGAACAAAAATTTTAACGGAATGTGCTATGCACCCTATCCTATTGGATATGATCCATCAACTGCAAATTTTACATACATCTTTTATGGAAGTGACATTGCGTATGATTGTATGACTCCGATATGGGGAAAAGAATATACTTCTAAAGCTGGAAGCCATTGTGATCTCAACGGACCAAATAAAGCAAGGAACGATCTCCAAACATTAGCCAACATGGGGGTTAATCTTATTAGATTATACGATTGGGATCCGCGAAATAATCATTTAAATTTTTTGGATTATTGCGACTCATTAAATATTAAAGTCTTGGTTACTGTTTCTTGTTATTTTGTAAAACCTGATCAAGGCTTAAATCTAAGAAATGAAAAGATTCCTGAATTAATTAATTCCTTTTCCAATAAAGAAAAAACAGACTATCATGATGCTGTTTTAGGAATTGTTATAGGAAACGAACCGAGAAGAAATGGCTACAATGCTCAACATTGCATTGATTTTACAACATCTTGGGCAGATATTGAAGCATCACAATATCCAAACTACAGAGAAGTAATCATTGGTCATCCTGTTGATTTTGCTTTATATGGGGGTCAATATCCTTGTTTTGGATTCTGGGATTCCCTGTTTGCTGGATTAAATAAAAAAACAACCAAAAACTTAAATAAACGATTATTTCTAGCTCCTCAATCATACAATAATCGTTTGTATTTGTTTGAAAATGCAGAATCGTCTGGAAGAGGTTACGTAGATATTGCATACGAAAAATACCAAAAACCACTTTTATTCACAGAAATTGGATATAACAGACTGGAAGCAAATTATCAGGAATTCGCAGATGGACAATTGGCAGGAAGTATAGAATACGGAGCTAAAAATCCTGAGAAACTATTAGGGATTTGCTTTTTTCAATTTGCTGACAAAGTCTGGATGCCTGGCACTACAGAGGGTTCGCATGGAGCTCACAGTCAGGGTAACGACATAATGTGCACAATTAACTATGATAATGCTGATTTTACACATTGGGATAGCGATGAATGTAAAAATATCCCTTTAAGAGTCAACACACTAATTCCCACACCACTAAAGGATGTTGTCGTAAAAAATTACAAGAAGAACTAAAGGGGCAACATTTATAAGATGATTTTTAAAGAGTTAAAATATTTGAAATAAATATTTTGAATATTTTTCTTTTTTATCTTTCAAGTCGACTATTCTAACAAAAAATTGATTTATCTACATACACTTTGTACTTTTGCGGTATGAATGATAATTTTATAAATGAATACTTTGGTATCGGAATCCAAAATGGTAAAACACCCGAAAACTTAGGTGTTTTGTGGAGATCGGCTCAGAACTTAGGTGCCACCTTTATATTTACCATTGGTAATCGATATGCCAAACAAGCATGTGATACACACGATGCCGTAAAAGCGATTCCGTATTTTCATTACGATACTTTCGAAGCTTTTTTTGAAAACTTACCAAAAGGAGCAAGATTGGTTGGTGTTGAACTATCTGAAAAAGCGGCTGATTTAGAAACTTTTGAGCATCCAAGACGTTGCGTTTATATATTGGGTGCAGAAGATCATGGCTTATCTAAAAAAGTAATGGAAAAATGCCATCATTTAGTAAAATTCAAATCAGAAAAAAGTTTAAATGTAGCCGTAGCGGGAACTATTGTTATGTATGATCGAAATTTGTCTAAGCCACGTTCTTAAAAACATATAAAAAAAGACGCCGTAATGCACTGCCCCCAAAAAGTTAGACGCTATTTGGGGGCATTTTTATGGAAAGAAAAGTCAAGCACAGCTATGAATTCAAACTTGAGTGTGTAGAATTAGTAGTTGTTAAACATTATTCATTTGCA
>NZ_JBHSFY010000016.1:0-158271 GCF_042654045.1 Flavobacterium chungangensis
GAGTATATTAATTATTATAATAATGACAGAATAAAACTTAATCTAAAAGCAATGAGCCCGATACAATATCGAGCTCATTATTATAAAACTTAGTTATTAATTTGTCTAAACTTTTGGGTGCACTCTAGAACTGAGGTCTTTTTCTTTGAAATTAAGTTTCAATTATTTTTTAACACAACAAGATTTTTTATCTTTTTTGTCTGTTGTCTTTTTGCAACAAGATTCTTTTTTTGCTTTATCTTTTGAGACTGGTTTTGTTTCTTGAGCCATTACGCCAATTGAGAATAAGGCTGCTGTCATTACTGTGATAACTTTTGTCATTTTAATTAAATGTTTTTTGTGTTAGAGATTATAATTGGTGAATCAAATATAAACTGATTTTACATCTGTAAGAATAGTTTTATTGTTAATGTTTTGGTAAAAGTGAATTGATTTTTATTGCCTGTTTTTCATAATCTGATTAACATATTTTTGATGATTGCTAAATCCATTTTTCATAGGATTCTCTAAGTCTAACATTTCACCTAATGAAGTATCGAAAATTTGCCAATTATGAACTTTTGCTAATTCTACAATCTTGAATAATGCCTCTTCACTGTAAAGCGCCATCATTTTAATACTACTAGGCTCATCATCGAGATGGAAATTAATATTATCATTAATAGAATCAGAAAAGAAATCATTGCTATTATTTTTATCTTCTGTTTTTTTTGTTGAACAATTTTCAAGAAGTACTTTGTCAAAATCTATTGGTAAAAGTTTTTCTTCATCCAAATCTTGAATTAAGATTATTTTTTCAGCATAACTAAATAGAACAATATCCCAACTCATAATTAATTATTTTAAATTTGTAATAAAAGTACTATAATTAATCTATTTAAACAAGTTGTTATAATTCTGAACTTATTACTTATATGGTTCAAAAAAACAGTTAGTAATTCAAATTAACCCCAAAACCAATTCCCATATCGCTGTCATAATGCGTTGTAATTCCGAAGTTTCTTGCTACGATGTATTTTAAACCCGCCATATATTCTTTATCGGTATTCCACATTAAGTTCATTCGAAGTCTTTGCGAAAGCGGAATATCTTTTCGTTCAAATTGTAAACGAACATTTCCATCCGTATACACTTCAACTTGTGCTTTTATAAGCATTGGTAAAGTATATTCAAGACCGGCACTAAAAACAGAACGATTGTCTTTGGTGTTTTTCTGCCCGAAAAGATTTTGTTCTTGTTCGTCCATTCCCATTTTTCGATAACGCCAGTCAAAACCTATAAAAGGCATCAGCCATTGATTTTTTCCAATATAACGTCCAATGTGAGTTTCCGTTTCATAGCCATGTTTGTCGTTGTAACCCAATCTCCATTCGGTTCCGATACTCCAACGCGTGTTGCTAAACATCGCTTCACCATCATTTCCATTGGTTGCAAAATCATTTTCTGCCATAAAATGAAACATTCGATCGTCCATTTTCAACATTTTGAAAGCCATTTCCGGATGATGAATCAACGGATTTGGTGCTGAATTTTCGTAACTGAAAATTCTCCCCATTCCAGCCATCATATGATATAAAATATGACAGTGAAAAAACCAATCACCATCTGCATTGGCTTGAAACTCGATGGTGTCGGTTTCCATTGGCATAATGTCAATCACATTTTTGAGAGGTGAATAATCACCGTGTTCATTTAAAATTCTAAAATCATGCCCGTGTAAATGCATTGGGTGGCGCATCATTGAACCGTTGTATAAAACGATACGAACGTTTTCTCCTTTTTTAATTAAAATTTTATCGGTTTCAGAAACCACTTTATTGTCCAGACTCCAAACGTAGCGATTCATATTTCCAGAAAGCGTAAAACGCAATTCTTTTACTGGCGCATCTTTTGGAAGATTGGTTTTAAACGGAGATTTTAGCATTCCGTAATTCAAAGTCACAATTTCAGAGGTTTCAGTACTATCGTTTTCCATTTTCATGCCTTCCATATTATGATTTGAATGATCCATAGCAGGTTTTGCATTCTCATCTTCACCCGAAATTTCAGGATACATCACGGCATTCATGTCCATTTTATTCAGAGACATATTCATACCCATGTCATTCATTTCGCCATTCATTTTCATCATATCGTTCATCATTTTCATGCCTTCAAAATATTTTAGTTTTGAAAGATGATGAATTGGCTGTTTGTCTCCATTTCCTAAAAATAAAGAAGCTGATCCTGTTCTATCTTCGGCTGTAGCCAAAAAAGCAAAAGATTTAGCATTTTCGGGAATCGTTACCACAACATCATAGGTTTCAGAAACCGCAATAATCAAACGATCGACTTCTACAGGTTCAACATCATTTCCGTCACTAGCTACAACGGTGATTTTTCCTCCACCATAAGTTAGCCAGAAATAACTGGAAGCACCTCCGTTTGCAATTCGCAATCGGACTTTTGAACCTGGTTTAAGATCAGAAAACTGTTGTTCATTTTGACCATTGATGAGAAACTTTTCATAATAGACATCGCTGACATCCATCGCGTTCATTCTTTTCCATTCGTTGGTCACTTTAGTTGAAAAATGTCCTTGTTTTATGGCTTCAGAGTAACTTTGTGTTGTTCCTTTTTTAATTGCAAACCAATCGTTGGCATTGTGCAGCATTCGTTGAATATTCTCCGGTTTCAAATCCGACCATTCGCTTAAAATAACTGGGATTGTTGGTAAATCGTCAATTCCCTTTCTGATCGTCGAATCGTCTTTTTTCTTATTGATGATAAAAAGGCCGTACAAACCAATTTGTTCCTGTAAACCAGAATGGCTGTGATACCAATACGTTCCGTTCTGAATAATCGGAAAGGTATATTTATGAGTAGTTCCAGGTTCTATGGGCATTTGAGTTAAATACGGAACACCATCTTCTTTATTTGGCAGAAACAATCCGTGCCAATGCATTGAAGTGCTTTCTTTTTTAAGTTCGTTATGAACGTAGATTTCTGCAGTATCACCTTCGGTAAAAGTTAAAGTCGGCATCGGAATTTGTCCATTTACTGCAATCGCTCGTTTTTCTTTACCTGAAAAATTGACAATGGTATCACGAACATACAAATCGTAACGCACTACTTTTTGAGCCCTTAACTGAAAAGCGATTAAAGAAAGTATTAGGATATATTTGATATTAATCATAAATTATAATTTTAAATTTCTCAATCGTAAAGCGTTTACAATTACTGAGACAGAACTCAAACTCATGGCAACAGCAGCCAACATCGGCGAAAGCAAAATTCCTAAAAACGGATATAAGATTCCCGTTGCAATTGGCACGCCCAAAGTATTATAAATGAAAGCAAAGAATAAGTTTTGTTTGATATTTGACATTACAGCATGGCTGAGGTTTTTGGCTTTTATAATTCCGTTTAAATCGCCTTTGACCAAAGTAATTTTAGCACTTTCTATCGCAACATCAGTTCCTGTTCCCATTGCAATTCCGATGTTAGATTGTGCTAAAGCAGGTGCATCATTGATTCCGTCTCCCGCCATGGCAACAATTTTTCCTTGAGCTTGAAGACGTTCAATTTCTTTTAATTTATCGTGTGGAAGACAATCTGCTTTAAAGGAACTTAGATGCAAATGTTCTGCAACTGCTTTTGCGGTATTATGATTATCGCCCGTCATCATGATAACCTCAACGCCTTGAGCGATTAATTCTTTGATCGCTTTTGCACTGTTTTCTTTGATGGCATCAGTAATGGCAACGTAGCCTAAAACAATAGTATCAATTGCGATATATGAAATGGTTTTTCCTAAATTTTGTTCGGCAACAACTTTTTGTTCTAAATCATTAGAAACAGAAGCGCCTATTTCTTCCATTAATTTTTTATTTCCTAAAGCTACTTTTTTGCCTTCGATAGTTCCTAAAATACCTTTTCCAGCAATAGTTTCAAAACCTTGAACTTCTTTGAATGAACTATTTTGTGCTTTCGCGAAATTGACCACGGCTTGTGCCAAAGGATGTTCGCTATGCTGATTTAAAGAGGCAATGTTTTGAAGCAGAAAATCTTCGTCATTATTTATGGCGTAGATTTTTTCTACAGATGGTTTCCCTTCGGTGATTGTTCCTGTTTTATCGGTAATCAAAACATCAATTTTATTCATGTTTTCCAACGCTTCGGCATTTTTAATCAAGATTCCGTTTTGAGCTCCTTTTCCAACACCAACCATAACCGACATTGGAGTTGCCAGTCCAAGTGCGCAAGGACAAGCAATAATTAATACGGCAATCGCATTAATTAATCCGTAAACATAAGCGGGTTCTGGACCAAATTTTGCCCAAAGAAAGAATGTTAAAATCGAAATGATCACAACTGTTGGCACAAAATATTTAGAAACGCGATCGGCTAATTTCTGAATTGGAGCGCGAGATCTGCTGGCGTCATTTACCATTTGAATAATTTGAGACAACATGGTTTCTGATCCTACTTTTTCGGCAATCATAACAAACGATTTGGTACCGTTTATTGTTCCAGAAATCAAGGCATCGTTAGTTTTTTTATCAACCGGAATTGGTTCTCCCGTAATCATAGATTCGTCGATGCTGCTTTCGCCAGAAGTTATTTTTCCGTCAACCGGAATTTTCTCTCCTGGTTTTACACGAAGTAAATCACCTTTTTTAATATTATGAATAGAGATTACTTTATCTACTCCGTTTTCAACTAAAGTCGCTTCAGTTGGCGCTAATCTTAATAATTCTTTAATCGCGCCATTCGTTTGTCCGTGAGCTTTAGCTTCCAATAATTGTCCTAATAAAACTAAAGTGATAATTACGGTCGCTGCTTCAAAATATAAATGAATGGTTCCGTGATGTGATTTGAATTCCGATGGAAAAATATCTGGGAAAAACATTCCGACAATACTAAATAGGAACGCAACACTGGTTCCTATTCCAATTAAAGTAAACATATTTAAATTCCAAGTCACAATAGATTTGTAAGCGCGAACGAAAAACATCCATCCTGCGTAAAACAAAACGGGAATCGAAAATAAAAGCTGAACCCAATTCCACTTTTCGATAGACATTATATTGTAAAGCGGATTATTCGGAATCATTTCTGACATTGAGATAATGAAAATAGGAAGTGTAAACAAAATCGCAATTTTCATTTTTTTCAATAAATCAGAATAGGTTTTGTTTTCTTCACTTTCAGAAGCTTGCATCGGAACCAAATCCATTCCGCAAATCGGACAATCGCCTGGCTCGTTTGAAACGATTTCAGGATGCATTGGACAAGTAAATTGTGTTGCAGTTATAGCAACTTGCGGTACTAAGTCCATTCCGCAGACTGGGCAATCTCCGGGTTTGTTGTACGTTTTGTCGCCTTCGCAATGCATGGGGCAGTAATAAACGCCATTTGCACTGTGCTGATGTACTTTTTTAGTTTCTGCTTTATGCTGATAATCGTGATGCTCTTTTTTATGGACAGAACAGCAAGATTTAGCAGTTTCTCCATGATTTTTTGGAGAATCCATTTCAATAGTATATTTTCCAGCTGCAGATAAAACTTCCTGAAACTTTTCAGTAGGAACGTGCTTATCCATCGTTATGGTAGCCGTTGGAGGATTTAAAGTTACTTCCGCCTGAACGCCTTCAAGTTCATTTAAAGTTTTTTCTACTTTGGTTCGACATCCGTTGCAAGACATTCCTGAAATTATATATTGATGAGTCATTGTATTGGTTTTTAAGTATTACAATGCAAATTTCCGAAGTATCTGTGAGTTTGATTTGTAGAATTTTGGGAATGATTTGTAAGATTTACAAAATTTTATTTAACCGCAAAGTGCGCAAAGGTTTACGCAAAGCACACGAAGGTTTATTTTTTTTAGATTAGGGAGTTCTTAAAGTTTTGCGCATAAAAAGTTAACCATAGATTAAAAAGATTAACACAGATTTTAAAATCCTTTTAATCCTCATAATCTGTGGCTAAATAAAAAAGTCTTTGCGAACTTTGCGTAATTCTTAGCGCTCTTTGCGGTTCAATAAACACTATATACTGTCGATCTGAAAATGCTGTTTTTTTAACGCAGAGCGGACAAAGAATTTACGCAAAGAGCGCTAAGTTTTTGTTTGTTTTGAGATTTTTAAAGTTCTCAAAGCTTTATCTGTATGCTTTGTGAACTTTGCGAATAAAAATTTAGCCACAGATTAAAAAGATTAACACAGATTTTAAAATCTTTTTAATCCTCATAATCTGTGGCTAAATAAAAAAGTCTTTGCGAACTTTGCGTAAACCTTTGCGCTCTTTGCGGTTAAAAATCAAAAAACTATAAATTCTCGATCTGAATACGCATTTTATCTTTTGATTGTTTGAATGAAGTAGGAGTAAAGCCAGTAATTTTCTTGAATTGATTACTCAAATGTGCCACATTGCTGTAGTTGAGAATATCTGCAATTTCGCTTAACGAAAGCTCATTATAAATCAATAATTCTTTTACTTTTTCAATTTTCTGACTGATGAAATACTTTTCAATCGTGGTATTTTCAATCTCCGAAAATAAGTTGCTTAACGAATTATAATCCTGATTTAAGTTTTCTGCCAAATAATCAGATAAGTTGATTTTAAGTTCGTTGTTTTTATGATGCACTAAATCGACAATCAGATTTTTTATTCTTTCGACGGTTTTTGTTTTTTTATCGTCAATTAAATCAAAACCTAAAACTTGAAGGTTTTCTAATAAAACTTCTTTTTGCTCGTCGCTGATTTCTTTTTCCAGTTCGACTTCACCCAATTCAACAGAGATAGTTTGAAGTCCGAGCTTTTCGAACTCAGACTTCACTACCATTTTGCATCGGCTGCACACCATATTTTTGATGTAAAGCTTCATATTATTTAATCGTTTCTACCACATTTCCACAAGTCAGCATAGAAGAACCGTAATACGGATTTTTAACTGCTTTTTCTTTGCTCAACCAATCAGCATCTGCCATTGGGCAATATTGTTTGTAGATTGGCTGTTCTGGATTAGAAACTTTTATAAGATCGTAAGTGCTTTTAGATAAAGATTTAAAAGTCTCACGTTGTTTTTTAAGATCTGTTGTTGCTGAAATACTTTTAGCATCGGCAGTTAGTTTTTTAACCACTTTCATCCAAACCGTATGTTCGTTGCTTTTTAGTTTGTCCATTTTTACTGCTGTAATAGCTGTCAGTAAGTCTTTGGCTTTCGCCGAAGTCAATTTGCTGTCACTTTTAATAAGTGCATCTTTTACAGTAAAATAAGCATCGTAAACAGATTGAAGCTGACTCGAATCAACGATTTCTGTTGTTCCCGATTCTAATTTTGCTGTATTTGCCTGAATGTTATTGGCGCTAAATAATACTGTAAGTACTGTTGCTAAAGCTATGATTGATTTTTTCATTGTGTATAATATTTAGGTAAAGGATTTTATTTCCTTTAAAATTAATTAAAAATTTAGTTCTAAAAAAGACCCAATATGGGCTGTCATCAATACGATAATTATATTTTCGGCTTGAGCCAAATAGAAGTAAATCCAGAAGAAATTGTAGAATTGCTGTAAGATGAAATCGCGTTTTTTAAAGAAAAATTAAAAACATCGTTTTGTAAATCAAGATCATTTGAAGTTAAAATAACAAATTGCAATGAAGAAGTTGTGCAGCCAGAATGACGACATTTTCCGTCACAATTGTGTTTTTCCTGTTTTGAAGTTTTCTTTTCACAGCATTTTTTAGAACAGCTGTTTTCTTCTTTAGAAGCAATTTCTTTATGATGCACCATATTGCATGCGTAAGTATAACTCGGGTTCAAAAAGAAACTGAGTGTTATAAAAAGCAGCATTATATGGATTTTCTTTTTCAAAGAAATTGTTTTTTAGAAGTACAAATTTAGTTAAAAATGTGTGGAGAAATTACTTTTTAAGATTTCGATAACTACAGTTTCTTAAAATCAGTTGGTTTCATGTTTTTACGCTTTTTGAAATAATTCGTCAAATGGCTTTCATCTGTAAAACCAAATTCGTAGGCAATCTGTTTTATTGGCAATTGATTGTTATGAAATCTTTTTTCGATTAAAGTCGTTCTTAAATTATGAATGTATTCGCGGTAACTTATGCTGAAAGTTCTTTTGAAATAAGCACTAAAATAGGTTTGAGCAATATTAAAATGATCCGCAATCACTTTTACCTGAACCAGTTTGGGTTGATAAATATTCTGATGAATGTAATTCGCAATTTGTTCGCTATCCAAATGAGTCGATTTCATCTGTAAATTCATTCCTCGAATTGTTTCTTTAATTAAACCAAAGAGAGAAAGAATCTGATAGAAAACAATGGGAGATGAGGTAACATCTATATAATGTCCATATGTTACGATGTTTTCAACCGTGTTTTTTAAAATCGTTTTGCAAGGTTCATCAAACTTCAAAACCGTTTCTTTTAGGATTTTATCGCGCATGAAGCTTTCGGGAGTATTTACTAAAAATTCATCGCAAGTAAGATTTTGTTTAGAATTGAAGTAATTATCGGTGAATTTGATGAAAATGAATCGGGTACTTTTCTTTATATCAAAATAATGTTCGTCGTCTGGCGAAATAACAAATAGATCTCCAGCTTTATATGGAAGCAGATTATGATTGAGGTGATGAATTCCGCTTCCTTTCTTTATATAGATGATTTCATAATACGTATGCGTATGCGGAGGAAGATGAAACTTCTCTTCTTCAAATTCATCAAGAACAAGCGTTTTAAACTGATTTAATTTAGGCATAACTTAAATATACAATTTTATGTCACAAATTTACAATTTTTTTTAAGGCTAACGGTGTTAATTTTGCTTCGTAGAAATCTATTCCTTTCTACAATAAATCAAAATGAAAAAAAGTCTTATTGCGCTCTCTTTAGGAGGGTTAACTATTGGTATTACAGAATTTGTAATGATGGGATTGCTCCCAGATATTGCTTCAGATATGAAAGTTTCAATCCCGGTTGCAGGATATTTAATTTCTTCTTATGCACTTGGAGTTGTTATTGGAGCGCCTTTGTTAGTAATCGCAGGAAGAAATTATGCACCTAAAAAAATGCTTTTAATTTTAGCTTTAATGTTGGCCGTTTTTAACGCATTGTCCATTATTGCTCCCGATTATAATATTTTATTTGCGTCTAGATTTTTATCTGGATTACCGCATGGAGCATTCTTTGGAGTGGGAGCGGTAGTCGCAAGCCGTTTGGCAGATAAAGGAAAAGAAGCGCAGGCAATCTCTATAATGTTTGCTGGTTTAACGATTGCCAACTTAATAGGTGTGCCAATTGGAACTTATATAGGTCATCATTTTATTTGGCGTTATACTTTTATATTAATTGCTATTGTTGGATTATTGACTTTTTTGGCAATTTATCTTTGGATGCCAAATCTTGAAAAAGGAGAAAGTGTAAATATGAAAACACAACTCCAGTTCTTTAAGAAAACAGAAGCTTGGCTAATTATCGGAATTACCGCAATTGGTTTTGGAGGTCTTTTTGCCTGGATCAGTTATATTGCTCCTTTATTAATTAATGTGTCTAAATTTTCACCAGAAGACGTTTCGTCTATCCTGATTTTAGCAGGACTAGGAATGGTGGTTGGTAATTTTGTAGGAGGTAAATTGGCAGATCGTTTTTCGCCAGCGCCAACTACATTAGCTTTATTGTTAGTAATGTCTTTAGATTTAATTCTAGTTTACTTTTTCTCATTCAATCAATATGTATCACTGTTTCTTACTTTCTTAACTGGAGCGATTTCATTCTCGGTTATTGCACCGATTCAGATGCTGATGATACGTACAGCAAAAGGAGCAGAAATGATTGCTTCGGCATCACTTCAAGGAAGTTTTAATATTGGTAATGCTTTAGGTGCTTTTCTTGGCGGATTACCTTTGGCTGCGGGATTCAGTTATTCGTCTCCAAATCTTATTGGAGTTGTGATGTCGGTAATCGGAATGATCATTACATTCATATTGATGAGGTTGCATCAAAAACAAGTTCAGATGCAGCCTGTGTAACTTTAAAAATATTCATTTTTCTTAGCTCTTAACTTTTGTTTAAGGGCTTTTTTTGTGCCTTAAACGAATTAATTAAAGCTCAAACTCTTCTTCGGGTTATTCATCAGACGCCTTCTAGTCAGAAAATACACTTTAAAATAAGAAGCTTCTTTCTTTCTAATTTAATTTTTTTTAGGATCACTTTAACTTTTTAAGTGTAAAATTAACACCTAATAATTTCGTAATTAATATTCATGTAATCGATTGTTTTTTTTGCAAAACAGAATCAAATGAACGATTAATAATAATATTTTTAATATTTTAAGTCGATATAAATTATATATCCCACATAAAAAAGCAATAAAATTTTCAATATGTAATTTTTTTTATGAAATTTTTGGGAAATTTTATTTTTCGTTTGAAAAAAATATCTATGTTTGTGTAATCGATTACAACTTTTTTTTGATTGTTCGAAATCGATTAAGTAGAAAGACGGAAAAGAGAGCAGAAATAAAGCTTTAGTGAGGAGGTAGAAAAATTACTGTTAAAATAAAACAACAAAAATTAACTATAAAATGAATTGAAAGTAACCACAAAAAAACACTTAAACCAAAAAGAAAAAACTTTTAATAACTTAAACAATCAACCATGAACTTTAAAGAACTATTAAACAAAGGAGCAAATTTTTGCTTTAAACTTGTTTTCTTACTGTGCTTATTGATCGGTAGTCAAGTACACGCGCAGGGCACAACGATAGAGGGAACCGTGAAGGATGCTGCGGGACTTTCTCTTCCTGGGGTAAACGTCTTAGAAAAAGGAACTAAGAACGGAACTTCTACCGATTTTGACGGGCATTACAAAATAAAACTAACCAATCCGAAAGCAGTATTAAGTTTTTCTTTTATAGGATTCAAAAACATTGACATTTCTGCCGAGGGAAAAACGAAGGTTAACGCAACGATGTCTGAAGATTCTAACAACTTAAATGAAGTTGTTGTAATTGGATACGGAACAGCTAAGAAATCTGATTTAACTGGTGCAGTTTCTACTATTTCAGGTGCTGATTTGAAAAAAGTGCCAGTGGCCAATGTTGCTGAAGCTTTAACGGGTAGAATTGCCGGTGTGCAGGTAACTGCAGCAGAGGGCTCTCCAGATGCTGATATTAAAATTAGAGTTCGTGGAGGAGGTTCACTTACTCAAGACGCTTCGCCTTTAATTATTGTAGATGGATTCCCTATCAATAATATGAATGATATTTCTTCATCTGATATTGAAACAATGACCGTTTTAAAAGACGCTGCTTCAACTGCAATCTACGGATCACGTGGTGCAAATGGGGTAATTCTTATTACAACAAAAAGCGGAAAAGATGGAAAAATGGCCGTAAACTTTAATATGTTTTACGGTATGAAAAAGATGGCGAATAAAATTGATGTTTTATCTCCAGAGGATTATACGAAATGGCAATATGAATATGCCTTGCTTTCGCAAAGCGGAACTAAAGTACCTTCTAACCCAGACAGCTATACAAAGTATTTTGGAAATTGGCAAGATCACGATTTGTACCAAGGTCTTAAAGGTGATGATTGGCAAGAGCAAATTTTTGGACGCACAGGAGAAGTTCAAAGTCGTGATCTAGGAATTAGAGGTGGAACGGATAAGCTTAATTATAACTTTAATTATGCTCATTACGATGAAAAGGCGATTATGATTGGTTCAAACTACAAAAGAAATAACTTAGCATTAGCTTTAAAAAGCAAAATAAGTAATAAGATAGATGTTGGTTTTACTGTGCGTTATTCAGATACTGAAATTGATGGTGGTGGTGTAAATGAACAAAATGAGAAATCTTCATCAGATTCACGTATGCGTACTATTGTGGGTTATGCGCCACTTCCGGTTGCGGGGTTAACTTCAGAAGATGTTAATGGGGATGGAACAGATATGTTAATAAATCCTTTTACATCTATTTCGGATAATAATCGTCAACAGTTTCGTAAAAACTTTAATATGTTAGGAAGTTTTGGATGGGAGATTGTAGACAATTTAAAATTGAAAGTAGATTTAGGTCTAGATAATTTTAATAATCAGGATTATCGCTTTTATGGTCTTACTACTTATTATGTGGCTAATTCACCGCTGGCGACGTTACAGAATATGCCTGCAATGATTATGTCAGATAGTAAAGAGAAACGTTTTAGAAATGCTAATACGTTGAATTATGATTTCAAAAAAATAATGGGAGAAGATCATCATTTGACAGCTCTTGTTGGAGAAGAAAGCATTAATTATACATCAAATACGCTTACAAATACAATTCATGGATATCCTACTTTTTTTGATTTTGAAAAAGCAAAAACATTAACAACACAAGGAACTCCACAATCAGTAGATAACTATTACAGTCCTGATGATAGATTATTGTCATTTTTTGGACGTGCAAATTACGATTACAAAAACCGTTACATTTTCACAGCTACATTCCGTGCAGATGGTTCTAGTAAATTCCAAGAGCAAAATCGTTGGGGATATTTTCCAGCATTTGCTGCAGGATGGAAACTTTCTGAAGAGAATTTCTTAAAAAATAAAAGCTGGCTACGTCTTTTAAAATTAAGAGCAAGTTATGGAGAAGCAGGAAATAATAATATTCCTGTTGGACAGCAAGTACAAATTTTCCAATCTACAGCAACTACCTGGATTAACGGTGTTACTAGTGTTTGGGCGCCTTCTAAAACAATGCCTAACCCTGATTTGAAATGGGAAACAACAGTAACTCAAAACTTTGGTTTAGATTTCGCATTTTTCAAAAATCGCTTAAGTGGTAATTTTGATGTTTATAAAAATATTACAAGTGATTTATTAATCAACTTTCCAGTTTCAGGAGTTGGATATGATTTCCAATATCGTAACATGGGAGAAACACAAAATACAGGTTTTGAAGCTACTATAAATGTAGTTGCAATTGAAAAAGCGAAATACGGATTAAACTTTTCATTCAATATGGGAATAAACAAAAATCGTATTAACTCTTTAGGAGTTATGAGTGATTTTGGACAAGCAACAGGATGGGCTTCTTCACAAATTGGAGATGATTATTTAGTAGCAGTGGGTTCTTCGTTGGGTAGTATGTACGGTTATAGAAATGATGGTAGATATGAAGTTTCAGACTTTGATTATGTTGGAGGAAAGTATGTTTTGAAAAGCGGAGTAGTTAATACCTCTACTTCACTAGTGGGAGACGGAAGTAGTCTTAAGCCTGGAGATATGAAATTAAAAGATATTAATGGAGATGGCAAAGTAGATGTAAACGATAAAACCGTTATTGGTAATGTTAATCCTAAAAGCACAGGAGGTTTTGTGATTAATGGTAATGCTTATGGTTTTGATTTAATGGCTGCTTTTAATTGGAGTATTGGTAATGAGATATATAATGCCGATAAAATTGAATTTTCGACAGCTACAGCTTCAGGAAGATATAAAAACTTAAATTCTACTATGGCTGATGGTCAAAGATGGACTAACTTAGATCCAGCAACAGGACAATTAGTAACAGATAATCCTGAAGCTTTAGCAGCTCTTAATGCTAATACAACAATGTGGTCTCCTTATATGAGATCTGCTATTTTTACTGATTGGGCAGTTGAAGATGCTTCTTTTTTAAGATTGAATACTCTAACATTAGGGTATACTACACCTGAAATGTTTACATCTAAACTAGGAATTTCAAAATTGAGATTTTATTTAACGGCTAGCAATGTTTTTGTTTGGACTGACTTTAAAGGTTCTGACCCTGAAGTTTCAACAAAAAGAAAAAATCCACTTACACCAGGGGTAGATTCAAGTCCTTATCCAAGAAGCAGACAGATGATTTTTGGAATGAATCTTAATTTCTAATTTTAAACGATCACAAAATGAAACATAAAATAATAATAGCGGGATTGATTATTGCGGCTTTATTTAGTTCTTGCCAGCAATTTGAAGATGACTATTTAGAAACAGATGCAAAGTCAACATTAGAACCATCTTTGATATTTTCTGAAGTAGCACTTGCAAAAGGAGCTATTGACGGAATAAAAGTGCCATTCGCAGAGACCAATTCTTATAGAGGAAGATTTTTACCATATTATGGATTAAATACAGATGTAGAATGGTACAATACTTCGCAAACAGCAGGAGATAAAGCAGATTTGTGTGTGTATGATGCAAAGCCAACTAATACGGAGATGAATACTACGAACAATGCATATTCAATGATGTATTCAGGTATTGAGCGTGCAAATATTTGTATTAAGGGTTTACGTCAATATGGGAATCCTACACCAGGCTCAGAAATGGGACAACTACTAGGAGAAGCTTTAACATTAAGAGCAATCTATTATGCCGATTTGCTTAAGTCTTGGGGTGATGTTCCAGCTCGTTTTGAGCCTATCACTACTGCAACATTATATTTGCCTAAAGCGAGTAGAGATGTTATTTACAAACAATTAATTGCAGATTTAGGTGAGGCATCAACATTGGTGGCATGGCCTAACGAAACTGCTTATACAAATACAGTAGAACATGTAAATAAAGCTTTTGTAAAAGCATTTAGAGCACGTTTGGCTTTAGCAGCAAGTGGTTATCAGCAATATCCTGATGGAGTAAGAAGAAGTAGTGATCCAGAACTTTCAGTTGCCAACATGTATGCATTGGCATTAAAAGAATCTCGCGAGGTAATTCAAAGTGGTTCTGCTCGTTTAGAATCTACTTTTGAAGGATTATGGAGAAAATACAATGAAGAAAATACTGCTGCAGGAGGAGAATCTCTTTGGGAGCTTCCTTTTTCTGATGGGCGTGGTAGAATGTTATTCACTTTTGCAGTAAAACACACTGCAGCAGCTGATCAATTTCAAGCTAATGGAGCTAACCGTGGAGGTGTAGCAGGACCATTGCCATTTGTTTTCTATGACTATGATCAAGCAGATACACGTAGAAATGTTACTTGCGTACCTTACAAATATGGTGCAGCAGTAAATGGTATTGCAAAACAAGAATTGGGTACTCTAGATACATGGTATTTTGGTAAATATCGTTACGAATGGATGAAACGTTATGTAACTTCAACTAATGATGACGGGGTTAATAAAATGTACATGCGTTATGCTGAGGTGCTTTTAATTGCTGCTGAAACAGCAAACGAATTAGAAGGTCCAAGTGCAGCAATGCCTTATTTGAAAGAAATTCGCAGAAGATCATTTTCTACAGCAGATCAAGCGACTAAGGTTGAATCTTATGTAAATGCCTTAACGAGCAAAGATGCAATGTTTAATGCTCTGGTTGAAGAAAATAAATATGAGTTTACAGGAGAGATGGAACGTAAACAAGCGCTTATCCGTTGGAATTTGCTTAAAACAAACTTAGATAAAGCAAAGCAAAAAATGGCAGAATTATCTACTCGTACAGGACAATATGCAGATGTGCCAGCTACTTTGTACTATAAATATCAGTCAGATAATGTAAGTTTAGATATCTATGGACTTAATCGTGGAGAAACTACAAATCCAGGAGCATTGTATTCTTCTACTGCGTGGACATGGACAGGAACTGCTGCAGATGCTAAGATAGCTTCATTGTATAAAGCGGGAGTAAATCCTGATGAGAGACAATTCTGGCCAATATGGCAAGTATTTCTTGATGCAAGTAATGGTCAGTTAAAAAATGATTACGGTTATTAAAATCTTTCAAAAAACTAATAATAAATTATAAGTTATTATGATGAAAACAATAAATATATTTAAAGGATTAATAACCGTATTACTTCTTTCAGTTGCAATTTCTAGCTGTGAAAGTTATAATGAAGCGTTATTAGACGGTATAGGAAATACAAGAGAATTTTCTCCCATCGGACTTAAAGCTACTATCAGAAACTCAACCACGGTTGAGTTAGATTGGACGGTTAAAGCAGATGAAAATGCAGATCATTATGTAGTTGAATTTAGTGCCGATGATCCAAGCTTCGCTACAATTTACAAAACGATAAATGTTGCTCCTACAGAACTTCCTGTAAAAGTAGCATTAGAGGGAGAAACGGTTTATTCTATTAGAGTAAAAGCAGTTACTTCTGGCTTAGCAGATTCTAAATGGTCGGTTATAACAGCTACAACATTATCTGAGCAGATCATGTTCCCTGTTCAAGATGCAGATATTCAAGCAACTCAAGTTACATTGAGATGGACTCCAAATAGCGCTGTAACACAAATTACTGCTATGCCTGGAAATATTGCGCACACCATTACAGCAGCTGAAAAGACAGCTGGGGTAGCTACAATCACAGGCTTAACACCAGAAACTGCTTATACTGCAATTTTATTAAACGGAACAAAGAAAAGGGGTAATGCAACTTTTACTACTGGAATTGACATTGGAACAGGAATATTAGTTAAAGAAGGAGATAATTTCCTTCAGAAAATTATTGATGCGCCATCTGGATCTGTTTTAGTTTTCATGCCAGGAGATTATACAGCTCAAACGGGAACAATTGCAATAAATAAAACAATAACGTTAAGAGGTTTAAGACCAGAAAACAAACCAAAACTAAAAGTTAATTTTACGTTGGCTAATAATCCGGCTAATTCAAGTGAAGTGGTTAACCTTTCATTAATCGATTTAGACTTAAACGGAACTGGTACAACTGGTGGAGCAATAGCAATTGCGACAGCAGCGGCTACAGGTTTAGGAGATGTTTTAATAAGCGGATGTTATGTTCATGATTATCCTTCTCAATTAATCTACGGAAATGCCTCAGCAAGATTGAAATCATTCTCTGTGGATAATAGTATTATTGAAAATGTAAACGTTAATGCAGGTGCTGATTTTATTGACTTCAGAACTACTTATGTGGCAAGTGTTTCTTTAACAAAAAGTACATTTGACACCTGTTCATCACGTGATTTCATCCGTTTAGATGCTGCTTCAGGATTAACAGGAACTGGATTAACAAGTAATGTGCTAATCGATGGATGTACAATCTATGCACCTACATTACCAGCAGCAAGTAGAATTTTGTATATACGTTTTGTTTCTAATTTATCTACAGTACGTAATACATTATTAGCAGTTGGATCTGCAGTTTATACCAACTCTACTGCAACGGCTGCTCCAGGGTTTGCAAATAATAATAATTTCAATTCGCCTAATTTACAGATAACAACAGGTAATAATAGACCAGATGCTTCTGCAACTGTATTAGATCCTCAATTTACGAATGCAGTAAATGGTGATTTTACAGTTAAAAATCAAACATTAATTGATAGAAAAGTGGGAGATCCACGTTGGATAAAATAAAAATCGTGGTTGATTAAATAGAGAAAAGCGGGATACAATTTAGTTTGTAATCCCGCTTTTTAATTTTAGAAATAGTCTTCAGTTACTGAAAACTGTGACTGCGACTGAAAACTAAAAATCATTCTATGGATAAATCAAATTTTTGAAGCAAACCCGCAAGTGCCGTATGGGAAACTTTTGTTCCTTTAATTTTATTTTCTGATGGATCAAAAGCATAGTTTTTGGAAGTTCTGAAATCGGTTTTCTCCAAAATGCTTTCCACAAAAGTGGCACCCGAAAGATCGCAGTTTTTAAAAACGGCCAAAGATAAATCGGTATTAGAAAAATCAGCTTCTTTTAAAAGGCAATCTATAAAATTGGTTTTCTTCAGTTTTTTATAAATGAAAGTAGAATAGTCTAAAACACAATCTTGAAAATTCATCGAAAATAAAAAACTATTGCAAGCGCTAAAATCCAATCCCATTAATTTACAGCCAATAAATTTGATGTTTTTTAATCCCGTATTTCTCAAAGTAGCCAAAGAAAGATTGCAATTTTTAAAAGTGCAATCTAGAAAGTCGTTATGACTTAAATCACTTTTAGAAAAATTGCAATTAATGAATTCGCAGTTTACAAATTCGACATTGGCTAAACTCTGATCCGAATAATCAATCGTTTCAAAAGTTCGGTTTTGGTATAATTTTGATTCCATATAAATTTAAAAGGCTTGTAAAGTTTTATTCTAATTCGATACAATCGAAAATACTATTGTTTTGAAGTAATGCGGTTACATTCAGCTCGCTGTCAACTCTCAGAATGTTATCGCAATCTTCGAGGTCAAAATTCCACAAAGAATTAGGTAATATTTCATTTAGAAGTATAGAGGCCAATTCAAATTTAGATGGGGTGTCAACGGAAGTTTTAAAAACATAAATCATAATTTGCATTTTTGAGGAAGCAAATTTCTGAAAAACACCCGCATATTTGTTAGGATTCTATAATCAATAATTAGGACTTATCAATCATTTTTCGATACCGAATAGGAGAGATTCCTTCTGCTTTTTTAAAAAATCGACTAAAGTAAGATTGATCTTCAAAGCCAACTTGCGTTGCGATTTCACCTACAGAAAGTGTGGTTTGAAACAATAAATATTTGGCCTCTAGCAATATGTTTTCGTCAATCCATTTTACAGCAGATTTTCCTGTTACATTTTTGACACATTTGTTTAAATGATTGGGAGTAACATTTAGCATCGAGGAATAGTAATTGACCTGATGTTGCGTTTTAATATGGTCATGAATCAATTCTTTAAATTTCCCCGTAATTGCTTCTGCCGCCGAAATACTTTTAGAAGTCTTCACCGCATTTTTATTCATTTCATAAAACAAAGTAATCAGATACGACTGAACAATATTTAAATCTGTAACCGTTTTTTCAGAATATTCCTTTTTCAATCGTTCCAAAATATTGGTAATTGGGACAATATCTTCGGGAGCAAGTTTAATTTTGGGATCTCCTGAAATTTTTAGAAAGTCAAAATCATTGAGCAGTTCACGGCTGCCATATTTCCGAATCAAAATATCGGGATGAAACTGGCAGATATAACCTTTGTGAATGTTGTTGACATTATCAAGCGAAAAAATCTGACCTGCAGGAACCATAATCATTTCATTATCGGTCGTGACATATTCCTGATACCCCAATTTCATAACATGCTGACCTGACGAAATAAAAATCAAAGTATGGCAAGAATGTTTCGAAGGCGGAACAGGATGCTGCATCTGCATCATTTCTTCGATTTCCAAACAGAAAAAATGATCAGAATTCGATTTAAAAAGCAAATGAATAGGATTGTCTTCTCCTAAAAACTTTTCTCGAAATCCTTTTGGATTATAGGTTTTTATTTTCTCTGCCTGTTTTTTCATTCTAATAATATAATCTAAAATCAAGCAGTTTGCAGAGATTGTAATGTTTAGCATACAGATCTTCAACAACTTCAATCAAATTGTCGTTTTCCTGATACAAGCTAAAAAAAGCTTTGTCAATCGTGCTGCAGCTGGCAATTTTATTATACGTAGAACCGTAGCCAGAAATGGCTCTCGCTCCTGTTATGTCTAAGAAATATTGCGCTTCTTCTTCATTTAAATCTAAAACCTTAAGATTGGCAAAATGAATAATTTTTCCTTTCATTTTTCCTTCAAACAATTCTGCAATTTCTTCAATGCTATAATAATAATCGTGAAGACAGATATTATTTTCCTGACCTGGCATGGCTAAATAAATGATTTCATAATCTTTGAAATTATGATCTTCGTAAAGCAAAATGTTCAGACTTTCTTCTAAACCTTCGATCGTATCGCAAGTTTTATGAATGCTCGAAATACCTTGGTCAATAGCCAATTCTTCCAAACATTTTACCACATTGGTCTGGGTATGATCGTCTATATCTTTAACGCCTTCAAGGCAGAAAATAAATTTTTCACTATCCATGCAGTTATTCTTTCTGGTTTTAAATTTTTTACTGGTTCTCGCAAATGTATTTTTTATATCATAAAATCCAATAGCTAAAACAGACTTTAACGTCTTTTTTGGATTTTAAATTTAGGTTAGAGCATCGTAAATTTTTAAACGTATTTTTGTAAACCGAAAATAAATTACACATGATACAAATTAATCAAACGGCATCATTTGCTATTGAAGATATATTATTCTGTTTTGCTCTTGAATCTGAAGCGGCAGAAGTTTTTAAAGATCACAATGTCTTAATTACCGGAATAGGAAAAGTAAATGCAGCTTACGAATTAACAAAAGCCATTCAAAAGAAAAGGCCCTCTGTAATCATAAATCTAGGATCGGCGGGAAGTAGCTGTTTTCAAAAAGGAGATGTAATTTGCTGTACCAAATTTGTACAAAGAGATATGGACGTTTGCGGTTTAGGATTTGCTTTATACGAAACGCCACTTTCTGGTTTGCCGCCACTTTTAGAATATGGTTTGTTAATGGATAATCTTCAAGAAGGAATCTGCGGAACAGGAGATAATTTCGAAATGGGACATTGTTCAGACGCTTACAATGTGGTTGATATGGAAGCTTACGCTCTAGCCATGATTGCCATGAAAGAAAATATTCCGTTTTTAAGTTTAAAATATATTTCTGATGGAGCTGATGACAATGCTGCAGAAGATTGGACGATTCAAGTTCATAAAGCAGCTATTGCTTACGGGAAAATTTTAGGATTGATAAAAGAATCAGAAGCCATTTCTTAGTTGAAATGGCTTCTGTTTTTTATATATATACGCAAAGCCAGAGTAGAATACACCTAAAAAGTTAGACACTATTAAGAGGCAGTCAAGAGACATTTGCGGAGCTTTTCATAATGAACTCTTTGAGGAGCAGGCTCGTCTTAACAAACAGAACTATATATATTCTCTGTTAGTAAAATCAAAAATTTCGATAGACCCTATATATAGTTTGTCATGTAAATCTACATCTAAATTAAATTTTATTCCTTTAAATAAAACGTGAAAAATCGAATCTTCATCATCATCAACATTATAAAATGAGGTAGTGCGACTCATTGCTTCCTCAAATTTCATCCCAATATAATAGTCTTCAAAATTGATATGACTGTCCTTTATGATAATACTTTTTAAAAGCTTTTGATGATTAAAAATCAGTATTACGCTATCCCATATCTTTAATTGATAATAGTTTATTCTAGGATTATTATATTCTTTTTCTAAAATTTTAATTTTGTCATTACTTAAATATTCATAAAAAAGGGAGATATCGGAATCTAAGATAAATTCGGATATTCCGCAATTCGGATCTATTTTACTTTTCAGAAATTTTTTATAATCAATCATTGTTTGTTTGCATAATAGATATATAGCTTTTTACTTAATAGCTTTAAATTAAAAAGATTTCGCTCTTTTTTGTAGTCAAAATAATTTTATGAAAAAATATTGTTTGTAAGGAAGATGAATGTTAGTATCATAATTGTTCTCATATTGGAGTTTTAACTATAGTATGCATATGTTTAATCATTTCTTTAATCAATTTTAAAGCTTCAGTAGATGTTTTTCGAATGATAATTTTATTCTTTTTATCTTTTATCAAAGCCGTAAACTGATTGTCTTCTATATTAATATCAACGATAGTTCCGCCATATTTTAAAGTTGTTTCTGCAATTGCAACAGGTAAATTTGTTGCGCCAGAAGTTCCTAGAATAAAAAGTATTCCAGAATTTTTGGCAATTTTTAAGGAACTGAACTTTTTATTTGTTTGTTCGTCATAATATTCGTCAAACCACAGAATATTTGGTCTCATCCAACTTCCGCAACTTTTGCATTTTAAAAGCTCTATTTCTCTTTCGGTTAAATCTCTATCAATCTCTTTTCCTTTTATTTCCTCAGGTAGATTTATAATTTCTCTGCAACCGTTTGAACACTTTATTTGTCTGTTATTTCCATGAATTTCGAAAATTCTTTCTGTTCCGCTTAACCTGTGTAGGTTGTCTATGTTTTGAGTAATTAGATAAAATCTGTCTTTTAAAATGTTTTCAATTTCGACCAATTCGTAATGGCTTGCATTTGGCTTTGCATTTTCGAACATTTTTTTTCTAAACAATGAATATTGCCAAACTTCTTCGGGATTTTCTTGGAAGTATTTAAAAGTCCCAAATTCTTCAGGTTTATGAAATTTAGTTCCCTTGATCCAAATACCATCAACACCTCTATAAGTCGGAATTCCACTTTCAGAAGAAATTCCGGCGCCCGTTAAAAAGGTAAAAAGGTTTCTTTTATTTTTAGTGGAAACTTGTTTTATTATGTCTTCTAATTGTTCCATGTTTAATGAAAAAAGGGATAAATCTTTTTTGGATTAAATATAGATTAAAAATTATTATCTAGAAATTCTGAGTCTTTATGAATTGCTCCAGCGGAGCAAAATATTTATAGCATAATTTAAATCCTCAGATTCAAAAAGCTCCAGCGGAGCGACATATAAATTCTTATTGGTAATACATCGTTTTAAGACAAACAAAGTAAATACGCCTCATAACACAAAACTGATAAGTATTTGATGGGGTATTTTATAGAAATGAATGAGTTTGATTTAATACAGCTTTAAAGAAACTTTTTAACTTTATAATCTTCATATTTTACTAACTAAAGACTCTCAAAACCAAAATGATTTTAACTATGAAAAAGATAATATTGCTGTGTTGTACTTTTCTGTTAATGGGAAAAACAATAGCACAGGAAATTCCGTTGGTATCTAACATTTCAGCTCGAAACAATATTACGTTAAACGGAAAATGGAGATATATTGTAGATCCTCTCGAAAACGGATATTACAATTATCGTTTAGAGCCTTTTAAAGACAATGGCTTTTTCGAAAATAAAAAATGGAATACTACAGAGTTGAGCGAATATAATTTCGCAACCTCATCAGTTATGGATATTCCGTCTGATTGGAATTCGAAAGACGAAAGATTGTTTTTTTACGAAGGAACGGTTTGGTTTCAGAAAGATTTCAATTATAAAAAAGACGCCAAAACCAAAGGAATTCTTCATTTTGGAGCGGTTAATTATGATGCGAAAGTCTACGTAAACGGAAAACTGGCAGGAACACATATTGGAGGTTATACCCCTTTCAATTTTGATGTAACCGATTTGTTGGTCGACGGAAACAATTTTGTAGTAGTAAAAGTCGACAACAAACGCCATAAAGATAACGTGCCAACCGTAAATATGGATTGGTGGAATTACGGCGGCATTACAAGAGACGTAACTCTGGCTCAAGTTCCGAATACGTATATCGAAGATTATTTGGTTCAATTGGATAAAAAAGAAAAAGGAAAAATTTCGGGCTGGATAAAACTAAACAGCGAATCAGCAAATCAAACGGTTTCTGTTTCCATTCCAGAATTGAAAATTAAAAAAAGCGTTACAACCGATGCTAAAGGAATTGCCTCTTTTGAAATCAAAGCCAATCCTGTTTTATGGACACCTGAAAAACCAAAATTATACGATGTTACCATTTCTAAAGCAGATGAAAATATTGCCGACCAAATTGGTTTCAGAACCATCGAAACCAAAGGCAAGGAAATTCTGTTAAACGGAAAAAAAGTCTTTTTACGCGGCATCAGCATTCACGAAGAAGCGCCTTTTAGATCTGGAAGAGCTTGGTCTCAAAATGATGCCATTACGTTATTGACTTGGGCAAAAGAATTTGGTTGTAATTATGTTCGTTTGGCGCATTATCCGCACAATGAAAATATGGTCAAAGAAGCCGAAAAAATGGGATTAATGATCTGGTCTGAAGTTCCGGTTTATTGGACCATTTCGTGGACAAACCCAAATACGTATGCCAATGCCGAACGTCAGTTGCACGATATGATTTATAGAGATAAAAACCGTTGCGGAATTGTGATTTGGTCAATTGCAAACGAAACTCCGCATGGCGACGATCGTGATGTTTTCTTAAGTAAATTGGCAAAATATGCGCGTACGCAGGACAATTCTCGTTTAATTAGTATGGCGATGGAAGTTACTTCGAGTTCAAACAACATTAATACGCTTCATGATAATATGAATGAATATGTAGATATCGTGAGTTTCAACCAATATTTAGGCTGGTACAGAGGAACCAACGAATCTTGCAAAGACATGCAATGGGTAATTCCGTATAACAAACCCGTTATCATCAGCGAGTTTGGAGGCGAAGCGTTACAAGGTTTACATGGAGATAAAAAAGAACGTTGGAACGAAGAATATCAAGAAGAATTATATATTCAAAATACGCAAATGTTTAATAGAATTGAAGGTTTGGCTGGAGTTTCGCCTTGGATTTTGGTTGACTTTAGATCACCAAGAAGGCAGTTGCCCAATATTCAGGATTTCTTTAACCGCAAAGGTTTAGTCTCCGATCAAGGAATTAAAAAGAAAGCTTTTTATGTTATGAAAGATTGGTATGCACAAAAAGAAAAAGAATATAAGTAAACTGGATTTTTAAAATTTATTTTTGTCTGAAAAGTTGTATTTTTGTCATGATGCAAAAATAAGTTTCTATTTACTGTTTTTCGGTATCATACAGAACAAATTATGTAAGATACATATTTCTTATTTTTAAAGTCGTAATTATTATCTTTGAACTATGAGTACATTAACCAGACCAAATCACATCGGTAGAAAAATAAGCCGTATTCGTGAACTGAAAGACATGAAACAAGAAGCATTGGCACAGGCGCTAGGAACAAACCAGCAAGCTGTTTCTATTATGGAAAATAGTGAGACTATTGATGAAGAGAAACTAATTCAAGTTGCTAAAGCTTTAGGCGTAAGTGTTGAAGCTATTAAGAATTTTTCTGAGGAAGGAGTAATTAATTATTTTAATACTTTCACAGAAAATGATTTTAGCCATAGTCAGGGAACTAATTTTGGAAGTAATAATGTATGTACATTTAATCCATTAGATAAATTAATAGAATCTGTTGAAGAAAATAAAAAGCTTTACGAACGTTTGTTGCAAGCTGAAAAAGATAAAATTGAATATTTAGAAAAGCTATTGAAAGAAAAATAGTCCTTAGTATAAAATAGTAAATGTAAAACCTTCAAAGTCATTTTGATTTTGGAGGTTTTTTTGTGTTTTTTCCTTAATTTTAATGGAAAAATTACAAGACTTAAATGGAAGTAGAAATTATCATAAGATTGCTTTTAGCAGCATTTTGGGGAGCTTTAATTGGAGCAGAAAGAGAATATAGAGGAAAAGCAGCTGGACTTCGCACTACAATAATGATTTCTGTCGGAGCTTGTTTTTTTACATTAATGTCCCAATGGATTGGAGGAGCTGGAAATCCAGATCGTATAGCTTCTAATATTGTAACCGGTTTAGGTTTTCTATGTGCGGGAGTAATCTTTAGATCAGACAATCATGTTTCGGGCATTACAACGGCAGCGACAATATGGTCGGTAGCGGCGGTTAGTATGGGAGTAGGAGCGGGGTATTATTTTGCTTCGGCTTGTGCGGCACTTATGATTCTTATAATTCTAACGATGCTAACTTTTCTTCAGGATAAAATTGACCTAATAAATGAGCATAAAACGCTTCGAATAACCTTTAAGCGCTCAGATGCGGGTCATGCGAGATGTAAAGAGCTTTTTTCGACTTACGGTATAAAAGCTAAACTCTTAGTGCAACACCGTACAGTAGATCATATTATTTTAGAATGGCAGATACATGGTTCTAAACATGCTATAGAATCTCTGTATGGTTCGCTTTTGCAAGATCCAATTTTTGAGGAATTAGTTTTATAAAAATAAGAATAATGAATTTTAATTTACAACCCGTTTTAGAAAATGATCTTTGCATTCTATCTCCTTTAGAAGAAAAAGATTTTGATGCATTATACAAAGTGGCTTCCGATCCTAAAATTTGGGAACAGCATCCCAACAAAGACCGATGGAAAAAAGAAGTCTTTGAAATTTTTTTTGAGGGAGCCATGAAAAGTAAAGGCGCTTTTAAAATTATAAGTAAAGAAACTGGCGAAGTTGTTGGCAGTACAAGATTTTATGATTTTAATCAAGAAGACAACAGCATTTTGATTGGTTATACTTTTTATGCTGTCTCCTGTTGGGGAAAAGGTTTTAACCTAAGTGTAAAAAAGACGATGCTGGATTATCTTTTTCAATATGTTTCAAAAGTGAAATTTCATATTGGTGCCGAGAATATTCGTTCGCAAATTGCGATTTCAAGAATAGGAGCCGAAAAAATAGCGGAGGAAGTAGTAGCTTATTTTGGAGAAAAACCGAAATTGAATTTCATTTATGAAATTGAGAAGCCAAATTAGAAATGAAATATTTTATTTTTTGTATCCAAACTTGAAATATAGTATGGTGTCTCTTTTATGAATTGTAAAAAAATCTTCGTTTTGTTTTTTGACTATTGTGTCACCAATTTCAAAGTCTTTGTAATGCCAAGCGAATAAAGTATTCTCTTCACAATAAATCTCAATCGTATTATTTTTGTTGTTTTTTATTTTTAAATTAACTTCTCTCCCATGGTTTAGCGGTTTCTTTTCTAAAATGACAAAATCTAAATCTATACCTTCAAAATATGCTTCTGATTTGCTTCTGTTATACTTTTCACAGGAGGAGACTAAAACGAGACAAGATAATATAAACAGAGCTTTTTTTATTTTCATTTTTAAGAAATGATGCAGAGATTAGTGGCTAGACCATCAAGTCAATAATAAAGAAACGTTGATGTGTTCTTAATTAATTTGTACTAAAATATAGAAAAAAGTTGTTTCACTCAAATTTTAGAATAAATAAAAAACCACCTCTTTTGAAAGGTGGTTTTTTACTTCTTATTGCACCAAATAATCAATTTGATCAGCTTCGCACAATCTAAAATAGCCAAAGGCGAAATTATTAGCATCAGAAGTATTTATAATATTTCCTCTAATATTTCCTGGAGGAACAGAAAAAGGATTTGAACTGGAAGCTTCCAAAATTAATTTCCAGTAATTATAGAAGTTTTTAGAAACGCCTCTGTGCGTAATTGTAACCGTATTTCCAGGTTTCATTTTGTCTTCATTAGAATATCTAGTACTGATTTCATTTCCGTTGTAAAACTCATCATTTGTGATTTCATATTCAGGGTAAATCAAAAATGAAGCTTGATAATCGGTTACATAATAATTGATCTGATCTGCTGGGTCGTTGTAATAAAAAGTCAATTCAATGATATCTGTTCCGTCAAAATCAGGAACGATATTTTGTTCAATTTTATTGATTGGAGTTGCAGAAGTTAATTTTTCTGTTGCCGTAAAACTTTGCCCTTCAGCATTGATAAATAATTTATAATCGGCATCGATTACAGGAATAAAATTGGTGCATTTGTAAACTCCTGCCTCGGTTTCGTTAAAGGTAAAAACATCTCCGTTACTGTTTTCTATTCGTACTTGTGCGCCAGAAACTTTTGGCGTAGAATTGTTGTAATAAGGAGCCGTTTTACTAATTTTTATAGTTTGTTCTCTTCCGTCAGTTCCTTTTTTCCAGATTATTTCAGCATCGATAACCAGTTTCGTTTCGCCAGTTTCCAGATCCAGATTGACTACATCTTCGCAAGAAGCAAAAGAAAAAACAAAAAGAAGACTTATTAATGCCAGTGCTCTGTTCATTATTGTATATTTTTTCAATTTATTCATAGCATTAAAATTTAAAATTATAAGAAACTCCAGGTACAATTCCGAAAATAGAAAGCCTTCTGGTTTCATTTGCTCCTGTATCTTCATTGGTTGTAAAACTCATAGAAGCCGCATTTTTTCTGTTATAAATATTATAAAGGCTAAATACCCAATAGCTTTGCCATCCTTTCTTTTTGTCTGGTTTTGGCGTGTATGTGGCCGCAACATCTAAGTGATGGAAAAGTGGTAATCTATTTTCGTTTCTCAAAGAATAATTCGGAATATGAATGCCTCCCATTTCATAATAGCCATTGGCATACGTTACCGGCTGTCCAGACTGTAACGTGAAATTTCCATTAAAAGACCATTTCGGGTTTAGTTCATAACTTCCCACAATACTCAAATTATGTAGTTTGTCGTAACCAGACAAATACCAGTCGCCGTTTGCAATTCCTGGTTCTTCGGGAGTTCTCCCTGGCGTTTTTTGTTCTGCTCTAGATAAAGTATAAGAAACCCATCCGGTGAAAACGCCTGTATTTTTTCTGAATAACAATTCTAAACCATAAGATCTGGCTTTTCCGTTTAGAATAACTTGCTCAATATTGTTGTTAGCCAAAACATCAGCGCCGTCAATATAGTCAATACGATTTTGAACATTTTTATAGAATAATTCGGTTTCTAAAGAGTAATCTCCGTCTTTGAAATTTCTGAAATAACCCATCGCATATTGATCCAAAAGCTGAGGTTTTGTAAAAGGTCCGCTTGGTGTCCAGATGCTCATTGGTAAAGGAGACTGTGTGTTTGATAAAATATGAATGTACTGTGCCATTCTGTTGTAACTAGCTTTAACAGAAGTTTCGTCGTTAAAAGCATAAGATAATGCCGCTCTCGGTTCAAAATTATTGAAGTTGCTGATTTTTTTTCCTTTTCCATAAGAAATGCTTCCGTTTGGAGTTCCTTCCTCATAAATATTGTATAAAGGATTATAGACAACAGCCTGATTGTTTTCGTAAGTGCTGATGGTTTCATCTCCTAAACGGTAAAACATGCTGTAACGAAGTCCATAGCGGAAAGTCAGTTTTTCTGAAATCTGATTTTCAAAATCGACAAAAGCAGAAGTTTCTAAAGCATATTTTTTATCCAGCTGCATATAATTAAATTGCGAATCTGAAGAAGTCGGTTTTACAACGCCAGGATTGAAATTATAATACAAACCATCAATTCCATAATTGATTTTAAACTTCTCTGATTGTTGAAAATTCCAATTGTATTTCAATCCGTAGCTCGCAATATTGCTATCCCATTTAAAACTTTCAATTGGAATTTCTAGATTGAATCTGTAATCACTGTAGAAAACGGATAAATTGCTGTTTAAACGATCAGTAAATTTATGCTTCCAATTTAAAATTCCCATTGTGCTTCCGTACGTACTTGCAAAACGATCGTTAATATCGAATAAATCATTTCCGAAATAACCCGAAAACGAAAGCGTATTCTTGGCATTAAAACGATAATTTAATTTGGCATTCAAATCATAAAACATCGCTGAGTTATTATTATCTGCCAATTTCATAAATAAATGTGCATAAGAAGCACGCCCAGAAACAATAAAAGAACCTTTTTCTTTTTCTAACGGACCTTGAACTAAAAGACGACTTGAGATAATTCCGATTCCTCCGTTTACTTTATATTCTTCAAAATCTCCAGTTTGCTGTGTTACATCTAAAACAGAAGAAACACGTCCTCCAAATTTCGAAGGAATTCCCCCTTTGTATAAATCTAAACCGTTAACGATATCGGCATTAAAAATAGAGAAGAATCCAAACATATGCGAATCTGCATAAACCGGAGCGCCATCCAAAAGGATCAAATTCTGATCGGCAGCACCACCTCTTACATTAAATCCAGAAGAAGCTTCTCCCGCATTGGTAACTCCAGGAAGAGTTAAAATTGATTTTAAAGGATCTGGCTCGCCCATAGCAACAGGAATTTTTTTAATTTCCTGCATCGAAAGCTTGTTAACACTCATTTGAGTTGCTTTAATATCGGCAGCTTTATTGTTCATTACAATAACTTCTCCCAATTGCTGGCTATCTGGATCTATGTTGAAATTGATTTTATTGTCATCTGTAACAGAAACTCGTTTTTCCTCATTTTTAAATCCAACATAACTTACTTGAACCGTATAATTCCCATCAGGAACTTCAATGCTATAATTTCCATTAACATCTGTTACAACACCTGTTTCCAATTCTTTAATAAAAACGTTGGCGCCAATAACGGGTTGTCTTTCATCATCAAAAATGCGACCTGTCAGCTTATTTTTTTTTTTAGCTGTTTTTTGAGTTTGAGATTTCTGTTTGACAAAAATATTATTGCCCGAAATAGAAAACTGTACAATCGAAGTTTGATTCAATTCCGAAATAAGTTTACTCATTTCGATATTCTTATACGTGTTTTTTTGCGTAAAATACTTTTTATTGGTATCTATCTGATCTGTAAAAGCAAATTTAAAATCGGTTTGATTTTCAATCTGCTTGAAGAATTCTTTTAAAGTTACGTTTTGATCTACAGTTACTGTGACGCTCTGGGCAGACATACATAAACTGAATAAAAAAAAGCACGCTGAAATTATATGCTTCATGAAATTTTGTATTTTTGAATATTATTAAATGGATAACTTAATGTTATCCTGAACATTAAGGAGGATGTGGAGTTTCGCGGCTTACATCCTTTTTTGTCTTCATTGAAAAGTGATCTGCTTTAAATCTTCATTTATTTCAAAGTTTAGGTTATACATTTCTGATAGTAATTGTAGAATCGTTTTTAAATCTTCTTTTCGATTGATTCGAATAGTGATTTTCTGATTTTGGTTTTCTTTCGGAAGAACCACTTTATAGCCATAATTCTCTTCGATGTAATGACTTACAGCAGAAAGATTTTCATTATCAAAATCTATAAAACGGCTAAATTCGGATACTGAAGCAGTTTGGTTTCCGTATGTAAATTTTTCCCCCGGTTTCAAGATCCATTTTTGGCTTTGGCCTTTTACATTCATTTGAACGCTTCCTTCAAAAAGCTCGACGGTCACTTCTTTATTTTCAGATTCTTTAACCGTAAAAGAAGTTCCTAAAACTGTAGTTGTCGTTTCATCGCAAAAAACCTGAAAAGGATGCTGTTTGTCTTTTTTAACTTTAAAATAAGCTTCACCATCAATTTTTATTTTTCTGTTTAAAGCAAAATTGTTTCCGTAAATAATTTTAGAATTCGGACCTAATTCTACTTTTGAGCTGTCTGGTAAAACAACATGTTTTATTGCTGAGGTAGTATTTTCAATTACATTTTCTGCCAAAACTATATTTTCAGCAGTAGTTTCCTGGTTGAAATATATTCCAGTTCCAATAAGCGCAAAAAGTAAAACCGAAGCCGCAGCATAAAGACGCCAAGGTTTAAATTTTCTTTTCTTCTCAGAAAATGTTTTAGCATGAAATTGTTCCCACGAAGCTTCTTTTTCGCTGTCTGAATGAGAAAGGGGAGACTCTTCCCATAACTTTTTAAATTCCTCGTCAAATTTCTCCTGATCCATTTTTTTAGGTGTAAATGATTTGACAATGAAAACCTTGTTTGTTAAAAACACCGTAAACCATTTCTTTTATGTCTCGATTAGTTTCGATTTTAAGGATGTTTTCTTGTCCTTGACGATCAAAATTTATGATACAATCAGAAATAATAAACTGTAAATAAGCTACAAGTAAACTTGCGTCTTTCTTTGTTTTTACATTAGTTTTATACGCTTCGATATGCATTTTTAGTTCTTGTTTTTTAGTATAACAAACGAGAACTAAAAAGTTCCTAATGGTTTTCGATTTTTTTTCGAATAAATTTACTGGCGAGATAAATATGATTGGCAATGGTCTTTTCAGAAAGATCCGTTATTTCTGCAATCTCCTTATAGCTAAGGTTTTCCAGTTTGTGTAAAGTAAATATTTTTTGCTGCTGCTCTGGAAGCTGATTTATGAAATTTTGTAGTTTTTCTTGTCTTTCTTCAAAAATTCCTGAATCGGTTTCTTCATCATCTAACATTTCAACTTGAGAAGGATCAAGCTGTATTATTTTGTTTTCTCTATTCACATGATTGAGAATGATGTTTTTGCAGATGACAAATATCTGTTTGTCAAACAGCACCTCTTCGTTAAGCAGTTCTCTTTTATTGTATAATCTTATGAAAGTTTCCTGAACAAAGTCTTCGGGAGTAAATACAGAAGAATGGAATCGTTTGGCAATATTTATAAGTTTATCGTAATAGTTGAAGTAGACTTCTTTGAAAGCTGCTTCATTACCTTTTTTTAAACTTAAAATAATTTTTTTATTGTCCATAACGAAAATATCGTGACTAGCTTCCTAGTTCTAAACTCAGTTGGAGTCAATATTATTGTATTCAGAAATTGAGTAATCCCAAGTGAGAATGTAATAAGTTACAAAGAACCGTAATTTAATTTAAGATTTGACGCTTTTGTTGGAGAAATGTTACAGTATAATTCAAATAAAAAACCCTTGAACTGAAATGCCAAGGGTTTTGTTTTTTTAATAGGATTATTAAATACTGAGTATCATCTGAATATCGACTCTGTCGTAAGACAACGAAATGCCTGTTATTTCTTTAAAACCTAGTTTTTCATACAGTTTAATAGCAGGTTTCAGTTTGGTGTTGCTTTCCAGATAAATTTTAGAAGCGCCTTTTTTTGTAGCCCATTTTATTGCCGATTCAGCCAATAATAGTCCAACACCTTTTCCTTGCGCTTTCGGACTTACAGCCATTTTGGCCAATTCGTAATCATACTCCTTTCCGTCACTTTTGATTAAGGAGCAAACGCCCAAAACTTCATCATTTAAAATGGCAGAAAAAATTTCTCCGCCTTTATTTATAATATATTCTTCGGCATGATCGAGCGCTTTTACGTCATTAGGTTCAACTACAAAATAAGTCGAAATCCACTCTATATTTAAATCCTTAAAGCTTTTTTGATACTTCGGGTTATAAGTAACTATTTCTACTTGGTCTTTATTCTTCATAATGCTATTAAATACTGTTTTTTATTATTCTGCCCAATTTTTCCAAATCAGAATCTACGCGTTCATTCCATTCTAAAACATACGTTAATCTCATGCAGTTGTTGTATTGATTGTACTGCGAAAAAATTCTTCCCGGTGCAAAGACGATTTTTTGGGCTAGGGCAGTGTTGTATAATTCTGTTGTAGAAATTCTTTCGTCTAATTCCAGCCATAACATAAAACCGCCTTTTGGTTGTGCTATTTTAGTGTTGTCCGGGAAATAAGATTCTACAGCTCGGTTAATTTGGAGATAATTCGCATAAAGCTTATTTCTAAATGTTCTAAGATGATGATCGTAACGACCGTGTTCTAAGAAATCTGCAATGACATCTGAATATAAAGAAGAATTGCAAACCGTCTGAACCAGTTTTTGTCGAATAATTTTATCTTTAAATTTCCCAGGCGCAATCCAGCCAACACGATAGCCTGGCGCAAGAGTTTTAGAAACAGATCCGATCCACAAAACCAAACCAGCCTCATCATAAAATTTGCAAGGTTTTGGGCGCTCTGAACCAAAGTAAAGATTGCCGTAAATATCATCTTCAATTAACGGAATGTTGTATTGAGTAATTAGCCGTACCAATTCCCGTTTGTTTTCGTCAGGCATTTGAAAACCCATAGGATTATTGAAATTAGTAACAAAACAACAGGCCTTAATCTCAGGCAGTACTTTTTTCAAGGCATCAAGATCTAATCCATACAATGGGTGGGTCGGAATTTCAACCGCTTTTAGACCTAATGCTTTAATTGCTTGAAGTATTCCAAAATAGGCTGGACTTTCTACCGCAACGCTATCTCCAGGAGACGTCACGGCCATAAGGGCATTGTACATGGCATGCATAGCTCCGGAGGTAATCACAAGATCGTCTTCCGTAATTTTTCCTTCCATAACCAATGCCCATTTGGCTATGGCTCGTCGAAGTTCTTCAGATCCTTGAACAGGTTCGTAGGCGGTGCCTGCATCGCCTCTATTGCGAACAGCATTGATAATTCCTTTGTTAAGTTTAGCAACAGGAAGGAAATTCTTTCCGGGTAATCCGAGTGCAAATTGTGTTACATCTGATTTATTGATTGTGCTGAAAACTCTATCAATTAAATCTTCGGGTGTGTTTTCTTTTTCATGGTTGTCTATACTTGCGATTGTAGGAAGTGCAGTGGTACGCTGCGAACTTTTACTCACATAATATCCCGTTTTTGGGCGAGATTCTATAAGCGAACGGCTCTCCAATTCCAAATACGCTTGTTTAATGGTATTTAAACTAACATTATACAGCTTTTGTGCACTTCTAACAGAAGGCAGTTTGTCGCCAAGCGAAAGAGTCTCATTGTGAATTTGATCCTCAATAATTTTGGCAATTTTAAAATATAATGTTTCGTGATTTTTCATTTTTTCTTTTCCGTTAAGCGCCTAAAAGCTCAGGCAGTGAACAAAATGTTCTGTGCTTTGTCTTAATTGTTCGGCGTTATTGAAATTTGCGTTTCTCTTTTTCTTTAGAAAATTCTCAATGTATTCATTAAATATTGTTCTGTCTTCATTACTCAAACTTCCGTCATCATAAATTTGAAATATGATTTCGTTCTTTTCATCCAATAGTAAACTAGCAAACGAATTAATTTTATTGTCTTTTTCGCAAAGAAGAAAAGGGATTCCAAAAAGCATTTTATCTTCAGCTTTCACATTACTATTTTTATTGAAGATGTCTTGTAAAATCTCCATGTCAAATATATATACCTCTCTAAAAGTTATTTTTTTCTGTATTGTTGCTTTAGATTCCATATCTTTTTTTAGCGAAATTAATGCTATTTTAGATTTGGGTACAGATACAGAAAATGCTTTTTTTGGGGATACAGATTAAAAGTAATGTTTTTATTCGAGTCGGTAAAAACTGAGGAAGACTTTTTATAGTAGGAGGAATTAATTGGGAATTACAGTTGGATTTGAAGTTATTTTATCCATCCTGTTTTTCTTCTCCATTCAAGTGCTTCTTGTTTTCGTTTTTCGAAATCTTCGGGAGGTAATTGATTTTCTAGTATTGTTCGATTTCGAATAAGTTCGGTTTGTTCTTCTAGAGAGTTGAGTCCGATAGATTGTCTTCTTTGATTTACCATTTTTAAGTCATCGAATAAATTTGGACTTAAATTTCCTTTTTCATTCCAATCAAATTGGGTTCCGTAAAGTTGTGGATTTCCTTCCAAGACGGCTATTCTGTCTGTTAAATAGGCAAGATTAATAGGGTCTGCTTGATTTTCTTTGACTGCATTATGCAATTGCTCTGCACATCGTTTCATGAAATCTGGAGATCCAATAGAATGTTGTATGATTAGCCAAGCAGCTTCGCTGGCTTCTTTCCCAACTTTATCAATCGTCGGATAACCGATTGTATTTATGATTTCATCTAAGATTATTGCATTTTGTTTATGCAACTTTTCCATTTCTTCATCATATCCTTCAAAAAGTTTTTTGTTTTCAATAAGCTTGTTTCTCAATTTGAGATCAGCATTTTTCAACTCAATTATTCTTTCAGAAATGATTTTGTTATCCATTTGAGATTCGTTAAAAGAATTAACGGGAATTGGTTTTTAATTTAAAAAAGAGGGTCTCAGGATAAAATTAATTATCCTCCTTTTCCAAATCTGCAGCAGAAATCTGATCTAAGATGTTGGTTTGATTTGGCGAAATGTAGTTTTTGTTTTCGCTAATTTGCTCTTTCTTAAAAAGAAGATCAAGCGCATTGTAAAGTTTTAATAAAACATCTTTGTCTTCTTTGGCAATATCTAAAGCAGTATTGAAATTAAAAACATAATTATTAGAATTACGTACTTCTACTTTTATAGTTTTAGATGTGATCTTAAATTTTACTATGTCCATATGTTATAAATTACCTCTGCAAAATAACTATTTTAATGGCAGTTTTTATGCTTATTTTTTGATTTTTTAATTACAAAGAATTTTTATTTTCTTCTTTCAATTTCAGAAGTACGTCCATTGCTTTCAGAGCGTCATTTTCATCAACAAATATATGGTCGTGTAAATAGGCGGCAACTACATTGCAACTAATATTGGCATTTCCTAGTGCCTGAGAAAACGCAGCGGTCAAACCCACAGCGGCTAAAGAAGAATGAACTTCTAAAGTAATCCAAGAAGCAATGTAAGAGAAATGAAGATTAAGTTCTTCTGCAAAATGTTTTTCTAATACTACAGTAATTCCTTCTTTTTCTTTAAATAGAAATAAAATCTTTGAAAAAGGAATCTGTTCTAGCGAATCTACTTTTGTAAAAACATATTTTCCTTCATTAAGGACAGGATTAAGATTCTCTAAAATGGTGTTTAAATTTATTTCGCCTTCCATAAAATTAGGAGTATTTTTTATTTAAAGATAATAAAAAACCCTTAAACATTTCTGTCTAAGGGTTTTACCTTTTAGTAGCGAGGACGGGAGTTGAACCCGTGACCTCAGGGTTATGAATCCTGCGCTCTAACCAACTGAGCTACCTCGCCTGGACTGCTATCATGAATTCCTGATTGCGGGTGCAAAGATATAAATATTATTAAAGCATACAAGCATAAAATGAAGAAAAAAAAATATTTTTAAAAATGCATTGTTTTTGGACATATATTCTTATATTTCGAAAAAAATTAAAGTAGCACATGGATTCAAAAATACGTTACGAAATAGAGTTTCCGATCAATTCTTCGCCGCAATTATTGTATCAATATATATCAACTCCGTCAGGTTTACAAGAATGGTTTGCTGACAATGTTAATTCAAGAGGTGAATTTTTTACCTTTATGTGGAATGATTCACAGGAAAAAGCGCGTCTGGCTTCAAAAAAATCTGGAGAAAAAGTAAAATTCAAATGGGTTGATGACAGCAGTAAAGATACTGAGTACTTTTTTGAACTTCATATTTTAGTCGATGAATTGACTAAAGATGTATCGCTTATGGTAGTCGATTTTGCCGACAAAGATGAATTAGGCGAAGCTAAACAATTGTGGGAGAATCAGATCTCAGATCTAAAACATCTTATAGGATCTGTTTAGCAAAAGTCTATTTTATACCTTATATTTGCCCTGAACAAAATTCAGGGTTTTTTTATGATTAATTTTAACGGAAATATAGCGCAGGAAGACAATATGTTAACTCTAAACCGCGCTTTTTTGTATGGTGACGGAATATTCGAAACAGTAAAAATTGTCAATGGGAAAATCTTGTTCCTTGAAGATCATTATTTTAGATTAATGGCTTCAATGCGTGTGGTTAGAATGATGATTCCGATGGATTTTACAATGGAGTATTTTGAAGAGCAGATTCTTAGTTTGGTAAAAGAAGAAGGAATTGAGGCTTCAGCACGAGCAAGAATTACCGTTTTTAGAAACGATGGTGGTTTATATCTTCCAAAAAGTAATGGTATTTCATTCTTAATCAACGCTATTTCTCTTGGAAATAAAGCGTACAGTATAAATGCAAACGAATACGAAGTAGATTTGTATAAAGACTTCTATGTGACAAAACAATTATTATCTTCTCTTAAAACGACAAATAAGATAATTAATATTACAGGAAGTATTTACGCGAGTGAAAATGACTTGGCCAATTGCATTTTACTGAATGATAGTAAAAATGTTGTAGAAGCACTTCAGGGAAATATTTTTATGGTAATGGGCAACAAGCTTATTACGCCTCCGGTTTCAGAAGGTGCTTTAAACGGAATTATGCGTAAGCAGATTTTAGCTCTAGCTAAAAAAATAGAAGGTATAGAAGTATCAGAAGAAATAATTTCGCCGTTTGATCTTCAAAAAGCAGACGAATTATTTCTAACTAATGTAATCATGGGAATACAGCCGATAACTAAATATCGAAAAAAGGAGTTTACAACAAATCTGGCTCATTTATTAGTGCAGCGACTAAATGAATCCATCTCTGAAAATTAATTCAGATATGGATTTTCAGGTGCGTTAGACCAAATAAGATAATCGCCGCCAAGCTCAATAATCTGCTCTTTCCAAAAATGGGTAGTAGATTTTCCGATAATTTTATTTTTGTAATTATTATCAGCAATAATCCAAGAGTTTCCCTGCATTTCATTCTCAAGCTGATTTTCTTCCCAACCAGTATAACCTAAGAAAAAACGAATATTATTTTTACTAATAGATCCGTTGTTTATTAAGTCTTTGGTTGACTCAAAATCGCCACCCCAATAAATCCCGTTTGAAATCTCAACACTATTTGGGATTAACTCAGGAATATTGTGAATAAAATAAAGGTTGTCTTGTTCTACAGGGCCGCCGTTATATATCTTAAAGTTAGCATCAATTTCAGGAATCAAGTCATTAATAGTATATTTTAATGGCTTGTTAATTATAAAACCAATTGATCCTTCTTTGTTATGGTCTGCTAATAAAATTACCGATCTATTAAAAGATAAATCTCCAATTATTGAAGGCTCGGCAATAAGCAGGTGTCCTTTTTTTAATTTTTCTGAAATCATACGGTTACAATTTTTATTAAATTTAATCATAAAAAAATTAAAATCACAAAAAAAATCGTTAAACCGCATAAAAAAACCTTCCAGAAGGAAGGTTTTAATTATATTATAAGTTTAGAGAACTTTCTTACTTAGTTCACTGCACCTTCTAATTCAGCACCAGCTTTAAATTTTACAACGTTTTTAGCTGCGATTTTGATAGTTTTTCCTGTTTGAGGGTTTCTACCGTCTCTAGCAGCTCTTGAAGATACTGACCATGATCCGAAACCTACTAATGAAACTCTTCCACCTTTTTTCAAAGTAGTTCCTACATTACCTAAAAAAGACTCTAAAGCTAATTTCGCCGCAGCTTTTGTAATTCCTGCATCAGCAGCGATAGCATCGATTAATTCTGATTTGTTCATAATAATTAGTTATTAATTGTTGGTTAAAAAAAATTGTTAATACACAAATTTAGTAGGAAATCCGTTGCGTGCAAGTGTTTTCTTTATTTTTAGCAAAAATTGTTAATAACTTGCTTTTTTTGTTCATAAAGAGTGTTGTTCATCGATGAAAAACAGGTACAAACCCCTGTTTTACTGACCTTAATACACTTTTGCAACTTCTGAAAAACTCACTCCATTTAATAATTCTGAAGCAAGCATTCTCTTTTTTCCTGGAAATTGTAGACTTAATAACTGAATAAAGCCCTCTTTTATTGCAATCTTAATTTCTTTTTTAGTGCTAATAAGCTTTCCAATCTCATAAGAGTGTGATTCTGAGACTAGTTTGGCTTCGTAAATTTTGATGTTTAATTCTTCATTTTGATCTTTTAAAAAACACCAAGATGCAGGATACGGACTTAATCCTCGAATTAAGTTATTAATTTCTGCCCCAGATTTTGTCCAGTCAATTTTGCAGTTTTCTTTATTTAATTTATAAGCCGTTTTAATATCGTCGTTGTCTTCTTGGATTGTTGTGGTAACATTTCCACTTTCAATAACTTTTAAAGTGTCAATTACAGTGGTACTTCCTAGTTTCATTAAACGATCGTGCAATTGTCCAGCCGTTTCTTCTGGCTCAATATTGATTTCAGAATTTAAAATCATGGCACCGGTATCAATTTTATCATCAATAAAGAAAGTCGTAACACCAGTTTTAGTTTCGCCATTAATAATAGCCCAGTTAATAGGAGCAGCCCCACGATAATTTGGCAATAAAGAAGCATGAAGATTAAAAGTTCCTAAACTTGGCATTTCCCAAACTACTTTTGGCAGCATTCTAAAAGCAACTACAATTTGTAAATTGGCATTTAAAGCTTTTAATTCAGCTAAGAAACTCTCGTCTTTTAAATTGGTTGGCTGCAATAAAGTAAGGTTGTTGGCAAGTGCATATTCTTTAACAGCCGAATATTTAATTTTTTGTCCGCGTCCTGCTGGTTTATCTGCAGCAGTAATTACGCCAACAACATCATAGTTATTTTTAATAATGGTGTCCAAAATGCCAACGGCAAATTCTGGTGTTCCCATAAATATAATTTTCAATTTCTCCATTATGATTTTAAAGTGTATTTATTATTCGCTTGTATAATGATATGATTGTTTTCGAGTAATTCCTGAAGAACAGACAAAATGTCTTTTGTATCCATTTTTATCTGATTTTCTATTTCTCTCGAAGTCAGAGAAGCGGTTCTGAGTAAAGATAAAATCTTGTCTGCAATGGAATCGGCTTCGGTAATTTTTCCTTTTAGTGTAATGCAGTACGAACAAATGCCGCAGTTTTCTTTTGTTTCTTCTCCAAAATAATCTAACACTAATCTGTTTTTGCAGGTTTTATTGTCCTTTATATAATGAAGAACCGATAAAAGTTGTTCTTTTTTTACTTCATTCTGTTTTTCTAAATATTTCGAAACTCTATTTATAGTATGGTCATCTTCTCGGACTTCATTAAATAAAATTGTAGCATCGTTATTTTTAGATTTATATTCAATAATTTCTTTTTCTTTTAATTTTTCTAAAACAGCAAGAACCTGTTCTTCAGAACGATTCGCTTTTTTAGCAATCAATCCCAGGTTTAAATTAGATTTTACCTCATAAACTCCTGGATAAGTTCTTAAAATCGCTAAAATGATTTCTTCTTCATTTGGATTTAAGCTCATGTATCGAATCACTTCTTTAGATTCAATCAAAAACTGAATATTGATTTTCTCTGAAAACTCCTGAGACATGGTAATAATTCCCTGCTGATTCAGAAACTGTAAAGCATTATAGGTTTTAAGAGTAGGGAAGTCATATTTGTTGCAAAAATGATTCAGTTTGAAAGAAAAAGTTTCGTCTAAACCTTCTCCGTAAGCAATCTGAAAGTAATTGCAAAGTTTGTTGTACATCGTTTTCAGAAACTTTTTGTCTGGCAAAATATTTAAAAATTGCTGCTCAGTCTGGATAGAATCTGAATTATTATATAAAAGTACCGAAAAGGCTTTTGCGCCATTTCGTCCTGCGCGTCCAGATTCTTGATAATAATTTTCTAAGTTTTCTGGAAGTTGCGTATGAATAACCGTTTTTACATTGTCTTTGTCAATTCCCATCCCGAAGGCATTCGTGGCAACAATAACTTGCGCCTGCTCAGACATCCACAACTGCATATTCTTGTCCTTTTCTTTAGATGAAAGTCCGCCGTGATAGTAAGTTGATGTAAAACCTAACGATTGCAATTGCGAAGACATGTTTAAACACCCTTTGCGATTTCGCACATATATAATAGAAGGCTGTGGATTCTTTTTAAGAATTTGTTCGGTTCTATATAGTTTATCTTCAACTTCAAAAACCATATAAGCGATATTTTTTCGCTCAAACGACTGCTGAAAATGTCGTGGATTTTTTAATTCTAACTGCGTTCTAATATCTTCAATAACTCTCGGAGTTGCTGTTGCAGTCAGAGCTAAAAACGGAATTTTCGGAAAGAACTTTTTCAATTCCGAAATTTTAAGATACGCAGGCCTAAAATCATGACCCCATTGCGAAACACAATGCGCTTCGTCAATAGCAATTAAATTGATAGGTAGGTTTTTAATGCGTTCCAGAATCCAATCCGATTGCAAGCGCTCTGGCGATAAGTAGAGAAATTTATAATTTCCGTATTGGCAATTGTCCAAAAGATCAATCAGTTCTTCCGTATGAATTCCGCCCGTAAGCGCAATCGCTTTGATGTCTCTTTTCTGCAGATTCATCACTTGGTCTTTCATTAAGGCAATCAAAGGCGAAATAACGAGACAGATTCCTTCTTGCATCATGGCCGGAACCTGAAAACAAATGGATTTTCCGCCGCCCGTAGGAAGTACGGCAAAAGTATCCTGTCCTTCAAGAACCGAATCGATAATTTCTTTTTGCAACGGTCTAAAACTGTCGTGTTTCCAGTATTTTAGAAGAATATCCTGTGCTCCGAGCATTGCTTTGGTTTTAAAGTTAAAAATTTAGAAAACAGTTTCTAGTTTTGCAACTTTAAACCATACCGCTAAATTTTGTCTAAGATATAAAGAATTCTGTTTTCAACTGTATCTTTAGGAACTTCAATCAGTTCGTAACCATATTTTTTGTAAGTTTCAACAAGGTGCTCTTGGATTTTTACTGCCTGATCAAAATTTTCATAACGTTCAGAATCACTTTGGTAAATTTCTTCCCAAGGCGGTAAAATAAAAGTTTTAGAATATTTATAATCTTCGCAAGCTTTAACGAAACTTTCGGGATATTCATCGCCAATATAATCCATATAAGCTACCACATCTGGAATTCCTCTGTCAATAAAAACCACATTGTCAGGTTCTTCAAGAGCATTTTTATATTGATCGATACGACCTTCCAATAGCATTTCGCTAAACAAAAGCGGCTGTTCTAGAAACAACTGCTCAATGCCTTGTTCTTGCGCTTTCATGGTAACCTGTCTAGAGATTTCTGGATAGCAGCAAAAGCCACGAGCTACCAATTCGTTAATAAGTGTTGATTTTCCAGTACCAGGTCCGCCAAGCAAGACTATAATTTCTTTTTGCACTATTCTAAAAATAAAGCGCAAATTTACCTAAACTTATTTATAATTAAAAAGAATATTTACTTGAAGCAAAAGATTTGGCATTTTTTCTAGTCATGGGTTCCTGCTGTCCGCTGCAATCTTTTGCTTTTTAAAGAAAAAAGCAAAAGGATTTCCGCTTCCATCAGGGCTAAAAAGGAGAGATGGTTTTGTTTTTGGAGTTATTTTATGAATATAATTTTACGAAACAAAAAAGTCCCAGAGGGACGACATATTTATAGAGAAAATAAGGATGTCATAGGTTAAAAAGCTCCGGAGGAGCGACATATTTATAGAAAACAGAATTGATTATTTGTTAAAAAGCCCCAGCGGGGCGACACATTTTGAATAATTTATATGCCGCTCCGCTGGAGCTTTTGATATGCGGGAAATTGAAATTTGCTATAAATATTTTGCTCCGCTGGAGCAATTTTTATTTGAATTGCCGTTGGTTTTAACCAACGGAATTTTACAGATTAGCGTTTCGGCTTTAGCCAAATATTTGCCACCATTTCTTTTTGTTCGCGGTCTCAATTATTCTGGGATTGAATTCTAATTCTTTTCCATCAAAATCAAGAATATATTCATTTGACTGAAAATCGCATAATCGAATTTTATCAGTTTCGATGTTGAAAGGATTTTTTCCATCAACACTTACCCAAATATCTCTTCCTCCGAAACGCCAAATAATCTCTCCTTCCTTTGTGATTCTGAAAATTTCTACTTCTCCATATATGATGAAATCATTTTCAAGCTTGTGAAAGCTAAAATTTGTGGCGAAATCAAATTCTTTATGCCAAATAAGCTCTAAGTTTGGGATTGAAAAACAATAAATTTTATTGCAGATTCGTATCCATATTTTATCATCTTCAATAATAAAAGAATCATCGGAGATTGTTGTTGCGCCCCCAAATTCATGTATTATTAAGCTTGAAATCTCAATTCCATGTTCTTTAATAATAATTCCGTGCTTGCTAACAGAATGAAATTCACTTTCTTCACAATAAACGGTCTGATATTGATGTAAGTTTTTGGTCGAATTCAGAGTATGATTTTCATCGTCAATAACTTCAATTTCAAAATTTTTATAATCAACTTTCATTGTCTTTATTTTAAGAATTACTCACAAAACAAATACTTCCCAGAACTTTCTCCGTTTTTAGAAGGAACAATCAAATGCGATTCAAACTTTTTGCCTTTCAAAACATCATTCACAAAATCTAAAACATATTGTTGTCCTTCGTGGAAAAGATAACCAGAGAATTCATGTCCGCCACCGCAGAAAGTAATCAGTTCGATGTCTTTATGTAAATCGTTCATTTGATTATAAACGGCATAAGAGCCAAAAAGAATCAACCAGCCAGAAGCATTTGTTGGGCAAGAACGATGTGAACCAGCAGCGTACGGAACAGTATCATCATTGCTTCCGTGCGCCAATAACATCGGAATTGCTTTTTCTTTTGTAATCAAATTAATATCCTGAATCGCTCCCGAACCTCCAATGAAACCTTTGTATTTAAAGTTTTTAGGGAGATTGCTTTTGTATAAATTCATTAATTTATAATCCCAGAACGAAGCATGAAAACCAATTTCTGCTCCAGCACTAATTCCAGAAATAAAGATTTTTGAAGTGTCAAGATTATATTTATCAGCATTCTCAACTAAGAAAGCTGTTGCCTGCCACATATCGCTTACGCCAATTTGGATTGCTTTTATTTTTTCGGTTAAAGTTCCTTTGCAACCAAAATCTTTTCCTTTCATATATAAACTGTACGAAATGCTGGCAACGGCATAACCGTTTTGAGCCATAAATTTTCCGAATTCTTTTTCGCTTGTTCGTTCTCCGCCAGAAAATCCTCCACCGAAAGCGAACATAATCAACGGAATTTTTTCGCCCGCTTTTTTCTTAGGCAGATATAAATCTAAATCCAGTTTTAAAGTGTCATTTTGGAAATAGGTTAAGGTTTTGACTTCTTGTGCTTGAATATTGTAAAAAGTGAAAAATGTAAAAAGTAAGAAGATGATTTTTTTCATTGTAATGTGTTTTAATATCGAAGAGTTTAAACGCAAACTTGTCATCCTGAGGAACGAAGGATCACACAAGTAGCTCCGCAGAGTAATTCTCCAATCTTTATCGAGTTTCTAGTGTGATCCTTCGTTCCTCAGGATGACAAAAGACAAACTCTATATGTTTGCGAACAATTTTTAAGCAGATTATTTCTCAAATATAAGCGTAAAATTTACAAAGAAATAATCTTCGATTGCTTTTTTCTCTGCACCTTTGCGCCTTTGTAACTTTGTCCCTTTAAAACAAAGTTTTAAGCCCAAAAAAAATCTAAAATCTAAACTCAAAAGTCTAAAATCAAAACCGTATATTTGCGTTTATTTTTAATTACGAATGGAGAACGATAAAGAAAAAAATACAGCCGAATTTTACGAAAGATTAAAAGTGGAGCTTGATAACGCAAACACTTGGCCAGCAGAATATTTGTACAAATTTATTGTGCCTTCTGTAGCAGATAATGTAGAGCGTGTTGAAAAAGCTTTCGATAGAATGGGAGCGGTGATTAAAACAACAAAATCAAAAACTGGTAAATTTACCAGCGTTTCTGTAGATGTTACTATGCACAGCTCAGATGATGTAATCAGTAAATACAAAGAAGTTTCTACAATAGAAGGTATAGTTTCATTATAAACTTATGATCGAAAAATATAAAAGAGAAGCCGCAAGTGACGTTGTTTTCAATTTAGAATACAATTCTGAAAGACTGCGTTTAATTATTCCGGAGTACGGTCGTCATTTGCAAAAATTGATTGATCAGGCAACTGCAATCGAAGATGATGAAACGCGCAATAAAGCCGCAAAATATATCATTCAGGTTATGGGAAGTCTGAATCCGCATTTGCGCGATGTTCCAGATTTTCAACATAAACTTTGGGATCAGCTTTTTATTATGTCTGATTTTAAATTGAATGTAGAATCGCCATATCCGATTCCATCAAGAGATGTTTTGCAACTCAAACCGGAGATTTTACAATATCCTCAGAATTTCCCGAAATATAGATTTTATGGAAACAACATTAAGTACATGATTGATGTTGCTAATAAATGGGAAGAAGGCGAAATGAAAACTGCTTTGGTGATGGTAATTGCGAATCACATGAAAAAATCGTTTTTGAGCTGGAACAAAGACACTGTAAAAGACGATGTGATTTTTGAGCATTTATTTGAATTATCGGGAGGTAAAATCAACTTATTGCACAGTACTGAAGAACTGTTAAACACTACAGATTTAATGCGTACCAATAAACGCATGTCTAATAAAACAGCTTCTGGTATACAGCCGAAAACTCAGAATAACAAAAACAATAATAAAGGCGGTCAAAAAAAGACATTTCAAAAAAATAATAATCAAAAGTAAAAAAAAGCTACTAAGAGGCTAAGCCCCTAAGTTGCTAAGTTTTTTTACTTAGATGCTTGAAAAATAAACAAAAACAAAAATAAAAAAAGCTGCTAAGCTACTAAGCTACTAAGTTGCTGAGTTTTTTTACTTAGAATCTTAGAATCTCAGAATCTTAGAAACTTTGAAAGAACCTAAAAGAAATCTATGGGAATTTTTAAAATCGAAGGAGGAACTCCTTTAAAAGGAGAAATCACTCCACAAGGAGCAAAGAATGAGGCATTACAAATTTTATGTGCCGTGCTTCTAACAGGAGAGAAAGTAAAAATTAATAACATTCCTGATATTATAGATATCAATAAATTAATCACTTTGTTGGGTAATTTAGGGGTAAAAATTCAACGTAACGAACCAGGTTCAATTACTTTTCAAGCTGACGAAGTTAATGTTGGATATTTAGAAACTGAAGCTTTCAAAAAAGAAGGAGGAGCGCTTCGTGGTTCTATTATGATTGTTGGTCCGCTTTTAGCTCGTTTCGGAAAAGGATATATTCCAAAACCAGGAGGAGATAAAATTGGTCGTCGTAGATTAGATACACACTTTGAAGGTTTTATTAACCTTGGAGCAAAATTCAGATATAATAGAGAAGATCATTTTTATGGGGTAGAATCTCCAAAAGAGGGATTAACTGGAACAGATATGCTTTTAGACGAAGCTTCTGTAACTGGAACTGCAAACATTGTAATGGCAGCAGTTTTAGCAAAAGGAACAACTACAGTTTACAACGCTGCTTGTGAGCCATACTTGCAGCAATTGTGTAAAATGCTGAACTCTATGGGAGCAAAAATCACAGGAGTTGGGTCTAACTTATTGACTATCGAAGGTGTTGAAAGCCTTGGTGGTTGCGAGCACAGAATTTTACCAGATATGATCGAAATTGGTTCTTGGATTGGTCTTGCAGCTATGACAAAAAGTGAAATCACGATCAAAAATGTAAGCTGGGAAAACTTAGGTTTGATTCCGAATACTTTCAGAAAATTAGGTATCACGATCGAAAAACGTAACGACGATATTTACATTCCTGCTCACAAAGACGGATATGAAGTAAAAACAGATATCGATGGTTCTATCTTAACTATTGCTGATGCGCCATGGCCAGGATTTACGCCTGACTTATTAAGTATCGTTTTAGTTGTGGCAACACAAGCGAAAGGAGATGTTTTAATTCACCAAAAAATGTTCGAAAGCCGTTTGTTCTTCGTGGATAAACTAATTGATATGGGAGCAAAAATTATGTTATGTGATCCGCACAGAGCTGTGGTGATGGGGCATAATTTCGAATCTCAATTAAAAGCAACAACAATGTCTTCTCCTGATATTCGTGCAGGAATTTCATTATTGATTGCGGCGCTTTCTGCAAAAGGGACAAGTACGATCCAAAACATCGAGCAAATCGACCGTGGATACGAGCGTATTGACGAGCGTTTAAGAGCAATCGGCGCAAAAATCGTGAGAGCTTAAAAAATATTTGCCACGACACAAGCGAAAGCGAACTGGCGAAGCAATTCACGAATTTTATTTTCAAAGATTATAAAAAATAATTCGTGAATTCGTGGCGAAAAAAAATAGTCTAAATGACAAATGAACAAAAAGCTATAAAAGCTACTATCTTTAGTATAGTTGGAAACACCTGCTTGGCCCTTGTAAAAGGTCTTGCAGGTTTTTTTGGCAATTCTTATGCCTTGATTGCAGATGCAATCGAATCGACGACAGATATCTTTGCGTCATTTTTGGTGCTGTTTGGAATTAAATATTCGAATAAACCAGCAGACGAAAATCATCCTTACGGTCATGGGCGCGCAGAACCTTTGATTACGTTTTTGGTTGTTGGATTTTTAATTACTTCAGCAACAATTATTGGTTACGAAAGTATTGCGAATATTGGGACTTCGCACGATTTGCCGAAATCATGGACTTTATATGTTTTAGGCGCAATTATTATCTGGAAAGAATACTCTTTCCGTTTGGTAATGAAACGAAGCAAACAAACAAATAGTTCATCTTTAGCGGCCGATGCTTGGCACCATAGAAGCGATGCGATTACTTCTGTAGCTGCTTTTATCGGAATTTCGATTGCCTTAATTATGGGTAAAGGTTACGAATCTGCAGATGATTGGGCTGCGCTTTTTGCAGCTTTTTTTATCTTATACAACAGTTATAAAATTTTCAGACCAGCACTTGGTGAAATTATGGATGAAAACTTAAACGACGACTTAGTAGAAGAAATTCGTGTTGTCGCTTTGACTGTTCCTGGAATTCTAGGAACCGAAAAATGTTTTATTCGTAAAGCAGGAATGCGTTATCATGTTGATCTTCATGCCATAGTTTCGGCAAAAATTTCAGTAAAAGAAGGACACGATTTATCTCATAAATTACAAGATACATTGAAAGAACAAATTCCGCAGTTAGGAAATGTTTTGATACATATAGAGCCGGATGATTATCACTCTTAAAGACGCTAAGGTTCTGAGATGCTAAGATTCTAAGGTTTTTTCTTTGTCAAAGTTTTAAACTTTGACAAAGATTAATTTAAAAATCTACTTAATTTACAATCTACTTAAAACCAGATTATAAATTAAGCAGATTTTTTTTAGTTTGAAAATCTTTGCAGGGCTTCGACTTCGCTCAGCCTGACAAAATTAGTATTAAGTACTAAAAGAAAACTTAGAATCTTAGCATCTCAGAACCTTAGTATCTTAATCTACCACATTCAAAATCTTCAACCCAAACACAACACCGTTTTGTTGGATGCCACCTTGATAAGAATGCACATAATCTACTCGGAATAATTTAAATTTTCCGAAACCTAAATTGTCTAAACCAATTGTAAACTCAGAGTATGGTTTTTTGTCTGGAATCGCTAAAGCATGAAAACCGATATTCATTGTAGATTTTAAAAGATTCAATAACGGAATTTTATTCATGATAAAACCAGTGTCATTGTATTCAGTATGCATTTCAAAATAACTGTCGTTTGTGCTGTTAGAATAATAAGGCATCATATTAAAAACATTCAAATAACGTTCGCTTGTTCCTATGTGGGTTTGGTTTCCGTTGAAATGCCTGTAATCGATAAATGAAATATTCTCTGCATTAAAGAATTTGCCAGCTCTAAAATTTGTCCCTAAAAGACCTTTATTTCCAAGAGATAAATCATATTGAACAGAAGCACCTATTCTTTCGTATTCGTATTTTTTTTCGCTTGCCGCGAATGCTTTTTCGAATGCTAGATAAACCGTCGGATATTTATCATCTTTAAAATTAAATCTTCCGTCTGGCCTCGAAATGTACTTGTTGCCAAAGTTGATTCTTGTTGTCACTAGAGTTTTAAATAAATGATGCTGATCAAATGCAGGAGTTGTAAAATCGTTTGGTGCCAAAGGATTATTCGAAGAATAAATATCATCTTTTTTAAAGAATGAATAATCAGTTGTGTTAAAAAGTGGTTTACGCTGTTCGTAGCCAATTTTGCCTGTAAGATTTATTCCGTTTGCAATATCTTGACCGTAATTAATTTCTGCAAATTCTAAATTGTACAGCTTCATGTAATTGTCTTTAAAAAACAAAGAACTTATAGAATTGATCAATTTAGAAATAGGCTCTGCACTATTAAATTGAGCTGTTTTTACTCCTCCAGAACCCCAAATAGTGGCATAATTTATATTATTAAAACGATGGCTGAATTGTCCAGTTGCACGAAAACGTTCATCAGAAAAACCATAATTAAAGGTGGTGCTTATAGAAGTGCTTTTTCCTTCGTCTTCACTCCATTTTTTAAAAGAAAAACCAGAATCCAGATTAAAACCCTGAACGGTATTGAAGCTTAAAGAAGCAATATTTAGCAAGCCTTTATAATCAAAAGAATATCTCTTGAAAGTGTTTTTATAATCATAACCCATTAAGACATCCCAAACTTTAAATTTATTGTTTTTGGCGTCTATAGAATCAGTGTATTTTTTTGATTTTCTAATGGTTTGAAGGCTGTCTTTCTTGGCATAATCAGTGCTTTCTTCCAGAGTTAACGGAATCGGACGAATTTCATTCCAAAAAGCATCGTCTTTTTTATTCGCATTGAGATCAAAAGCAACAAGTTCGTTTCCAAAAGTTTTTTTATCAAAAGTATCTGGGAATTCATAATTGGAGTATACATAATTGAAATTTCCAGAGAATTTTATTCCAAAAATGCCTGCGTTAAAAGAAAGTGTCTGCGCGTTTTTGGACCATATTTTATTTTTGGAGTTATAACTGAAACTCTGTTTTAGATTCATTATTTCAGTGAATTCATTTTTCATTCTATACCCTTTGATGTCCAAATCGATGGCATAAATCGCAAAACTATCATCTACAATATAGATGTAACCTTCAAAAACGGGTTCTTTATCGCGTTTCGGAATAACTTTAATTTTATTAATTTGCTGATTGTTGTCATCATAAAAAGTGCTTTCCAATTTGTATTTGTAGTAATTGAAAGCATTATCTGCAATGGGAGAGATAAGCTTTACATCAAAATCTAAAGCGTTGTCATAAAAATCATAGTTCGATAAGGCTGCTGTGTTGTAGCTGTAACCACGGTTGTTTCCAGAAACTTTTGAAGCTATAATGTTTTCTTTAAACTTGTTTGGTTTTTCAAGACTAACTTTCGAAATAGTTTCAGATAAATATAGAATTCCTGTTCCTGTTGAATCTAAATTTGAAGCCATATCTTCGCCTAAATCTACTTTTTTACCTAGAATTTTTTTAGGGAGATCTTTGACTTTAAACATTCCTTTCGAATAAAAATCGGCCGTGTATCTTCCAGTTTTATCTGAGTTTTCTTTTTTATTGGCAATAGCGCTTCTTATAATTGCATTTGCAGGATTATTTTTAGGATCGATTACAACTTCATTTAATGCAAAGCTTTCTTCGCGAAGCTGAACATCCAAAATGACTGTTTTCGTTGCTGCGAGAACAATTTTCTTTTGAGTTTTATAGCCTAAATATTGAAAAATGATTGTACTTCCCGCAATTTCTTTTACGTTCAGCTGATATTTTCCTTGTTCGTTGGAAGTGGTGCCTTGATAGGTACCTTCTTGAAAAATAGAAACAAATGGAAGCGGATTTCCCTTTTCATCGGTTACAGTTCCTTTGATTTGGGCGAAATTAGAAATAGAAAATAATAAAAAAGCGAGTAAAGTATAGTTTCTCATGAAAGTGGTTTCTCTCACAAAAATAAAAGAAGTTGAAAATGAGGTTACTAATAATTTGTTAAATTCGATAAGAAACTACTGACTTCTTTGTCAGGCTGAGCGAAGTCGAAGCCTCATCTGGTTTTCATTAGCCTTCGACTCCGCTCAGGATGACATTTGTTTAAAAAAAATTATAAAAACGACTGAATCGCTAATTCGTAGCTTTTTAAACCAAATCCTAGAATAACACCTTTGGCATTTCCGGATAAATACGACTGATGTCTAAAACTTTCTCTAGCATAAGTATTAGAAATATGAACTTCTATTACAGGAGTTGTAACTGCCTTCATCGCATCTCCTAAACCAATAGAAGTATGTGTGTAAGCGCCTGCATTTAAAATAATTCCGTCATAACTAAAACCGCATTCTTGAATTTTACCAATCAGTTCGCCTTCAATATTACTTTGGTAATACGAAAGTTCGATGTTTGGAAATTTTTGTTTCAACGTTTCAAAATAATCTTCAAAAGTCTGACTTCCGTAAACTTCGGGTTCACGTTTTCCTAAAAGATTCAAGTTTGGTCCGTTGATAATGCAGATTTTCATAAAGTAATTTCGTTTTTAATTAAGGAGTGTGATGCCTTTTACATTTCACAAATGACATTTCACACATAAGTGTAAAAATAAAAAAACCGCACTAATAAATAGAGCGGTTTTTGTAAAAGTATGTGATATATTTTTAGAACATGTATCCAGCAGAAAGTTGGAATACAGAGTTTTTAAAATCAGCTTCTTCTGAAATTTCAGTAAGACCAATTCCGTAACGAGCTTGAACAAAAAGACCTCCAACAACTTTTAATCCTAAACCTGCGTTAAGAGAAAAGTCAAATGTTTTTGGATCTGCAGCATCAAATTCTTTTTTATTACTAACAAGGAAAGACGCCTGTGGACCAAGTTCTAAACTAAGAGACTTAGTCATGTAAATTTTTGCCATTACAGGAATAGCAATATATCCCATTTCGTTTTTAAATTCAGTAAGAGCGTTTTTATAAGTAGCTCCTTGAGTAGAATACAAAAGCTCTGGCTGAATTGAGAATTTTTCTAATAATTTAAGTTCTGCTACAAGACCTGCGTGGTAACTCGTAATACCTTCTTTATCAACAGAGATTCCATTAAAATCAGAACCTCCAGTTTGGTTAGCAAAGTTAGCTCCTGCTTTTACCCCGATTTGTACAAATTGTGCGTTTACTGCTGCTGATGTTGCAAGGAACATAACAGCTACTAAAAGTATTTTCTTCATAAAAAGGTTTTTAAAAATTGGTATTTTAAAATGTTATTTAAAGTTCAAAACTACATATTTAGCATTTTATTGCATTATAATTTGGATTAAATAATTACTAAAATTCCCACTCAAACTGCTTTTTTATATTATAAAAACCTCTTTTTTTCTTTCAAAGCTTTGATTTTCAATTGGTCTATATCGATTTCATTTTTGCCTTATTTTAATACTTTTTAAACTTGTAGTGGAGTATTTTTTGTAAGTGTAATCTTAGTTTTGTTCGGTGTTAATCAAATAATATTTTAAAATTTATGAAAAAAATTTTTTTAGCTGCTATTGCAGTAATGGGGTTTAGTTTTGCAAACGCACAAGATTCTAGTTCATTTGGGTTTTCTAAAGGAAACATTCTTTTAGAAGGAAATTTAGGTCTGTCATCGAAAAATGACAAAAACACAGAAACAAAAACTAATTTTTTTGAATTTAACCCAAAGGCTGGGTATTTTTTAACAGACAAATTTGCTCTTGGTCTTGACTTAGGGGTTGGTTCTTATAAAGAAAAGACAACGGGATCAGATGCTGATAAAAGTTCAATTTTTAAAGCGGGTGTTTTTGGACGTTATTATTTTTTAAATCTTGGTCAAAGATTTAAAACTTATGCAGAAGCTGGAGTTGGGTTAGATAGCGGAAAAGAATCTGGAGCAAAATATTCTGGAGTTGGCTTTAATGCAGGTTTAGGAATTAATTATTTTGTATCGGACAGTTTTGCTATTAATTTTGGTTTAACTGATATTTTGGCTTATGATAGTTATAAATATAAAGGTGGTAAAGCTGTTTCTACTTTTGATGCAAATGTAAATGTTTTTAATAACTTCTTTAGTACAGCTCGATTTGGTATGACTTACAAATTCAAATAAAAAAAACATTTAGTTAGTTTTTTTTGAAAGCCTTCTTCAATTGAGGAGGGCTTTTTTTGAATGTATTTAAATTTTATGGGTCTTAACAATTATTGGCTAAATTTTAATTTTTGATATTCGTAAGTAAAAAATATAAATTATGAAAAAAAGCTTTTTTCTAGCAATTGCAGTAATGGTATTTGGTTTTGTAAATGCGCAAAACACTAAGTTTGGAATAAAAGGAGGAGTTCAGTTGTCAAGTTTAGTTGGTAATATTGAAAATGAAACGCCTAAGTTAGGTATCCAATTAGGAGGTTTCGCAGAATTTAGAGTTGCAAAGGGACTTTTTATTCAGCCAGAGATTTTGTATTCTACTCAGGGTGCTACATACGAAAAATCTGGTGTCGATTATTTCTATAAACAAAGAATTTAATTTAAGTTATCTGAACATTCCAATTATGACTAAGTACTATGTCATGGATAAATTAAGTCTTGAAGCTGGTCCGCAAATTGGGCTTCTATTATCAACTAAAGGAAGATATGAAGGGAGAAGTTTTGAATACTCTTTTTCGGGAAATGGAAATCTTGGTGATTTATCAGAAGTAGTAGATTTTGGTATTAATATTGGTGCTGGTTATGATTTTACAAAACATATATCAGCAGGAGCAAGATATAATTTTGGTTTGACTAATGTTTTTCATGGTATAAATACAGTGCACTATAGGGTTTTGTCATTATCTGCTGGATATAAGTTCTAAAAAGAAATATAAATAGTTTTTTATAAAGCCTTTCTCATTTTTGAGAAAGGCTTTTTTGTATCGAAAATTTTAATTTTTAAATTGGCTTAATTCAAAATTAACAATTACTCTAATATTTACTATTTTATTTGTTAAAAACCTAATGTAGATTTATGAAGAATATTTTTATATTTGATCTGATTAATTTAACCCAAAACAAATTAAAATGAAAAAAATTATCTTATCTGCCATTGCAATTATGGCTTTTGCATTCACAAATGCTCAGTCTACCAGATTTGGAGTAAAAGGAGGTCTTAATATTTCAAGTATCGTTGGAGGAGATGTGAGGGATGCTAATGCATTAGTAGGATTTCACATTGGTGGTTTAGCTGAAATCCACGTAGTAGAGAAGTTTTATATTCAGCCAGAGCTTTTATTCTCAACTCAAGGAGCGAAATTTGATTATGGCTTTGGAGATGATGGAGATGTAAAATTAAACTATATAAATATTCCTGTTCTAGCGAAATATTATATCGTTGATAAAAAATTTAGTGTAGAAGCTGGTCCTCAACTTGGTTTTTTGTTGTCAGCTAAATCTGATGGTTATGATATTAAAGATGATACAAAATCAGTAGATTTTGGCTTTAACTTTGGAGCAGGTTATAGTTTTACTGATAATTTTTCAGTTGGTCTTCGTTATACTGTGGGATTATCTCCTATTTGGGATGATAATATTGATGACTCAGGAGATTTGTATGACAGTGCAAAAAATGGTAATTTCCAGATTTCTGCAGCCTATAAATTTAATTAAGAAATTAAAATATTTGAAGAACCTTCCTTTTTTAAGGAAGGTTTTTTTATGCCAAAAAATCATTTACTTTGTAAATATGAATTGGAGCAGATACATAAAAGATTATCAGTCGTATTTGAGGATTGAGAGAGGTTTGTCTAAAAATACAATCGAAAATTACGGCTTTGATATTGAACGTTTGTGCCTTTTTTTGGAAACCAATCAAATAGATGTTTCGCCAATAAAAATTTCAGATGAAACATTACAGCAATTTATTTATTCGGTCGCTAAAGAAGTAAATCCAAGATCGCAGGCAAGGATAATTTCTGGACTCAAAAGTTTCTTCAATTATCTGGTTTTTGAAGATTATCGAAATGATAATCCTTTAGAGTTAATTGAAGCACCAAAAACTGGCCGTAAATTACCCGATACTTTATCGCTTAATGAAATTGACGCTTTGATTGAAAACATCGATTTAAGTACCAACGAAGGCGAACGAAACCGTGCTATGCTTGAAACACTTTATGGTTGTGGGCTTCGTGTTTCTGAGTTGATTTCGCTAAAAATATCGGATCTATTTTTTGATGAAGGCTTTATTAAAATTACGGGTAAAGGAAACAAGGAAAGGTTTGTTCCGATAGGATCACTAACTCAGAAATATATTGATATTTATAGAAATGCAATTCGTTGTAATCTCAATATTAAAAAAGGAGCAGAAGACACTTTGTTTTTGAATCGAAGAGGAAATCAGTTAACACGTGCGATGGTCTTTACTATCATTAAAGATCTTGCACAAAAAATGGGATTGAAGAAGAGTATAAGTCCGCATACCTTACGCCATTCTTTTGCTACACATCTGCTTGAAAATGGTGCAGATTTGAGATCAATTCAATTAATGTTAGGGCATGAATCTATTACAACAACAGAAATTTATGTTCATCTCGATCGCAGTTTTTTAAAAGAAGTTATGCATAGTTTTCATCCGAGAAAGTAATTTTTTATCGTATTATACGTTTTTTGTTTTGAAAATTTATATATTGTGTTAAAAATTTGCGTTAAAAGGAATTTAATACAGTAAAATATGATGTTTTGTTTTGCTTCTCTCGCATAAGTTCTCGATATCTTATTTACATAAAAAAGTAGTATATGGTTTTTGATTTATATGGAAATGACGATTGCTTGGAGGTAAATAATTTTTATAAAAAATTGTTGGCCGAAATGCCCGACCTGCTTTTTCAGTTTGTTATTGATGCTGATAATAATTACACCTTTCCACTAGTAAGTAAATCGGCCGATGAAATATTTGAACTTTCAGCAGTGGATTTTAATAATGATGTAAAGTTTATAGTTTACGATCGAATTATACCACAGGATCGTGAGCTTTTTTTTCAGTCTTTAGTCAAAGCTAGAAAAGAAATAAAACCTTGGGAAATTGAATTTAGAGCTGTTCTTCCAAAAAAAGGAATGCGCTGGTTTAGGGTTTCTTCTAAAACAGAATCTTCTGCAAATGGAAATGTCATTTTCTATGGACATGTTTCGGATATTACGGAATTGAAAGATAAAGAAGAGAAACTTAAGATTTCTGAAGAACGTTTTCAATTTGCTCTTGATGCTTCTACGGTTGGAATTTGGGACTGGGATATGGTTACCAATAGTGTTTTTTATTCATCTCTGTCTCTTAAAATTTTAGAACTGGAATCTACCGATATTTTTGATGATCCAGAACGTTGGGATAAAATCGTTCATCCTGATGATCTTCCAAAATATTACTCCGATATTCATGAACATTTTGATAATAAGATTCCGTTTTACGAAAATTATCATCGTGTAATGACTTCCAGTGGGAATTACAAATGGATTTTGGATCGGGGAAAAGTGATTAAACGCGATGAAAATGGAAAGCCTCTACGTGTAATTGGAACCCATACAGATGTGTCGGCGCAAAAAGAAAAAGAGCTTGAACTTTTGAAAACTATGAAACTGTATAGTGATCAAAACAGTCGTTTATTGAATTTTTCGCATATTGTTTCGCACAATTTAAATACACAGGCCGGGAACATAAAATCAATTTTAGATCTTATCGATGCTGATGTTAGTAAGCAAACTGTAGCTGAAATGCTGGAATACTTGCGAGCCGTTTCTAACGATCTCAATGAGACTATTTCAAATCTTACCCAAATTGTAAAAACGCAAAGCAATATTAATATTGCAGTCGTTCCGTTAAAGCTTTGTGAGTATATCGAGAAGACAATTTCGACTATTAAAGGTTATGATAAACAGCGAAAAGTAACGATAATCAACAACGTTCCGAAGTATCTTACGATTAATTTTAATCCGGCGTATATGGAAAGTGTTTTGCTGAATTTTACAACCAATGCAATTAAATATGCGCATCCTGATCGTGATCCGATAATTACTTTTGATTTTGCAATAGAGCCAGAAGGATTTAAATCGCTTAAGATTTCAGATAATGGTCTCGGAATCGATTTGAAGGTTTACGGCGATTTAATATTCGGAATGTATAAAACCTTTCATAAACACGAAGAAGCTCGAGGTATCGGGTTGTATATTACAAGAAATCAAATTGAGGCTATGAAAGGAACGGTTGAAGTAGAAAGTGAAGTAGGAGTGGGTACCAGTTTTAAAATCGTTTTTAATGATATGTAAAACTTAAATATAGATGTAAAAATAAAGGCTGTCAATTGACAGCCTTTATTTTTTGTATATGTTCCGAAGATTATTTAGCAATATTTACAGCTCTTGTTTCTCTAATAACTGTAACTTTCACTTGTCCAGGGTAGGTCATTTCTGTTTGAATTTTTTGTGAAATTTCAAAAGATAAGTTTGCTGCATTGTCATCAGAAACTTTTTCACTTTCTACAATTACACGAAGTTCTCTACCAGCTTGAATTGCATAAGCATTTTTAACCCCGCTGAATCCGTAAGCTACATCTTCAAGATCTTTTAGACGCTGAATGTAAGAATCTAAAACCTGACGTCTTGCTCCTGGTCTTGCTCCAGAAATGGCGTCACAAACTTGAATAATTGGAGATAACAAAGATTTCATTTCAATCTCATCGTGGTGCGCTCCAATTGCGTTGCAAACTTCTTCTTTTTCGCCGTATTTCTCAGCCCATTGCATACCTAAAAGTGCGTGCGGTAAATCACTTTCCGTATCCGGCACTTTTCCGATATCGTGTAATAAACCAGCTCTTTTAGCTAGTTTTACGTTTAATCCTAATTCTGCAGCCATGATACCGCAAAGTTTAGAAACCTCTCTCGAGTGTTGTAATAAGTTTTGTCCGTAAGAAGAACGGTATTTCATTCTACCCACAACTTTAATCAATTCTGGGTGTAAACCGTGAATTCCTAAGTCGATTACGGTACGTTTTCCAACTTCAATAATTTCGTCATCAATTTGTTTAGCTGTCTTAGCTACAACTTCTTCAATTCTTGCTGGGTGAATACGTCCGTCAGTTACCAATTTGTGTAAAGACAAACGAGCAATTTCTCTACGAACAGGATCAAAACAAGAAAGAATGATAGCTTCTGGTGTATCGTCAACAATGATTTCAACTCCAGTTGCAGCTTCAAGAGCTCTAATGTTACGTCCTTCACGACCAATAATGCGTCCTTTTACATCGTCAGATTCAATGTTGAAAACAGAAACACAGTTTTCTACCGCTTCTTCAGTTCCAACTCTTTGAATAGTGTTGATGATAATTTTTTTAGCTTCCTGCTGTGCAGTTAATTTTGCCTCTTCAATAGTTTCTTGAATATGAGACATTGCTTTCGTTTTAGCTTCAGCTTTTAAACCTTCTACCAATTGTTCTTTTGCTTCTTCAGCAGAAAGACCAGAAATTACTTCTAATTGCTGTAATTGACTTTTATGAAGTTTGTCAACTTCAGCTTGTTTTTTGTCTAAAACCTCAATTTTATTGTTGTATTCGGCAGTTTTAGCCTCAAAGTCGTCGTTAACTTTTTTAGCTTTAGAAAGTTCGTTAGAAACTTGAGATTCTTTATCGCGTACACGTTTTTCTACTTCAGCAACTTTTTTGTCTCTTGCTAAAATAACTTGTTCGTGTTCTGATTTCAATTCGATAAAACGTTCTTTTGCTTGAAGAATTTTATCTTTTTTGATATTTTCAGCTTCCAAATTAGCGTCTTTTAATATTGAAGCTGCTTCTTTTTTAGCGTTTTTAATTAGGTTTGAAATATTACTTTTCTCGATAATTTTAGCTATTGCAAATCCTGCTGCAATACCTACAATACCAATAATGATCGTTATGATGTCCATGTTTGTTAGGGTTTATATATAAAAAAAGCCTACATTAATTGCTTGTATAAACTCGTAAAGACAAGTTTTGAGCTAACTCACTGTTCAAGTTTCCCAGCCAAATGGAGGGCATACTATAGTAGCGACGATTTGCTCATTCTAAATTGTTAGTGTTGAGTTTACCAATTGTGAACTAATGTAGGCAGTATCTTAGTTTCTGTAAAGAACGTTTATTTTTCGAGATATTGATCTAAAAGCGAATTTAATCTTTTAATTCTTTCGATAGTCTCTTCTCCATCGATTGCGTTGTCAATTTGTTTCTGTTCTACTTGCGATGCAAATTGTAATGCACACATGGCTAGAACATCTTGTTTGTCACGAACCGCGTAATTTTCTTCGAACTGCTTTATCATAGCATCAATTTTTTTAGAAGCACTTCTAAGTCCTTCTTCCTGACTAGGTTCAACCGTAAGCGGATAAACGCGGTCTGCAATTGATATTTTAATTCTAAGCTTTCCGTCCATATTATTAATCTGATAGTTGTGCTATACAGTAATCAATTTCGCGAATTAATGAATTTATTTTAAGCTTTGTCTCTCTCTTGTTATTGTCGCTGCCAAGTAACGAATTGGCTATTTTAAGTGTTTCATTTTGCTTTTTCAAAGCTTCTATTTCCTCAGATTGTTTCTGGATAATTTGCGCAGCTTTGGCTAATTCTAATCGTAATACTTGATTGTTTTGCTCCAAACCTTTTGATTTCTCAAAAAGCTTTTGGGCTTTATATTCAAGAGTATCAATTATTTCTGCAATTACACTCATTATACATCCTATTCATTACTTAATCCTACAAAGTTAATATTCCTTTTTATTAATGCAATTTTTTATCGATTTTTTTACATTAAAATAGATAAATATATGTAATTCAATTAATTGTGAAATTATAGGTTTTTTCTTGCTTTTATTGTTCTATTTTTCTTTATCTTAGCAAAAATGTTGCTTATGAGATTTTCTGCCTTTACCCTTTTGATTTGTAATTTTATATTTGCTCAAACGCAATATCCTAAAGATTATTTTCGTCCTCCATTAGATATTCCGATGCAACTTTCGGGTAATTTTGGAGAGTTAAGACCGAATCATTTTCATGCTGGTTTTGATTTGAAAACCAATCAGAGAGAAGGATTAACTGTGCATGCTATTGCTGATGGATATGTTTCGAGAATCAAAATTTCGACTTTCGGAAATGGAAAATGTATTTACATCACGCATCCAAATGGTTATACTTCTGTTTATGGGCACTTGCAAACGCCAACGGGTGCCATTTTAGATTATGTAAAAAAAACACATTATAAAGAAAAGGCGTATGAAATTGAAATGTTTCCAAAACCAGGTGAACTTCCTGTTTCAAAAGGAGATATAATTGGCCTTTCTGGAAATACAGGTTCGTCTGAAGGTCCGCATCTTCATTTTGAAATAAGAGATAGTAAAACGGAGTTTGTTATCAATCCGATATTCTTTGGCTTTGATCAAAATTTAAAAGATACCAAAAAGCCTACTTTGTCAAGTTTATATGCTTATCCTTTGGATAATGGTACTGTCAATCTTTCAAAACAGCCTTTGTTGGTTAATATGGTGCTCCAAAAAGATGGAACTTATTTAGCTTCTAAAGTAAAAACTAACGGAAAAATAGGTTTCGGAATTAATGCGGTAGATACCGATGATGTCTCGCATAACAAAAATGGAGTTTTTAATGTTTCGACTTTTTTCAACGGAAATCAGAATTATAATTATCAATTTAATACCTATTCTTTTGATGAAATGCGTTATATCAATGCTTTGATAGATTATTCTCGTTATAAAAAATCTGGACAGCGCGTGCAAAAGCTTTTTATGAAAACGCCTTTTGCTTTAAGCATTATAAAAACAGATTCTCTTCGTGGTATTGTAAAAGCAGAACCTAATTTAACTTCAAATTACAAAATCGAGGTTTCAGATTATTTTGGTAACATGAATTCGGTGACCATTCCAATTGAGTTTGATACCGCGACGCCACTTGTAGAAGCGGTGCCGGTTGACGGAAAATATTTTATTAAGTATAACAGAGATGCCAACTTTGAGAAAGATAATATGTCGGTTTTCTTTCCAGCTGGAACTTTCTATGATGATTTTAATATGAATTTTGATGTTAGAAATAACAAAGTCTTTATTCATGACGATACGGTTCCGGTGCATTCTAATTTTACAATTACGATAAAAGACGATACATATCCAGAATCATTGCGAGACAAGCTATATATTGGTAAAGGAACAAGTTATAATGGAACCATTAGAAAAGGAGACGTTTTTACTGCCAAAGCAAAAATATTAGGTACATATGGTTTGGTTCTAGATACAATTGCGCCAGTGATAAAAATTGCAAAACCAGTTGAAGGAAAATGGATTAGCGATCAAAAGAAAATTGACTTTACAATAGGTGATGCTTTGTCGGGAATTAAGTCTTATAATGGATATTTAAACGGAAGTTGGGTTTTGTTTGAATATGAAAATAAAGCCAGAAGAATTACTCATACTTTTGATGATCAGTATTTGGCAGAAGGAGAAAACGTTTTAAAAATTGAGGTAGTTGATAATGTAGGAAATACTACTATCTTTGAAACTCGTTTTTTCAGAAGTCAAAAAAAATAAAACCCCAAATCTTTGAGTCAAAATAGGTTTACATTCGCTTTTCTCTTTTTATTTTTCAGCTGTATTGCATTAGCTCAAAACGCTCATATTAAAGGGCTGATTTTAGATGCAGAGAAACATCCTGTTTCGGGTGTGAATGTCTCTTGGCAGAATACTTTTGTTCAGTCAGATTCGAATGGGTTTTATGAAATTGTAATTCCTTCAAACAAAAAAGTTTCTTTGATTTTTACTCACGTTTCATTAAAAATGGTGAGTTTAACTGTTAGTTTGAAAACAAATGAAGTTTTTGTTTTTAATCCGATTATGAATAATTCGGAGGAGCAAATGGGAGAGGTTTTTGTTTCTTCTGGAAATAGAAAGCGAGTTCAAGGGATTACCTCTGTTGATACGGAAACCATAAAGAAAATTCCAGGCGCAAATGCCGGAATCGAAAATATTTTGAAAACGCTTCCGGGTGTTAATTCAAACAATGAGCTAAGTTCACAATATATGGTGCGAGGCGGGAATTATGATGAAAATCTAGTTTATGTGAATGAAGTAGAAGTGTATCGTCCGTTTTTAATTCGTTCTGGACAGCAAGAAGGTTTGAGTTTTACAAATACAGATTTGGTGCAGAATGTTGAATTTTCTGCTGGTGGATTTCAAGCCAAGTTTGGAGATAAATTGTCTTCTGTTTTAGATATTACTTATCGCAAGCCAACTCAATTTGGTGCTGCTTTTGAAGCTAGTTTTCTAGGAGGAAGTGCTGCGGTTGATTTAGTGTCTAAAAACAAAAAATGGTCAGCGGTAACTGGAGTACGTTATAGAAATAATAGCCTTTTGGTAAACAGCCAAGATACAGAGACGAATTACAAACCGACTTTTGCCGATATTCAAACGAATATCAATTACGATATTTCTGAAAAGTGGCAAATGAGCTTTTTAGGAAATATTTCTCAAAATAAATATTCATATGAACCTTTGGTGCGCCAAACTAATTTTGGTACAGCAGACCAGCCAATGGCGCTTTCAGTATATTATGACGGGCAAGAAAAAGATCAATACGATACTTATTTTGGGGCTCTGAAAACTACTTATAAAGCATCTTCTACACTTACTTTAAAATTAATTGGTTCTTTATTTCATACTACAGAAAAGGAACATTTTGATATTTTGGCGCAATACCGTTTAGGAAGCGTAAACGCTGAAGATCCAGAAAATGCTTCGGCAGTTGATTTTACGCGCGGAATTGGTTCTCAGCTAAATCATGCCCGTAACGATTTGGATGCCTTAATTGCAAATATTGAATTGAAAGGAATTCAGAACTGTAAAGAAAGCCAGTTAGAGTTTGGTTTAAAATATACTAGAGAATCCATTCGAGATCGAGTGGTAGAATGGGAGGTAATCGATTCTGCCGGATTTTCTATAAATCCGCCTTTACTTATTTTTCCAAAAAATAATCAGCCCTATACTCCTTATGCTGGGCCGCTTTTGCCGTATCAAGATATTCGTGCTACAAATTTTAATACTATAAATAGATTTTCTGGTTATGCACAGTGGAATAAACAATCGGAAATTGGTTCAAGTCAGATTTGGTATCATTTAGGAGCACGTTTTCAAGGATGGAATGTTTCGGGAGCAATAGAAGAAGGAAAAACACAATTTGTGGTAAGTCCGCGTGCACAATTTGCAATAAAACCAGATTGGAATCGCGATATGGTTTTTAGAATTTCTGGAGGATTGTACCATCAACCGCCATTTTATAGGGAACTTCGAGATTTGGAAGGGGTTGTAAACCCAAATGTAAAAGCGCAGGAAGCAATTCATGTTGTTTTGGGTAACGACTATAATTTTAAAATGTGGAACCGCCCCTTTAAATGGGTGACAGAACTTTATTATAAATCACTTTCAGATGTAAATGTGTATTCGATTGATAATGTTCGTATACGGTATGTTGCCAATAACAATGCAAAAGCCTATGCGCAAGGTCTTGATTTTAGATTAAACGGCGAATTTGTTCCTGGAACCGAATCTTGGATAAGTTTTGGATACATGAAAACGGAAGAAAATTATGAAAACAAAGGATATATTGCCCGTCCGACGGATCAGAGATTAAAGTTTGCGATGTTGTTTCAGGATTATATGCCCAACATTCCAAGTGTGAAAGTCTATTTGAACTTGGTTTATAATACAGGCTTGCCTGGAGGTGCGCCAGCATATTCAGATCCGTATTTATATCAAAACAGATTAAATGATTATAGAAGAGCCGATATTGGTTTTGCAAAGGTTTTCGTAGATGCTAGCACGCAAAACACAAAAACAGGCTGGCTAAAGAATTTTAAAGAATTGTCTCTGGGGTTAGAAATTTTTAATCTCTTTAATAATCAAAATGCGATTACAAATACTTGGGTTCGTGATGTGTATTCAAAAAATCAATATGCGATTCCAAATTATATGACTTCGAGAGTTTTTAACGTTAAGATTAATGCGAGGCTTTAATCTGCTTCGTGATCGGTTATAAAATTCAATAAAAACAAAAAATACAATCAAAAATAGTATATTTGATAATCGTATATAATCATTGTAGATGAAAAAGTATTTTAAATATATCGCCCTTATACTTATCGGAACAGTCATAAGCTGCCGAGAAGAAGTTCAAAAACCAAAAGTAAGTTACGGTGCTTCAAATAAAGTGAGCATTACTAAAACCGATACAACCCAGATTGAAATCGCCGATTTGCCAATTCAAATGGAAGGAACCAATTATTTAATTCATCCAGTTGGAGATTTAAGGGTTTTTGAAAGAGGATCTAAGGCAAGATTTGGTTCTTCGAGTGTTAATGATGTAAGTTTTACAATTTCTAATTTAGGTGAATATGAAATTACAGGATATCTTCAGAATTTAAAATTTCAGAAAGTAGATTCAGATTCTATCAGACCTTTATCAGATAAACCAGTTCTAATTTTAACAGCTACTTTTCTGAAAACCGTTGCCGATAAAACGCATAATAATGTGATGGTTTATACATTAACAGATTTAGATACTAATAAAGACGGAAAAATTGATACAAGCGATATTAAAACTTTGTACTTAAGTGATATCAGCGGAGAAAATTTTACAAAAGTTTCAGCCGATTTAGAAGAATTAGTAGATTGGAGTTTGATAGAATCTAAAAACCGTTTGTATTTTAGAACCATTGAAGATACAAACCAAAATGGTCAGTTTGATAAAAATGATGTGTTGCACTACAATTATATAGATCTGACTTCTAAAAAATGGGAAGTGAAGAGTTATAAGCCTATCTAAGGTGCTAAGGTTCTGAGATGCTAAGATTCTAAGTTTTTTTCTTGCCACAGATAAAGGATTAAAAAGATTTATAAAAAGAGAGGCTGTTTCAACTTATTGAAATAGCCTCTCTTTTTTAAATTGCTTTTATTAATGAAAACAGCGTTTTTTATTTTTATACATCAAGCCGTCATTCCGTGGGAATGTCTGGTCGGTAGAAAAAAATGATGACAAATCAATTTACGTTCCGTAGGAACGTTGGATGCGTTGCATTGTTTTAAAAAAAAATACACCAAAAATCAAACGTTCCTACGGAACGTAATTAACCAAAACAATATAATTTTTTCTACCGATGAAATGTTCCTACGGAACATAATCAAATCAGAAACGGTGGAAAAATCTTTCTAATCCTTTTAATCTGTGGCAAAAAAAACTTAGAATCTTAGCATCTCAGAATCTTAGTATCTTAGTATTTCAGCACCTTAGCATCTTTAAATCAATATATCGCTTTCAAGATCCGATTTTTCGATTTCGAAACCGAATCCTAAACGTTCAACCAATTCTATTACTAGTTTTTTGTACCAGTTTTCAGATTTTGGGTGAATGTAGATTTTTTCGATTAATTGGTTGATGTCGACGTTGATCTTTAAGCCGTCATTTAATTTGATGTCACTTTTGGAAGTGTCACTCAGGATACGGACTTCTCTTTCGTATTGAAAACTTTTTCTTTTAAATAAAAACGGAAAGAATAAATCATCAAACGGAATATATTCTTTTTTATAATCGATGTAATTTACTTCACCGATAAACTGGTCAAAATTGTTTTCTGGTTTTACTGCTTTTTGCAGTCTCCCAATTGTAGATTGAATAGCTAAGCCTTCGTTGTTTTTGGTGAAAATCTGCCACATGGCAAAAGATTCATATTCGTTAATGTGCCAGCTGCTTATGGCTACTTTTTCGCGATGTGTTTTGTAGTAATTTAAAAATTCAGGATTATCTGCGGCAAGTTTTTTAATCTCTTCGTAAGTCGGTTCACTGAAAGTTCCTTCATATTGATCTTCAAACTTGTCTGAACGCGACATAAAAAGTTTCTTCGAAAGCAATAAATCAAGAAATTTGGATAGGTCTAGATATTTCCAAACTATAGTATCGGGATCGTCTGGCAGTTTTATGTTGGGGTTGTTAAGATACATTTTCTGAAAGAATTAAATTTCAATCTTTAACTATCCTAAAGTTATAAAAATAAACACAGATTAAAGAAATTAAACTGAGTTTTAATATTTCCTTAATCTGTGTTAGATTATTTGTTATGTGAAAGTCTTATGATTCGAAAGACTGCATAGTAACTAACTTATTGTAAGTTCCGTTGTGGGCAATTAATTCTTCGTGAGTTCCTTGTTCAACGATTTTTCCTTTTTGCATTACGACAATCACATCTGCTTTCTGAATAGTCGAAAGTCGGTGTGCAATTACAATCGACGTTCTGTTCTGCATCATGTTTTCTAATGCTATCTGAACAAATTTTTCGCTTTCTGTATCCAAAGCCGATGTCGCTTCATCTAAAATCATAATCGGCGGATTTTTCAATACGGCACGGGCAATAGATAAACGCTGTTTTTGTCCTCCCGAAAGCTTGTTTCCGCTGTCGCCTATGTTTGTGTATATTCCTTGCGGAAGATCCTTTACAAACTCATAAGCATTCGCAATTTTAAGTGCTTCGATAATTTCGTCATCAGTCGCGTCTAATTTTCCTAAAGCGATATTTGCTTTAATACTGTCGTTAAATAAAATGCTGTCTTGCGTTACCAATCCCATCAAGCTTCGAAGAGATTGCAGATTCATGTCTTTAATGTTGATTCCGTCAATAGAAATCGAACCATCGTTAACATCGTAAAAACGAGTCAATAAATTGGCAATTGTACTTTTTCCACTTCCGGATTGTCCAACAAGAGCAACAGTTTGTCCTTTTTTTATTTGAAGAGAAAAGTCTTTTAAAACTGTTTCTTCTTCGTACTTAAAGTTTACATTTTGAACACTGATATTGTCATCAAAAGTTGTTTTTTCAACAGCATTTTCTTTAGAAACAATAGTGTTTTCTTGCTCTAAAATTTCGAGAACACGTTCTGCTGCGGCATTTCCTCTTTTTACTCCATAAGAAGCTTTAGAAATTGCTTTTGCAGGAGTTAGAATGTTGTAAGCTAATCCCATATAAGCAATAAATGCAGCGCCTTGTAATGTTTTGTCAATCAAAACCATCTGACCGCCGTACCAAAGCAAAATGGCAATTACGGTAATTCCCATAAATTCACTTGCTGGAGAAGCTAAGTTTTGGCGGTTTCCAATACTATTTGATAAAGTGAAAAAACGCTCTGTCGAGTTTTGAAAAACTTTATTAAAGTAATTTTCAGAATTATATCCTTTTACAACTTTCAGTCCACCAATTGTTTCTTCGATAGTAGAAAGGAATCTTCCTTGCTCTTCTTGGGCTTTGGTTGATTGTTTTTTAAGCTGTTTTCCAATCAATGAAATAATATATCCAGAAACAGGAATAAAAATGAAAACAAACAAAGTCAGCTTAGCACTAATGATAAGCATCGTGGTTATGGTAAAAATAATGGTTAAAGGTTCTTTTACAATAAGCTCCAAGATGGCTAAGAAAGAGTTTTGAACCTCGTTTACGTCAGCTGAAATTCTAGAAATTACGTCTCCTTTTCTTTTTTCAGAATAAAAAGCCAAAGGAAGTTCTAGTGTTTTTTTGTACAAAGCATTTCGCATATCTTTTAATACTCCGTTTCTAAGGAAATTGATAAAAAACATGGCCAGATAATCGGCTAAGTTTTTAAGTAAAAAGATCGAAATGATAATGGCAACCATTACCGACAAAACATAACCAGGTTCATGGTTTTTTTGTGCAGTGGTAATGTAATAAGCCAAATAGTCTTCGGCATAATCTTTTATTTTAAAAATGCCTTCGTAAACTGGCTCTATTTCTACTCTTTTTCCTTTTTCAAATAATACCTGAAGCATAGGAATTAAAGCCACAAACGAAAGTGTGCTGAAAAGTGCATACAAAACATTGAAAAAGATATTTAAGAATGCGTATTTTTTATACGGATATATAAAAGGAACTATTTTTTTGAAATTACTCATTTATTTTTCTTGATGTTATTTTCTTTTGGTTGGGTCAGCTCTTTTGGGTTTTAGTATTTATTTTGAGCATGTAATTTTCAATGCACAAAATTAATCCAATTGAGGTGTTTTCAATTTCTTTTTAGTTTTTTTTATAAAAAAAACTCTGATTTACTTTCAAGATTGTAAACCAGAGTTCAAAGATATCGAACTTGTAATTCTGCATGCAATTTGCAAAATTGTATTAATTGAGAAATGCAGGTTTAATTTAACTGCATGTCTGCAATGATATTTTGTATTTTGTTGTCTAAGAATTTCTCTGCTTCATCAAAATCAGAAACCGATTCAATTGCAGCATTTACACTGATATAGAATTTAATTTTAGGTTCCGTTCCACTTGGTCTAGCGCAAATTTTTGATCCGTCTTCTGTATAATAAATCAATACATTCGATTTTGGAATTTCCATCGTCGATTCTGAACCGTCTAATAAATTCAAAGCAATAGACGATTGGTAGTCCTCAACCATAATAACTCTTTGTCCGTTGATTTCTTTTAAAGGATTTTCGCGTAAATCAATCATCATTTGGTTGATTTCTTGTAAACCTTCCATTCCTTTTTTAGTTAAAGAAACTAAGAATTCTTTGTAGAAACCATTTTCAACATAAAGCTGTAAAAGTTCTTTATAAACTGAGCTTCCTGCAGCTTTAGCTTGAGCGGCAACTTCGCATATTAATAAGGTAGCAGCAACAGCATCTTTGTCTCTAACGGCATCGCCAACCATAAATCCGAAACTTTCTTCACCACCACCGATAAATTCAAGTTCAGGAAAATCTTTGATCATTTTTGCGATCCATTTAAAACCAGTCAATCCTACTTTGCATTCAACACCATAGCTTGTTGCCAATTCCATCATCATTGGAGTAGAAACAATTGTTGAACCCACGAATTGTTTTCCGTTTAGTTTACCTGCTTTTTTCCATTGTTTCAATAAGAAAGAAGTCATTAAAACCATCGTCTGGTTTCCGTTCAATAAAATCATTTTACCATCGTTGTTACGAACGGCAACTCCCAATCGGTCGCAGTCAGGATCTGTACCCACTACAATGTCAGAATTTGTTTTGTCTGCTAGAGCCAAAGCCATTGTTAAAGCTTCTGGTTCTTCTGGATTTGGCGATTTTACTGTAGGGAAATCTCCGTCTGGAACAGCTTGCTCAGGAACAATATGAACATTTTTATATCCCGCTTGCGATAAAGTATCTGGAATTGATTTTATAGAAGTTCCGTGCAATGAAGTAAAAACAATATGAAGGTTGTCTTTAGCTTCAGCTGGAGTATTAAAACTTGCATTTTCAATAGACGATTTTATAAAAGCTTTGTCTATTTCGGTATCAATGTATTCAATCAAACTTTCGTTTGCATTGAATTTGATTTTGTCGTAACCCAAACTTTCAATTACATTGACAATTTCTTTGTCTTGTGGAGGAACAATCTGCCCACCATCTTGCCAGTAAACTTTGTAGCCGTTGTATTCTGGCGGATTATGAGAAGCTGTTAAAACAATTCCACACTGGCATTTTAAATATTTAAGTGCAAAAGATAATTCTGGTGTTGGTCTCAAATCAGAGAACAAATACACTTGAATTCCGTTTGCCGAGAAAACATCAGCCACCACTTTTGCTAAAGTATTGCTATTATGGCGACAATCGTAAGCAATAGCTACTTTTAAAGGTTCGTTTGGAAAAACTTTGTGCAGGTAGTCAGATAATCCCTGAGTGTTTTTTCCAAGCGTATATTTGTTGATTCTATTATCACCAACCCCCATAACACCACGCATTCCTCCAGTTCCGAATTCTAAGTTTTTGTAAAAACTCTCTTCCAGTTCTTTTGGAGAAGTGGTCATTAATTCTTTAACTGCTGCTTGCGTTTCTTGGTCAAATGTTGGTGTTAACCATTCATTGACCGCGTTTAGTATGTTTGGTGCTATATTCATTTTTGATTTCGTTTTTATTTATTTAAAAATAGATTTTTACAGAGGGTTAAAGGTGCTGTATGCAATATTTTTGTGTCTTATTTAAAAACGGATTTTAAAAAAAAATACTGCATAAAGACAAAAAAATTAAAAATTAACCTCTCGAGCTACTTTGTAACGTGCTTCATTGCTTTTGGTTCTTAGAATAATTTCACCTAAGAAACCTGCTAAAAATAATTGAGTGCCAAGAATCATTGTGGTTAAAGCAATGTAAAACCACGGATTGTTGGTAACCAAAGTGTATTTCATTCCAGTATACATATGGTATAGTTTGGAAACGCCAATGTATCCTGCAGACAAAAATCCGATGATAAACATTAACGAACCCATTGCACCAAATAGGTGCATAGGTCTTTTTCCGAATCTTGATAAAAACCAAATTGTAATCAAATCCAAGAAACCGTTTATAAAACGTTCCATTCCGAATTTGGTTTCACCATACTTTCTAGCTTGGTGAATGACTACTTTTTCGCCAATTTTTCCAAATCCAGCATTTTTAGCCAAAACAGGAATGTAGCGGTGCATTTCGCCAGAAACTTCGATGTTTTTTACCACGACGTTTTTGTAGGCTTTCAATCCGCAGTTAAAATCGTTTAGTTCAACGCCAGAAGTTTTTCTAGCGGCCCAGTTAAATAATTTTGAAGGAAGATTTTTGGCCACAACAGAATCATAACGTTTCTTTTTCCATCCAGAAACCAAATCGAATTTCTGAGCTGTAATCATTTCATACAATTCAGGAATTTCGTCTGGGCTGTCTTGCAAGTCGGCATCCATGGTAATAATAACATCACCTTTAGCTTTTGCGAAACCAGCATGTAAAGCTTGAGATTTTCCAAAGTTTTTCATGAAACGAATCCCTTTTACACTTGGGTTTTCGTTGGAGAAACCTTCAATAATCTGCCAAGAATTATCTGTACTACCATCATCTACAAAAATGATTTCATAAGAGTAATTGTTAGACTGCATCACTTTAATGATCCATGTGTAGAGTTCTTTAAGTGATTCCTCCTCGTTTAGAAGCGGTATAAGTATAGATAAATTCATTTATATTTTTATTCTTGTGTAGATTTGCTTTTAAAAAATGCTGCTAAAATTAATCCTAAGATTGAATAGCCAATGATGCTGAAAATAAGAGCTTTTAATTGTTCAACAGTTGAGAAAGGATTGTTTTCTTTCATTTTAGCTAATGCTTCATTTATTTTAGCGGCTGGAGTTCCAAATTTCTGCAATGTTTCAGCCATGTATTTAACCAATAATTCGCTTATAGTTGTTTTTGCTTCAGGATCAATTACATTAAATAATAGGATGCTGAACAAAGTCGAAATTGCAAGAGCAATTATTGTAGTTATAAAGAAGGTTGTAAAAGCGTCTTTGAAAGAGAAAAAACCATTGATGTCTTTTTTTGTTTTGGTAAGTAATAGGATTCCAATTACTACATAAATAACAAAAGTTAAACCGCCAATCCAGCCTGAAACAAATAATTTTAAATCTACGGCATAGATAGTTGCTGTAATTAATGCCAGAATAATTCCTAAGATGATTCCGTAAGTAACGCCGTTCTTTTTTATAACTTCATTAATCATATTGTGATAGGTTTAAAATTAATCCACAAATATAGTAATTCCCACTATAATCGGATATAAAAAAAGCTTTTCGAAATAAACTAAAAAAAAGTAAGCTAACTGTTTGTTTATTAAAAAAGAATTGTAAATTTGCACACTCAAAAATAATTAAATTTTTAAACAAAAAAGAGTATTGTTTGTTTATACCTTTTTCTAACCATGAAAAAGCTTCAAAATGAAGATGCTCTATTAACAATAAATAAAAAGACAAGATGAAAAAAGGAGTTCACCCAGAAAATTACAGATTAGTTGCATTTAAAGACATGTCTAATGATGACGTTTTTATCACTAAATCTACTGCAGATACAAAAGAAACAATTGAAGTTGACGGAGTTGAGTATCCAGTTGTAAAAATGGAGATTTCTAGAACATCTCACCCTTTTTATACTGGTAAATCTAAACTTATCGATACTGCAGGACGTATTGATAAATTCAAAACTAAATACGCTAAACACGCTAAAAAATAATAGCTGTTTTACATTATACAAAAGCCTTCCAGTTTTGGAAGGCTTTTTTTATGCGTTAAATATTACTTTTCGTTAAAGTGGTTTTTTACTAAACCGGTAAAATATTTGTAACTTTGGTGCCAGGTAACCAAATCAAATTTTAACAAACACTCAATTATTTATGAACTACATTCTTTTCGATGGGCCCGTTCGGAATGCTTTATTACCCTTTACTTTTACACGTCCAGTAGCTGATATTTTGGTAGGAATCATGACAATTCGCCAGAAATGGGAAAAATATCTTGGTTCGACAATCACGACTATAACAGAGGAATATTTATCGGAGAAATTCCCAATGGTTGAAATGGAGGAAAATGTAATGATCAATGCAGCGTATTTGCCAAATGATACTCTTGCAGAGATGGTTTTTAATTTAACAGAAAACCAAGCAATCTTTAAAGGTGAAGATGTAATTGCATTTTTTGCTAACGAAAACCAAGAAGAAGTCGATTTTGATTCTTATGAAATTATTCAGTACAATGAAGATTGTATTACGATAGAGCATACTTGGGATATTTTCTCAAAAAACGATGCAGCGATTCGTCAAGATTTTAAATACTTGACAGAGGATCGTACTTCGCAACCCATTCCTAAAAGCGTTAATGTAATTGCTCCAGAAAATATTTTTATCGAAGAAGGTGCAAAACTAGAGTTTGTAACTCTAAACGCTTCAAACGGTCCTATATATATAGGTAAAAATACCGAAATTATGGAAGGCACGGTTATTCGCGGACCTTTTGCTTTATGCGAAAATGCAATGGTAAAAATGTCGGCGAAGGTTTATGGAGCAACGACTGTTGGACCTGGATCGAGAATAGGTGGAGAAGTTAAAAACTCAGTTCTTTTTGCGAATTCAAATAAAGGGCATGAAGGATTTTTAGGTGATTCTGTTCTAGGGGAGTGGTGTAATATTGGAGCCGATTCTAACAACTCAAACCTAAAAAACAATTACGAAGAAGTAAAATTATGGAGCTATGAAACTGAAGGTTTTGCTAAAACCGGACTTCAGTTTTGTGGTTTAATGATGGGAGATCACAGTAAATGCGGAATCAATACGATGTTTAATACAGGAACTGTTGTTGGAGTAAGCGCTAATATTTTCGGGTCTGGATTTCCTCGCAATTTTGTTCCAAGTTTTTCTTGGGGAGGCGCTGCAGGTTTTACAACTTACGTAACTAAAAAAGCTTTTGAAACAGCGAGGTTAGTGATGAGCCGAAGAAATATAGAATTCGATGCAACGGAAGTTGCAATTATGGAGCATATTTTCGAAGAAACTAAAAAATGGAGAAAAGACTAATTTAATTAGATAATTAGTCAATTTGATAATTAGATAATTATAGCAAACCCGACAGGTTTTTAAAACCTGTCGGGTTTTGTTATTTTAAGGTTTTAGAGAATTTTCTAATTTCCTAATTGACACATTTTCTAATTTTACTTATTTGTCAATCTTAGTGAAATCCCCTTTTAAATTGAATTTTAATTCTAAACCATTGGTTAATTTTGTTTCATAACCAGAAGAGCCAATTTCTATTTTGGTTACGTCTTCTTTAGGAAAATTTTCTTTTATATAAGAAGCAATTTTTTTTGGGATAATAGATTTTGGAACTTTTCCAGTTTTAGCCTCTACTTCTTTCCAATTTCCTTTTTTGTCAAATTCAACTTCTGTTTGATTGCTAAATTGCACTTTGTATTCTGTAGAAAGAATTTCTTTGTCTTCTAGTATATAGCTCGGTTTCTTAGATCCAAAATGCGTTTTTAAGAATGTTTGTGCATTGCCTGGCAAAGCTTCTTTTTTAATTACGGTTTTTTGTGCATTTGCAGAAAGTGCAAATAGTAATCCCGTAATTAAGCAGATAGTCAGTTTTAATTTCGTTTTCATATTTCGCTGATTTTTAAAATTATAGTACAAGTTAAGACTAAAATTTCAAAATATTAAAAAAAACGATTGGGGTTTCGTTCTTTACAGTTAAGGCATTATTTAATTTGTAAATTATCTAGACAACACATTCTCATAATTATCTAATTTTCAAATTGCCTAATTATCTAATTAATCTATCTTTGCAGCACGAAAAAAAAATGGGTAGTCAGATAAACGATTAACCGATTAAACAAATTAACAAACACAAATGATTACAGTTAACGATATTTCGGTTCAGTTTGGTGGAACTACACTTTTTAGCGATGTTTCTTTTGCTATTAATGAAAATGACAAAATTGCCCTTATGGGTAAAAATGGTGCGGGAAAATCTACACTTTTAAAGATAATTGCAGGTGCAAACAAACCGTCAACCGGAAGTATTTCTGCTCCAAAAGAAGCTGTAATCGCTTACTTGCCACAGCATTTGCTTACCGAAGACGGTGCAACGGTTATGGAAGAAGCGTCAAAAGCTTTCAGTGAGATTTTTACAATGAAAGCTGAAATCGATGCTATTAATGAGCAATTGACAGTTCGTACAGATTATGAAAGTGACGAATACATGAAATTGATCGAAAGAGTTTCTGACTTAAGCGAAAAATTTTATGCAATTGAAGAAGTAAACTACGAAGCTGAAGTTGAGAAAATTTTGGTTGGTTTAGGTTTTGAGCGTGAAGATTTTGGACGTCAAACTTCTGAATTTTCAGGAGGATGGAGAATGCGTATCGAATTGGCTAAAATTCTATTGAGAAAGCCTGATTTGATTTTGCTAGATGAGCCAACGAATCATATGGATATTGAAAGTATTCAGTGGTTAGAGGAATTTTTGCTAAACCAAGCTAAAGCTGTAGTGGTAATCTCGCACGATAGAGCTTTTGTTGATAATATCACCAATCGTACTATTGAGGTTACAATGGGAAGGATTTATGATTATAAGGCAAAATATACTCATTATTTAGAATTAAGAAAAGATCGTAGAATTCACCAGCAAAAAGCATATGATGAGCAGCAAAAAATGATTGCAGAAAATCGTGCTTTTATTGACCGTTTCAAAGGAACATTCTCTAAAACAGATGCCGTTCAGTCTCGTGTAAAAATGCTTGAAAAATTGGAAATTGTTCAGGTTGATGAAGTAGATACATCAGCTTTAAGATTAAAATTCCCGCCAGCAGCACGTTCTGGACAATATCCTGTTATTGTAAAAGAAATGTCTAAAGCTTATGGTGATTATGTTGTTTTTAAAGATGCAAACATTGTAATTGAACGCGGTCAGAAAGTAGCTTTCGTTGGAAAAAATGGTGAAGGAAAATCGACAATGATTAAAGCGATTATGAAAGAAATAGGCGTTGATTCTGGAAGCGTAGAAATTGGGCATAATGCACAAATAGGATATTTTGCTCAAAATCAAGCCGCTTTATTAGATGAAAATGCTACCATTTTTGAAACAATCGATAGCATTGCAGTTGGTGATATCAGAACCCAAATCAAAAATATTTTAGGAGCTTTCATGTTTCAAGGTGATGATATTACTAAAAAAGTAAAAGTGCTTTCTGGAGGAGAGAAAACTCGTTTGGCAATGATTAAATTATTGTTGGAGCCGGTTAACTTGTTAATTCTAGATGAGCCTTCGAATCACTTAGATATGAAAACCAAAGACATCATTAAAGATGCTTTACGCGATTTCGACGGAACTTTGATCTTGGTTTCTCACGACCGTGATTTCCTTGACGGATTAGCGACTAAAGTCTTTGAATTCGGAAATAAAAGAGTTAAAGAACACTTTGAAGATGTGGCTGGTTTCTTAGCGCATAAGAAAATGGATTCTATGAGAGAGATCGAGAAATAGTATTTTTTCAATATAATTTTCAAAGGGCATAAGTTTATTCTTATGCCCTTTTTCTTTGTTGCAATATTCGTAACAGTATTTTAATGCAATTTTTTTTACATAAAATATCTTTTTTTGTTACTTTAGTGTTCTCATTTCGTGTTGACTATAAGTAATTAAGTTTTTTGATCAAGAATAGAACGCTGATTTTTAAATCGCTATATAAGCATTACTGTTTCATTTAATTTAAGCCTATGAGTAAAAGTCTACTATCGCCATTTTTTTTCCTTTTTTTTATAACCCCATTTTTTTTATATGCCCAAGGAGATGTGAATCAAGGAGCTGATAAAAAAGAGAGTGAAGAAGTAAAATATCCGCAATTTCAATTAAAAGGGCTTCTTCAAGCAAGATATCTAGAGAGTTTTGGAGATAATGTAGACGTTTTAGGAACGCATCATTCAACGGGAGATGCAGTTCAAAGTTCTTTTGACATAAAAAGAATGCGTGTGGGTTTAAATACAAAGTTAAGCGAGACTACAGAAATTGTAATTCTGGTCAATTTAGCCGATTTTAAATCTGATCCAAAAGGAAAAGTTCTTGAAAATGCCTACGGGAAATATACTTTTAATAAATATATAGCTTTAACAGGAGGGCAATTTCGTCCAGCATTTGGTCTTGAGGAGCTTGTTCCGGTAGATATTATTAAATCTTTTGATTTTTCGAATCAGTATTATGAATTTGGAAAAAATGGATGGACAAGTTTTCAAATTGGAGCATCGGCTACAGGATCTTTTGATATTGGGAAGATTCCAGTGAATTATGCAGTTTCTATTTTGAATGGAAATGGGAAAAATGTAGAAATGGATAAAGATAACGGAAAACAATATTCCTCAAGATGGGTTTTTGGTTTGTCAAAAGAGCATAAAATTAATCTGGGGTTAAACGGAGGTTTCGGGAAAGTCTTTAAGGAAGATGTTTTTGCACTAGGAGCAGATATTACCAGTGATTTTAAAATAACCGATAAGCTAAGTTTTGATTTGCAGATAGAATATAAGCAAGGAACAAATCATAATTTATATTATTCTTTGCCAGTTGCTAGCCGTACAGAGAATGTTGCAGATTATCAAATGCGGGGGATCTATTTTTTGCCGAATTTTAGATATCAAGTAGATTATAAAAAACTTACGGCATTTGAAATTTCTTGTCGCTACGAAACTTTTGATCCGAGCTACAAAATCGATTCAAATGTACGCACCACTTACACGCCAATGGTCAGTTTGGAATTCGGAAAATCGTATACAGGACGTATCGAGATGGGATTTGAAATTGACAGATTTGATAAAAGCATTCCAGATACGTCAACCTACAACGATAATTTATTTTTAATTCAGTTACAGCTCAGAATTTAATTCACTTAATCTTTGTTTTTATGAAAGAAGTAAAAATTCCACAGACCCTAATTACGTTGGCAGTTTTGGTTGCCATTTGGTTTGTTCCTGCTCCAGAAGGGGTTGTAACAGAAGCTTGGCATTTGTTTGCCATTTTCGTAGCTACTATTTTAGGAATTATCTTAAAAGCGGCTCCGATGGGAACAATGTGTATGATTGCAATTGCTTTAACGGCGATGTCTCAGGTTTTGGCTCCAGGAAATCCTGGAAAATCGATCACATTAGCATTAAAAGGATTTGGTGATAAGGTAATCTGGCTGATCGGAATTTCATTTTTTATAGCAAGAGGATTTATAAAAACAGGTCTGGGAAACAGAATTGCTTTTTTATTCATAAAAATATTCGGAAAAAGTTCTTTAGGACTCGCGTATGGTTTAGGATTGGCAGATTTGGTTTTAGCGCCAGCTGTTCCGAGTAATACGGCTAGAGGAGGAGGAATTGTTTATCCCATCATGAAATCAATGTCGATGAGTTTTGGTTCAATGCCAGACAAACCTGAAACGCATAGAAAATTAGGGGCTTATTTAACTTTGAATAGTTATAATATGAACTTGATCGCATCTTCAATGTTTTTAACAGGAACAGCGAGTAATCCGATGTGTCAGAAGTTTGCACTTAATTTAGGAATAAAAATTAGCTGGATGTCTTGGGCGGCGGCAGCAATTGTTCCAGGGTTATGTGCTTTTATTGTAATTCCGTTCGTTCTTTATAAAATTTATCCTCCAGAATTAAAAAAGACTGGAGATGCGCCGCAGATTGCAACACAGAAATTGAAAGAAATGGGAGCGATAACTAGAAATGAATGGATGATGCTGCTGACCTTTTTTATTCTGCTTTTTCTATGGATGACAGGAGATTTGCTTTCTATTGATGCAACAACAACAGCTTTTATTGGATTGGTAATTTTACTTTTAACTTCAGTTTTGACATGGGATGATGTAAAAGCCGAAAAAGGTGCTTGGGATACCATTGTGTGGTTTTCTGTTCTGGTAATGATGGCCAGTTCACTTAATGAATTAGGCTTTATCGCGTGGTTTAGTGATTTGGTAAAAGCAGAAATTGGCGGATTAAGCTGGCAGATGGCTTTTCCGATTATTATATTGGTATACTTTTTTAGTCATTATCTTTTTGCAAGTGCAACTGCGCACGTTGCAGCAATGTACGCAGCCTTGCTTGGTGTTGGTGTTTCGCTCGGAATTCCGGGATTATTACTAGCATTTATGCTTGGTTTTGTCGGATCTCTTTACGGAACTTTAACGCATTATGGTCATGGTCCGGCACCTGTATTTTTCGGGAGCGGTTACGTTGACCTAAAGAGTTGGTGGGTCAAAGGGCTTATAACGGGTTTGGTTATGCTCTTTATCTATATGGTAATAGGAGGATTGTGGCTCCGAGTAATTGGATATTTTTAGATTCTAATTCCTGGAGGAAGTAATTCTTTATATCTAGGGTTTTTTTTGAAAAACGAAACAATCTTTGGGTGAATAGGAACTACTCTGTAATTTTTTTCAGAACTTAAATCTAATATATTTTTAAGCAGCATATTGATCGTTTCTTCGTTCTCGTATGAATCTGGTTTGTTGATCTTGGTTAAAAAGATTTTTTTTTCTTGAAATGAATACTCAACTGCTAACATTCCTTCAGGGATGACAGTTTCAAATTGGCGTGCAAAAGTGTTGTCTTTGATTTCCATAGTTACAGAAGATTCCATAGTAATTTCTTGTTAGGTTATTGGTAAATAGTGAATTTGGGACTCGAAATTTTATTGAAAGAAAATTCTTTATAAGTTTTAAATTCAAGAAATATTTCGAATTGCAAAGGTAATCATTTGATTTTCAATATTAAATTATTTTTTGCAGCTATAAACTTTAAGTTTTTGTTTTCAACTTGGATTTTTTTTGAATTGCCATAAAATAGGTCTGAAATTTGATTATCATGACATTAAAAAAAGTAACTTTATTTTTTAGAATAAATATCTTAATGGTAATTTCATTTTAATGTTATGAGTAAAATTCCAGTTTATTTTATGCCAGGTTTGGCTGCGAGTTCATCTATTTTTGAAAGAATAAAATTGGATGAAGATACTTTTGAAATGCATCTTTTAGAATGGGAAATTCCAAATCCGAAAGAATCTTTATCAGATTATGCATTTCGAATTAGTAAAAATATAAAACACGAAAATCCTGTTTTAGTAGGAGTTTCTTTTGGCGGAATTCTAGTTCAGGAAATTTCGAAACATATAAAAGCACGAAAAGTTATTATTATATCGAGTGTAAGAAGCAATTTGGAGTTTCCAAGAAGAATGAAAATAGGGAAGAGGACAAAAGCCTACAAACTAATTCCGATGCAGTTAATTCTGAATGTTGAGAAATTGGCTAAATTTTCATTTGGCGAAAAAGTCAATAAACGTATTAAATTGTACGAGAAATTTTTATCTGTACGTGATTTAGGATATCTACAATGGGCGGTAGAAAGTGTAATCTTATGGGATCGCGATAAGATTGACGAAAATGTAGTGCATATCCACGGAGATAAAGATGATGTTTTTCCGATTAAGTATATTGATAAATGCATTTTAGTAAAAGGAGGAACCCATATTATGATCTTGAATAAGTATAAATGGCTGAATGAGAATTTGCCTTCGATTATACTTGAGTGAAATTCCAATTTTAAAAATTCCAAATTCCAATACTTTGAGGATTTGTAATCTTTGTCAAAGTTTAAAAACTTTGACAAAGATTTATCTAAGCACATCTGTACATAATCTTGTCATTTCGATCGTAGGGAGAAATCTCCGCAAGTAGCTCGACAAAGATTGGTAATTTACTTTGGGGGAGTTTCTTACGGAGATCCCTCGTTCCTCGGGATGACATACTATATGGAAAATCTTCAAAATAGAAAGATCTAAATCAGCAATCTAAAATAGAAAAAAGACAAAGGTGTGCGTAAAGTAAACATCACGCTTGTCCTCCTGAGCGAAGTCGAAGGATCATATGCTAAATCCATTCAGTGTTTTGTTTAATTTGCGTGTCCTTCGACTTCGCTCAGGAAGACATAAAATGAGCAAAATCTAAAATCTAAACTCAACAATCTACAATAAAAAATCCCAAACTCTTTTTGGAATTTGGGATTTTAAATATTGTAATTTAGAAAATTAGATTTTCTTCATTTGTTCTTTCATCATCGTGATTTGCTCTTTCAGCATACCTTGTTTGTCTAATTTTTTAGCTTCGTTTAATAAATTAGTCGCTTCCAATTTTCTTCTGCGAGACATTGCAACTCCAGCAAGGTTTAATTTAGCTACAGCCAAATCCATATCCATTGATAGTCCAAGTTCGATTGCTTTTTTGAAATGTTTCTCAGCTTGGTTGATATTGGTTTGAGATAGCATGATACCTTGTAAATAATTTAAGTACCCTTGCTGTTTTCTTACTAATGCTCCTTCTGGATTTTTGATATATGATAACCATTTATTAGCACCTTCGAAGTCTTGTTTTCTTAATTTAAGGAAGGCTAAAAGGATAAATTCGTTTTTAAAATAAAGAAAAATTGGAATTGCAGTCAATAAGATAAGGAAAATACCATTCCCAATATTACTTTCTGTAAATTGCCAAACGCCCGCCACTACAAGAAGTCCGGCCAAAATAAGTTTAATATTCTTGTGAAACATAATTATTGTAAATTTGTGATTGCAAAGATAGTAAAAGGAATTAAAAATATTTTTATAAAAGTACTTGCCAGAAAAAAAAGTCTTTGTATATTTGCACTCGGTTTTTGAACAACGATATCCAAAACCAAATAAACGAGTTAATAGATACCATTTTTAAAGATACAAAGCAATGAGCAAAAGAACGTTTCAACCATCGAAAAGAAAAAGAAGAAATAAGCACGGATTTATGGACAGAATGGCTTCTGCGAATGGAAGAAAAGTTCTAGCGCGTAGAAGAGCAAAAGGAAGACATAAATTAACTGTTTCTAGCGAGCCTAGACACAAAAAATAATGTTTGTATAAACATACATAAGGCGATTACTTTTTTAGTATCGCCTTTTTTTATACCTTGTCGGTAAAAAATCTCTCAACTTTCTAGTTTATAGTGCACTAGAAAAGTTTTTTTAAATCGTAAACAACTACACAATACATACAAAATGCCTAAAGACACATCAATAAAATCAGTTTTAATAATAGGTTCAGGACCTATTGTTATTGGCCAAGCTTGCGAATTCGATTATGCGGGATCTCAATCTGCACGCTCGATTCGTGAAGAAGGAATTGAGGTTATCTTGATTAACTCGAATCCAGCGACGATTATGACCGACCCATCTATGGCCGATCATATTTATTTGAAACCTTTAACGACAAAATCGATTATTGAAATTCTTAAGGAACATCCGCAAATTGATGCTGTTTTACCAACAATGGGAGGACAAACAGCCTTAAACTTGTGTTTGGAAGCTGAAGAAAAAGGAATCTGGCAAGATTTCGGAGTGAGATTAATCGGTGTTGATGTAAATGCTATTAATATTACAGAAGACAGAGAGCAGTTTAAACAGCTTTTAGAAAGAATTAATGTGCCAACTGCACCTGCAAAAACGGCTACTTCTTACCTTGAAGGAAAAGAAATCGCTCAAGAATTTGGTTTCCCGCTTGTTATTCGTCCATCGTTTACACTAGGAGGAACTGGAGCAGCTGTGGTTTACAAAAAAGAAGATTTTGATGAGCTTTTAACTCGCGGACTTGAAGCTTCTCCAATTCACGAAGTTTTAATTGATAAAGCGTTAATGGGATGGAAAGAATACGAGTTAGAACTTTTAAGAGATAAAAATGACAATGTTGTAATTATCTGTTCTATCGAAAACATGGATCCAATGGGAATCCATACGGGAGATTCGATTACAGTTGCGCCAGCGATGACATTATCTGATACGACTTTCCAAAAATTACGTGACTACGCTATCTTAATGATGAGAAGTATCGGAAATTTTGCGGGAGGATGTAACGTGCAATTTGCAGTTTCACCAGACGAAAAAGAAGATATCGTAGCAATCGAGATCAATCCTCGTGTATCTCGTTCTTCTGCTTTAGCATCAAAAGCAACTGGATACCCAATTGCAAAAATTGCTTCTAAACTAGCTTTAGGATACAACTTAGATGAATTGCAAAACCAAATTACAAAATCGACTTCGGCTCTTTTCGAACCAACTTTAGATTATGTAATCGTAAAAATACCACGTTGGAACTTCGATAAATTTGAAGGTTCAGACAGAACTTTAGGTCTTCAGATGAAATCTGTAGGTGAGGTTATGGGAATCGGACGTTCTTTCCAAGAAGCACTTCACAAAGCAACTCAATCTTTAGAGATTAAGAGAAATGGTTTAGGAGCTGATGGAAAAGGATATAAAAATTACGAACAAATTATCGAAAAACTAACTTATGCAAGTTGGGATCGTGTATTCGTAATCTACGATGCAATTGCAATGGGAATTCCATTAAGTACCATTCACGAAATTACAAGAATCGACATGTGGTTCTTAAAGCAATACGAAGAGCTTTATACTTTAGAAAAAGAAATCTCAAACTACAAAGTTTCAAATCTTCCAAAAGAATTATTGCTTGAGGCAAAACAAAAAGGTTTTGCAGATAGACAAATCGCTCACATGATGAGTTGTTTAGAAAGTGAAGTGCACACTTTACGTATGAATATGAATATCAATCGTGTGTTCAAATTGGTTGATACTTGTGCGGCTGAATTTAAAGCTAAAACACCTTATTATTACTCAACTTTTGAGGCAGAAATCGAAAAAGCAAATGGAGAGCGTTATGTAGATAACGAAAGTGTTCTTACAGATAAAAAGAAAGTAATCGTTCTTGGTTCTGGACCAAACAGAATTGGTCAGGGAATCGAATTTGATTACTCTTGTGTACACGGAGTTTTAGCAGCTAAAGAATGTGGTTACGAAACGATCATGATTAACTGTAATCCTGAAACAGTTTCTACAGATTTTGATACAGCTGATAAATTATACTTCGAGCCAGTTTTCTGGGAGCATATTTATGACATTATCCAACACGAAAAACCAGAAGGTGTAATCGTGCAGCTGGGAGGTCAGACGGCTCTTAAATTAGCAGATAAATTGTCTAAATACGGAGTAAAAATCATCGGAACTAGTTTTGATGCACTTGACTTGGCAGAAGATAGAGGAAGATTCTCAGATTTATTGACTGAATTGCATATTCCTTTCCCAAGATTCGGAATCGCTGAAACGGCTGATGAAGCTTCAAAATTAGCAGATACTTTAGATTTCCCACTTTTAATTCGTCCTTCTTATGTATTAGGAGGTCAGGGAATGAAAATTGTAATCAACAAAAAAGAATTGGAAGAGCACGTTATCGATTTGTTGAAAGCAATTCCAGGAAACAAATTATTACTGGATCACTACTTAGCGGGAGCAATCGAAGCTGAAGCTGATGCAATCTGTGATGCTGATGGAAATGTTTACATCATCGGAATTATGGAGCACATCGAGCCTTGTGGAGTTCACTCTGGAGATAGTAACGCTACATTGCCTCCTTTTAACTTAGGAGAATTTGTAATGCAGCAAATTAAAGATCATACGCATAAAATTGCAAGAGCTTTAAAAACGGTTGGTTTAATCAATATTCAGTTTGCGATTAAAGACGATACAGTTTACATCATCGAGGCAAACCCAAGAGCTTCAAGAACGGTTCCGTTTATTGCAAAAGCTTACGGAGAACCTTATGTAAACTACGCTACAAAAGTAATGTTAGGTCACAATAAAGTAACTGACTTTGATTTCAATCCACAATTAAAAGGATACGCAATCAAACAACCAGTTTTCTCTTTCAGCAAATTCCCGAACGTAAACAAAGCGTTAGGGCCAGAAATGAAATCGACAGGAGAAAGTATCTTGTTTATTGATGATTTAAAAGATGATCAATTCTACGAATTGTACTCTAGAAGAAAAATGTATTTGAGTAAATAATCTCAGATTCTACTATAAAAGAAAAGCTCCAATGAAAATTGGAGCTTTTTTGTTTGATGCATTTTTCTTTTAGAATCAATTAATTTAATTATTTAGATTTAAAATCCCAAGTAATAAAACAAGTGCAATTTGCGTGAGGGCAAATCATCCAGCCTTCTTTAGGTGAAGTTTCTCCTTCTTTGATAAAACCTGATAATTGATGATCATTCCAACTATGACCACATTTTGAGCAGATTTTCTGTTCTCCTTTAGATACAGTAAGTTTCAGTACTTTTTTTTAGTAATTCTTCATACTCTAATTTGTTACTTGGAGGGGATCCTAATTCAAAAGATATAGAGTAGGGTAAATCATTGTCTATTTGTTTTAGTTCTTCTTGGAGGAATAAATATACATGATAACAATTTCCGTTTTTAATAGAGTTTTCGTGATAAACTTGTTCATGAAAGAAAAAAATAATATACCACTTGTTGTCTGTTTTTTGATCGTATAATAATGCATAGTTGTTGATATCTGTCTTTAATTCGTTAGAATAAGATATCGTTTTTAAAATTACTTCTTCTATTTTGTCGGCAATTGTGTTCAGGTTACTCATTATTTGAAAGTTTTGTAATTTTGACTTCTCTTTTCTAAATTCTTCATGCGAGTATAATTACGAAATGAAACCCATTTAAATCATTAACGTTATTCACTTTGGTTAAAGCTCATATTGTCTCTGGTGTTTTTTTGCACAGAAATAGCACCAAACAATGCTAATAGAAATGCAAAAGCATAAAAACCTTTTTCGCTTGGCAGAATCGTTGCATTCCATAATCCAACAACCAAAAGAACGATTGAAAGCAATGTTCCGAACCAACAAATTCCATAATAAATATCTGTTACAGGAAGTTTTTCAAGTCTGTCTCTAACGCTTTTTTGCAAAGAAACTACGGCAAAAAGACCGAACATTAGAACGGTAAAATAGTATCCTTTTTCATTTAATAACATTTCAGCTCTTGCTAGTCCAACGATAAAACCGACAGTTCCAGCTCCAAGAGCTACCCAAGATGCCGCAATAAAGGCATTTGAAGTTTTTTGTATCATATTAATTCTGGTTAAATTAGATTTTTGAGATTTGTTTTTTTTGTAATCTCAGTTCGTAAATGTAATTAAATTTGATTAATGACAAAATGAAAATGCAAACAAATTAATAAGTATAATCTTAGCAGTTGTTATAAAAAAAGCTCCAATATATTGGAGCTTTCTTAATTTAAAAAAAGTAAGATTGTATTATTTTTTAAGCAATTGTTCTAAGGGTTTTAACTGTTCCATATCTATTTTCGATTTCTGTAAAACAGACATTAAAGTCATAATGTTGTTTGGATTCATGTTTTCGCCTAAAACCCTAACTACTGCAAACCCATTTTCTTTTCTATTGGCAAAAATGATAAACTCTTTAATATTATCATCACTTCCAACATAACTTACAGAAGCACCGTCTTTGCCAGAACCAATTTTCATTAACTCTTGATATTTCGGATCTTTTAATATGGCTTTTACTTTGTTTCGTTCTGTCTCAAACTGTGCCTGATTGTTTTGATCAGCTTTGAAAGCTAGAATATTCATTTTGTCAAACGAATTTAAAGCTTCGTTTTGTTCTGCTGATAGATTTGTTTTATCGACATTCAGGATGTTTGGTGAAACATCTAATGCTATAAAATCTTTTTTCTCCGAATTTTCAACAAAATACTTTTGCAATGTTGGTTCAGAATTACAGCTTCCTAAAGTTAGAAGAGCCATAAGTGCTAGGATGAAAATATTTGTTCTCATTGTTATTTTTTGCCTTTAGAAGCTTTTTTTAAGTCTGTACCGCCAGGAAGTTGCATTTTATCTGTTAATACTGAGATTTCGTTTAGATCAAAATTACCAGTTAAAGATAGTAAAACAGTTTCATCGTTTTTTGCACCATCCACATACATTAATAATTCTCTTATTTGAGTATCTGTAGCGCCAGATTTTACCATTATTCTAACATTTTTTCCACCATCATTTACACGCATTAATTCTTCTAGTCCGGCAGTTTTTACATATTTGTCGGCAGTAGCTTTCATGTCTGCTTCGATTTTTGGATTTTTAGTGGTAAACACTTTTAAGTAATCCAGTTTTTTTATTAGAGCAATATATTGCTGTGTCTCTTTATCAGAGGCGTCAACTTTTACTTTGCTCATTAAATCAAACATTTTTTTGTTTACAATTACTGAGGTTACTTCATCTTGACCATCAAATTTGTCAAAAGCGCCTTGTGCGTAGAATGTTGTGCTTACTAATGCGAATACTAAAGTTATAATGAAATTTTTACTCATACTTAGTTTATTGCTTTTTTGGTATTCGTGAATCGTTGATTTCATGACTATTTTTGTGTTTAATTACTGTTTAAAAATTTTGTTTTTTGATTGTTCGAATTCATTAATGTACTGTACACTTTCAATACCTACATTAACATTGTTTGATAATAAAGCCAAGGCCTTTTGAGTTGCTTTTAAAGCTTCTTCGGGATTATCGTAGGTTCCTAATTCTGTTTGCGACGCCACTGCAGTTGTTTCTTTTTGCTCGCTCATAAAAAAGTAGGTTCCAATTCCCAGCAAAACAACAGCTGATGCCGCAATCGATAACCACGCCACGTTGCGTTTTTTAGATTGTAGTGGAATTTCATACGTTGATTTCTGTTCTTTTGCTTGAGAGAAATAGCCAAACATAGGTTTGTATTGCTCCAAATGCTGCGCAACATTTGGTGAAGAGAAATATTCTTTTAATTGATTCTCTTCAGCAATAGAAGTTTCTCCCTGAAAGTATTTTTCTAATATATCTTCTATTTTATTTAGTTCCATAAAGGTGTGTATTTGTCATTGATTCTCTAATTTTTTTTCTCGCTCTAGAAAGTGCCACTCGTATTGCTGTTTCGTTCATATTTACGATTTTGGCTATTTCTTCAAATTCATATTGCTCCACATCTCGTAGCTGAATTAATAATTGCATTTGTTCGGGCATCTCATTTATAATTTTTTCAACCCATTCTAAACTGTCTTGATCCTCCAGTTTTTTATCCAATTGCGGCTGCCGATCGGTAAAGTTGTTGTGAACAATTTGCAGATTGCTAGCTCTTTTAGATTTTAGTTGATCGAGACAATAATTTTTGGTCATGGTCATCGCCAATGCTTCTACGCTATTATAGCTTTGCAGAATGTCTTTTTTGTTCCATAATTTTACCATTACTTCCTGAGTTGCATCTTCTGCTTCTTCGGTGCTAGTAAGCAATCTTTTTGCCAGACGAAAAACTTTGTCTTTAAAAGGATTTATTAATTCTATAAATACAACTTGGTTCATTAATCTGATGGTTAATCGTTAGCTTATATATTCAAGACGAGACACAATTATATTTGTTACAACAAAAAAGAAAATATTTTTTATGTAAAAAAAATACTGCTTTTTAGGATAGAGCTAAAACTAAAGATACTATTTTTACGTTTATTTAGAATATAGATAACCTACACGATATGAAAACAAATTTAAAGAGTCTTCTTTTTCTCTTTTTATTCGCCTTTTCTTTACAGTCTTGTGAAGATCAGGATGATGTTGCAGCTCCAGCAGACTTGCAGATTAATAATTTTATTTGGAGAGGACTAAATGAAGTCTACTTATGGCAGGCCGATGTGCCCAATCTAGCAGATGGCCGTAATTTGCAACCCAATTTTAATCAGTTTTTAAGAGGATATTCTCATCCAGAGGATTTGTTTGAAGACTTATTGAACAAGCCCGTGAGTAAATACCCTAATGGTGATGCCATTGACCGTTTCAGTTGGATTGTTGAAGATTATACTGTTTTAGAACAGGAGTTAAGCGGTGTTACAAAAAATAATGGTGTTGACTTTAGATTGAGTCGCGTATCTTCAGGATCGAATGATGTAGTAGGTTTTGTACGATATATTATTCCAAATTCTGATGCTTCTAATAAAGCAATTAAGCGTGGTGATTTATTTACGAGTGTAAATGGTGTGAAACTTACGGTTTCAAATTATCAAGAATTATTATTGAATAAGGATAGTTATACGCTAAACTTGGCAGATTATAATGGAAGCACTTATGTTTTGAATGGAAAATCGGTTGACTTGACGAAAACTGTTTTAGAAGAGAATCCTATTTTAATCAGTAAAGTGATTCCTTCTGGAAGCCATAAAATTGGTTATTTAATGTACAATGGTTTTTATCCAGGATATGACGATAAATTGAATCAGGCTTTTGGCGAATTCAAATCACAAGGAATAACAGACTTAGTTTTAGATCTTCGATATAATGGAGGAGGATCTGTTACCTCTTCCATTAGACTTTCTAGTATGATTACAGGACAGTTTGACAATCAGATTTTTGCTAAAACGCAGTTCAATACAAAGTGGATGAAAGATATGACTGCTGATGATTTAGAAAGTTTGAATTACAGATTTGTAAATAATATTGAAGGAAAAGCGCTAAATAGCTTAAACCTAAATACAGTTTATATTATCACAACGGCTAGTACAGCATCTGCCAGCGAATTGGTTGTTAACGGATTAACGCCTTATATTAATGTAGTGCAGATTGGAGAAACTACGACAGGTAAAAATGTGGGATCGTATACGATTTATGATTCAGAAACTTTATTTACTAAAAAAGGAATTAATCCAAATCATAAATATGCAATGCAACCTTTAGTTTTTAAAATTTCAAATTCTGCAGGTTTTGGAGATTATACTCAAGGTTTGCAGCCGACTTATGTGCAAAGAGAATATTTGGATACTTATGGAGTTTTAGGTGAAACGTCTGAACCTTTGCTTAATCTAGCTATTTCAAAAATTACAGGTGTTTCTGCTAGAAGAGTTCTTAACGATTCTGAACCAGACCATCCTTATTTGACAGATTCAAAAATTATAAACGGATTAAGGCACGGAATGTATTTTAAAAATGCTCCAAAGAGTTTTTAAAAAATCATACAACAAATAGAAAAGGCTTTCATCACTGAAAGCCTTTTCCATAAAAAAACAAAAACTAATTCTAAAGGTAAAATTAATCGTTAAAGTAGAATCCGTTTGGACCTAAACCAACAGTTAATTCTTTTAATAAGCTTCCGCTTAAGTTATAAATATAAGCTTTACTGCTTGAAGCAAAATCACCACCATCTGCAATAAAGATTCTATCATCTTTTACAGCAAAACCATACATTTTTCCGTACTCAGAAGTTGAGCTGTATTCGAAAATTGGAGTTGTAGAAGCTGAAGTTGCTGTGTAATCCATAGCGTAAACTGCAGTTTCTAGAGTATAGTATATTTTATTGTTGTAAATGTCTAGGTTTCTAACTCCATCAAGAGCTTCTGGAAAAGTAATTTTGCTGATAGAATTGTCAGACAATTTTACTTTTATAATTTCACTTCTTTCTCCGTATGAGCTTCTAATAGTGTATAAAACACCATCTTTAATTTCCATTGTATCTGCTCCTAAACCAATAGCTAAAGAAGTTTCAAGCTTGTTTGTTGCTGGATTTACTACAAGTAATTTATCGTTATTGTAAGGTTCAGTTACATATAGCTTATTGTTGTAAACTTCAATATGGTTAGCCGTTGCGTTTAAAGCAATTGTAGATTCTACTTTGTTTGTAGCTAAATTGATAACAGCTATAAAATCATCTGTATTACCGGCTGGGTTTGTGTTCGATGCATAAGTATTAGCATTAGTTACATAAGCTTTTCCATCTTTTACAACACCGTATCTTGGAGTAAGTAATCCAGTCTCAATTTTTGCTTCAAGTTTAAATGTATAACGATTTACTACATTTATAACATTAGAACCGCCAGCAATGATGTATGCTTTATCTCCATCAAAAAAGATATTCTGAAGATATTTTCCAATAAAATCAGAACCATTTACAGTACTGTATACATCTTTTGTGAAAGTATTTAAATCGTCACTAACAAAAGAAACAGAACCTCCATCAGTAAAATTTCCCTCATTTAAGATGAAAATTCCATCATCATAAACTCCTTTTGGATCATTGGAGTCATCGTCATTAGAACAAGAAACAAAAAGCGAAACGCTAAGTGCTACTAAAAATAATCTAGTTAGTTTCATTATATTAAAATTTAAGGTTTAAGTACAAATTAAAATTCCTTCCTGGCATTGGTCTATATTCTAAACTTTGATAAAATGTATTCCAAAGATTTAAAACCTGGAATCCTACTTTAAAAGAAGACAAAAGTTTAAAATCGTAGTCAATTCCAATATTTGACACATTGTAGGCATCAACAATTTTATCAGGATCGTTGTCAGATTGTGTATAGACAAAGCCATTGTAAAGAAATTGATAATAGGCAGAAATGTTTTTTCTTGAGTAAGCAACAGAAGCTGTAACTTTATTAAAAGGAACAAAAAACAATTGTTTTTTGGTTTCAACATTTTCTGAAACTGTATAAGCATAAGTTGCATTTGCAGTCAAGTTGTTTTTGCCATAACTTTTCTTCCAACTCAACAATGTTTCTGCTCCATAACTATCTACTTTGTCTGTATTTTGTGGCATCCAAATTCCATTTGTTCCAGGAACCCATCTCAACAAATCTTTTATTTTCATGTAATAAAAGGTCTGTGTTATATTAAAATTTTGAAAAGTAAAAACATTGCCAATTTCTGCCTGATAAGAACTTTCGGGTTTTAAGTCTGGATTTCCGCCTTCTTCCCAATACAAATCATTGAAGGTTGGAATTCTGAAATTTCGTGATGCATTTAATTTCAAATTATATAATTTACCAAACTGATAAGAAGAACCAACTGAAAATAGAACAGGAGATTGGTAGTTGTCTGTGAATTCTTTTCGAATGCCAAATTCGTTTTTCCAATTAACTGAAGCATCTTGTTTAAGAAGCAAAGCAGCAGAACTTATTTCTCTTACATTGTCGCCAAAACCAGAACCATATCCTTTAGTTCGATTATAGTCCAAAATTACGTTTACTTGCAATGATTTGAATAATTGATATCCTAAGTCTGCTTTTGTAATAAAGCTTTCTGTTTTTCCATACGTATAAATATTACTCGAATTATCAGCATAATATTGATAGTTCTCGAAAATATAAGCAGTTTTTAAATTGGTAGTAAACTTCCCAAAGTTACCGTCATATTCTAGTAAGTTTCTATTAAAACCATTAATATACTTACTTTTCATTTCAGATTCAGAGACCAAAGAAGTATTTCTATCTGTATTTGAGGTTTGAGTATATAATTTTAGAATGTTTTTGGCATTAATTTTATAACCCGCATTGGCGCTTAGCGTAATAATATCATATTGGCCATTTTGGTTCCAGCGCTGTTCGCCTTTCCAGTTGTACTGGTTTAGATATTTGTAATCGTTTGTCGAGCTGTTTTTGGATAATCCGATTTGGGCACTCCATTTTTTGTTTGAAATAGAAGTTTTGTAATTAATCCCAATTGTATTAAAACTGCCGTAATCCAGTCTTAAATTATTCTCAAAACGATTAGAAAACAACAAATCGTTATTTAAGTGCACCGTTCCTCCAACAGCACCACTTCCGTAAATAACGCTTCCGCCACCCGCTTTTACGCTTATCGAATTATAATTAGAACCTGAAATGGTATTAAAGTCGGTGCTTCCATTCATTTGGGAATTAATGTTAATTCCATTCCATATTACTGCGGTCTGAGAAGAAGTTGTTCCTCTAAAAGCTACGGTAGATAACATTCCGCGACCGTATTCTTTAAAATAAATCGTAGAATTAAAGTTTAATAAATCGGTTAGAAGAGCTTCGTTTTTGCCAATGACAGAATCGTTTAATTTTAAAACCGATTGTGAAACCGAATAGTTTTTTAAGTTTTTGTCTGAAACCAATACTTCTTTCAAGGTGGTAATAGAATCACTCTGCGCCGAAATAATCTGGCACATTACAAATAAACAAAAAGCAAGAAGTCGTTTTAAAGTCATAATTCCTTCACTCTTTTTCCCGAGAGTTCGATAAATTGTTAAAAAGGCAGGTCTCCTGGCTTGCGTCTTGCTGTTTACCTTCCCATCACGCGGGGCGTGACAGTGGTGATGTAGTTACAGCAAGCATTCATTTTTTTGAACTTAGCTTACAGTTGCGGGTACAGCTCAAGAATTTACTTGATTCCCTTTTAATGTATTTTTAATTTAAAAACACAACCTTAATTTGCTGCAAAGATAAAGTTAAAAATACTGATTATTCAAATTTCTTTTATGTTTCATGAAAAATTATAAATAATTAGTATTAAAAATCGATTTTTATAACTTCTCCGAAATCAACTTTATTATTGAAAGCGTCTTTTAATGGCAGTGAATTCTGATGGCATAAAATACTTCTGATGATTCCAGCGTGAGCCACAATAACAATTGGTTGATTTGTTTTTGAAATGTTATCAGATAAAAAATTACCGACTCTTTCGTGTAATTCAACAAAAGATTCTCCGTTTGAAACTTTGATATTCACAAAATCTTCCATCCACGGGTTGAGTTCCTCAGAAGGAATTTCGTTCCAGCTTTTCAATTCCCAATCGCCAAAATTCATTTCCTTTAAACGTTCGTCTTCGTGATAAGAAATGGTTTTAATATTTTCCTGAATATGTTTTGCTAAAATAACACAGCGCTTTAACGGACTTGAAAAGATAATTGCCTCTGAAGGAAGTTCAGAAATAATTCTGCCGAAAATTTCATCAAATGGAACTGCAATATCAACATCTGATTGTCCGTAACAGATTCCTTTTTCGCAGATGGTTTCGGTATGGCGAACTAGATAAATTTCCATAAGAATAAAATGCTTAAGTAAAATACCACTTCGCAAACTTGTTGTGTCGCGCCAAGACAATCTCCTGTATAACCGTCAATCCATTTCTGAAAATATCCAGCTAAAAAATATCGAGTTATAAAAACGGGAATTATAGCCAGAAGAAATTTTAAATCAAAATAAGAAAATACAATCAACGGAATTAAACCAAAAAAGAATGATCCAAAAACTTCTTTCCAAGTGTATTGTTTAGCGATTGGTTTGCTTTTGCTAGAAGCATCATCACGAGAATATTCATGTGTAAAAATAATTGTTATTGCTGCCAGACGACTTAAAGAATGAGCCGAAATGCATAAAAGGAAAATTAGTAAAATGTTATTAGTGAAAAGTAAAATAGATTCTGAAAGCAGTTTGAATTTTAATAGAAAAAGTAAAACCAATCCAATCGCTCCATAAGCGCCAATAGCACTGTCCTTCATAATCATTAAGATTTTTTCTTTGGTCCAGCCTCCGCCAAAACCATCACAAACATCGGCAAATCCGTCTTCGTGAAAGGCTCCGGTTGTTAAGATAGAAGCAATAATTGCTAATATAACAGCAATTTCCGTTGAAAGAAAAAATGAAAAAAGATAAAAAGCCAGAAAGGAAATACTCCCAACAATCCAACCAATAAATGGGAAATACCTTGTGGCTTTATTTAAATAATCTGGATGATGTGTAATGTTTTTTGGACACGGAATTCTGGTGTAAAACATTAAACAGGTGAAGAAAATATGTAGTTCTTTTTTCATTTATATAATTAGTTTTCCATTTAGTATGTCATTTCGACGAAGGAGAAATCTCCATGAGAAGCTCGACAAAGCTTGGCGTCTGTTTGGACGGAGTTACTTGCGGAGATTTCTCCTTCGTCGAAATGACAAAAATGAGAATAAATCACCATGAAACATAATTGTTTTTTAGAAATACAAAACTATTTGCGACTTATCCCCGCGCTTTCAAAACTCGCCATTTCATTCAAAAAAGCTTCAGCCGATTTTAAAATAGGAAACGCGACAGCACAGCCAGTTCCTTCTCCCAAACGTAAATCGAGATTTAAAATAGGTTTTGCTTCTAAATAATTTAGCAATTTTGAATGTGCTTTTTCAGCAGAGCAATGGCAAAAAACAGCATTTTGTTTGATATTCGGATTTATTTTGGAAGCAATTAAATATGCCACAGTACAAATGAAACCATCAACGAGAATTAGCATTTTATTTTCAAAAGCGGCAAGTATTCCGCCAGCCATTTGAAGAATCTCAAAACCGCCAAAATAGGAAAGTTGTGAGATTAATTCGGCTTGACCGGAATAATTATCTAATGCTTTTTGGAGTAAATTTTGTTTTAGAAGCAGTTTTTCGTTTTCAACTCCAGTTCCTTTTCCGATACATTCTTGAATAGGGAAACCGGTTAAAAGACTCATTAAAACAGAAGCGGTTGAAGTATTTCCAATTCCCATTTCGCCAAAACCAATGCAGTTTGAACCCAATTTTGCAATATTTTCAACAATCGATTTTCCTTTCTCAAAACAGAAATGAACTTCCGATTCGCTCATTGCGGCAACATGGAGGAAAGACTGCGTTCCTTTTGCAATTTTAGCATCGATTAATTTGGCATTAGTTGGAAAATCATAGTTGACACCTGAATCTACAATCGATAATTCAATATTGTTTTGTTTGCAGAAAACGTTTATTGCTGCACCGCCATCGAGAAAATTATTGACCATTTGTCTTGTAACATCCTGTGGATAATCACTTACGCCATGATTTGCAATTCCGTGATCGGCTGCAAAAACGACAATATTTGGTTTTACGATTTTCGGATTTAAAGTTTCAAAAACTGTTGCCATTTGAAAGGCCAAAGATTCTAACGTTCCTAAAGAACCCACAGGTTTTGTTTTTGAATCTATTTTTTCTTGTAAAAGTGTATTGAAATCAGATTTGTATTCTATTTCGTTTTCTGATTTCAAGTCAAATTCTGGAACATTTATTTGATGAATTTCTTTGATTTCAGTGCAAATAGGCGCTTCCGATTTTTGTTTCCAATGCAATTGTTGCAACATTGGTTGATTGTTGTAATTGGTGGCTGGTTTTCCGATGCAGAAATATCCCAGAGGTTCTATATTTTCGGGTAAATCGAGGATTTTTTTAAACTGATAATAATTGAGAATCGAGACCCAGCCCATTCCGTAACCTTGTTCTGTTAGCGAAAGCCAAATGTTTTGCACGGCACAAACCGAGCTGAATTTTACGGCTTCGTTACTGCCAATTGTCCCAATCGTAAACTGATTGAGAACCGAACGGTCGTAAGCAATGATAAGGCCTATTGGTGCTTCTTCGATTGCTTCGAGTTTTAGTGATCTGTAAAGTTCTTTCTGTTCAGGATTATCGGTAAGTTCTTCGGCTTTTTTATTATAGTCTAAAAAAAGTTTTTTAATAGACGTTTTAACCTCGTCTGACTTAATCAGAAAATATCTTGTAGCATCGGTCAATCCGACAGAAGGTGCCCAATGTCCAGCTTGTAAAGCTTTCTCAATTACTTCATCTGGAACTTTATCGGCTGTAAAATGTCGTGTATCTCGGCGGGATTTTAATATATCGTCTAAATTACTCATGTTATAAAATTACAATTTTTAAATTCCAAATTCCAAGCGTTAAGCACCAAAAAAGAAAATTCCAAATTGCAAAACTTATCATAAGCTTTGGAATTTGGAATTTAAAACTTGGAATTTCGTTTCGATTTATTGGATTTTGGTATTTTTAAATTGAGATTTAACCTTTTATTTTAACTGGAATTCCCGAAACCATCAGCACAACTTGATCGGAATTAGCGGCAAGAAATTGATTCATCCAGCCCTGAAGTTCGACAAATTTCCTCCCTATGTGAGTTTCTGCATGAACGCCCATTCCGATTTCGTTTGTTACAATAATGATATTGGCATTTTGATGTTTCGCAATGGCAAGAAATTCTTTTTTCGCTTCTTCCAAACTAAGCTCTACATCGTTTTTAGTATCAATAAAAAAATTAGTCAGCCAAAGCGTTACACAGTCAATTAAGGCCGTTTTTCCAGAAAAATCAATTTCGCTTAAGTATTTCTCCTTTTCAATATTAGTCCAATGTTCGTCTCTTTCCTGCTGATGACGGTCAATTCGGTTTTGAAAATCTGCATCCCATTTTCGAGCAGTCGCTACATATAAAGGAGAGTCGGAAAGTTCTAAAGCTAATTTCTGAGCATACCCGCTTTTTCCAGAACGCTCGCCGCCGGTTATCAAGTAAATCATTTTTTTTAATTAGTAAGTTATGAGTTATGAGTTATGAGTTATGAGTTATGAGTTTTGTTTGGCAATTTAAAATTAAATTATGTGCTATTCATTCATAACTCATAATTTATAACTCATAACTCTTAATAAGGGCAATGGCGGCAGTTGTTTCCGCAACAAATTCCTCTTTTTAAGTGAAACCAAGCTTTAAAAACGTAATTGCCATTTTCGATATAATAGTCAATTCCTTCAATTAAATTATCATTTTTGGGCAGTAGCATAGCCTTATTATTAAAAGCCTTTTTTGGAGTAACGGTCTCGACATAAGCATCAATTTTATCTTCGCAAGCTTCCTTAAAGCACGCAGGACAAAGGCAATCGCCTCCTTCAGAAAGATTGAAAATAGGCGGATAATCATTACACCAGCACTTATTTTCGGGTGAAATGTCTCCACATGAAAAAGCGGTTTCACAACTGGAGCAGATTTTTGTTTTTGGTGCATTCATCAAATAAAAGGCTATTTGTTTAAATTTGTAGGAATAAAGGTAAACAAAAAAAATAGAAATTAATTTACCTTTGTGGCTACACAAAACATAAAATATGAAATATTTTTTCCATAAATTACCAGTCGTTTTTGTACTACTTATCCTAATCGGGTGTAAAAAAAATGAAGCGCAAGATGTTGTAAAATCTACCACAGCCAAAGAAAGTATCGAATTTGCTTCTGGACTTTCGATTGTAAAAAACGACGGCTATTCAATTGTAAATGTGAGTAATCCGTGGCCAAATGCAAAGGGAAAATTTACTTACATTTTAGCTGAAAAAGACGTACAAATTCCAGACAGTTTAAAAAAATATCCCGCTATAAAAGTTCCATTAGAATCGGTCGTTGTGACTTCAACTACAAATATTCCTTTTTTAGAAATGTTAGAAGTTGAGAATAAATTGGTCGGATTTCCACATACTGATTATATTTCTTCGGAAAAAACAAGAGCATTAATTGACAAAGGTTCTGTAAAAAACGTTGGACAAAATGAAAAACTGAACATCGAACAATTAATAGAATTATCCCCAGATTTGATTGTTACGTTTGGTGTAGATAACAATAATCCGATGCTGGATAATTTGAAGAAAAGCGGTTTAAATGTTTTGATTCAAGGTGATTGGATGGAACAATCTCCACTGGGAAAAGCAGAATGGATTAAACTTTACGGCGCTTTATTCGGAAAGGAAGAAAAAGCAAAAGAATTGTTTGATAAAATTGTAGAAAGCTACAATCAGGCAAAAAAATTAGTTAGCGATAAACCAGCAACTTCAAAAGTGCTATACGGTTCTATGTACGAAGATGTTTGGTATGTTGCCAAAGGAAATAGTTGGGTAGCAGAGTTTATGAAAGATGCAAAAGCTAATTATTTATGGGCTGATTTGAAAGGAACTGGAAGCGAAGGTTTGTCTTTTGAAAAAGTTTTGGACAAAGCCAAAGATGCTAATGTTTGGATTGCTTCTGGATCTTTTAAAAGTTTGGATGAATTGCAAAAAGCAAATCCGCATTACGCCGAATTTGATGCTTTTAAAAACAAAAGTGTTTATAATTTTGAAGGAAAAGTGGGAGCGACAGGCGGAACAGTTTATTACGAATTAGCGCCAAGCCGCCCAGATTTGGTTTTGAAAGATTACATTAAGATCTTTCATCCCGATTTACTGGCGAGCTACGAGTTTACTTTTGCATCAAAACTGAATTAAATTGGCAAATAAAAAACGAAATACCATTTTATTTGTTGTTCTGGCTTTAAGTCTTTTATTAATGTTTTTTGCTAGCATTAGTTTAGGATCGGTTACAATTCCGTTAAAAGATGTTTTTGCCAGTTTAACGGGTGGTCATGCCACAAAATCAACTTGGGAATATATTATCATTAATTATCGTTTACCAAAAGCGATTACGGCAGTTTTAGTCGGAACGGGACTTTCAATAAGCGGACTTTTGATGCAGACTTTGTTCCGAAATCCGCTTGCTGGACCTTATGTTTTAGGATTAAGTTCTGGTGCAAGTCTTGGTGTGGCTTTTGTCATTTTAGGAGCAGGGTTTCTGCCTTCTTTTTTAAGTGTAATTGCATTGTCTTCTTATGGAATTGTTTTAGCATCTACTTTAGGAAGCACCTTGGTTCTTTTTTTAGTTTTAGTTGTTTCGCAGCGATTACGAGATACAATGGCAATCTTGATTGTGGGTTTAATGTTCGGAAGTTTTACCACAGCAATCGTAAGTGTCCTAACTTATTTTAGTACGGCAGAACAGCTTCAGAAATTTACTTTTTGGTCAATGGGAAATCTTGGAAATCTCTCCTGGACTACCATTACAATTTTAACTTTCTGTGTTGGAATTGGATTGCTTTTAAGCGCCAAAAGTATCAAACCATTAAACGCCTTGCTTCTTGGAGAAAATTATGCGAAAAGCATGGGATTGAATTTTAAGCAAGCAAGATTAGTTATCATTTTTGCAACGAGTATTTTGTCTGGAGCGATTACAGCATTTGCGGGACCAATTGCTTTTGTAGGTTTAGCAGTTCCTCATATTGCAAAACTGACTTTTCAGACTAGTAATCATACTATTTTGTTTTGGAGCACTTTATTTTTTGGTTCGATAATAATGCTATTTTGTGATATTGTTTCGCAAATGCCAGGTTTTGATGTCACACTTCCAATAAATGCTGTTACGTCTATAATTGGTGCACCGGTGGTCATTTGGCTTTTAGTTAGAAAAAGAAATTTTTAAGTTTAAACCTACAAAAAAATAAAGTATTATCTTAGTTTTTAAAAGCTGGTTAAAGGCGTTTCACTTTTTTGAAATAAACATAGACTTTGTGAAAATCAACTTGTTTCTTATTTAACTTAAGATAATGGTTACTCAGAAATATTTAAACGAATTAAGTTTTAATGTAATAGGTGCATGTATAGAGGTCCACAAAACTATTGGAAGAGGATTGCTGGAAAATGTTTATCACGAATGTTTGAAAGAAGAATTGAGTCATCGAAAAATAAATTTTGTGACAGAAATGAATGTGCCATTGGTTTATAGAAATAAAGAATTAAATACGAATTTAAAATGCGATCTGTTTATTGAAAATTGCCTAGTTGTAGAATTGAAAGCTGTCTTGGAATTGAATCCTCTATGTGAAGCACAATTAATGACTTATATGAAGCTTTTAAAAGCACCGAAGGGTATTCTAATTAACTTTAATTGCTTTAACATCTTTAAAGAAGGGCAAAAGACATTTGTAAATGAATATTTTAAAATATTGCCAAAAGACTAAGCTCAAATGCTATGTGTTAATTTACAAGTAAATTTTAAAATAAACTTTCAGTAAAATAGAAAATCTATGTTTCTATGTGTTTAAAAAATAATTCAAAATGAAAAACATTCTATCGACTTCTAGTCTAAACATTGGATACAAGTCCAAGAAAGGAGTTACGACTATTGCTGAGAATCTTAATCTTAATCTTGAAGCAGGTAAATTAATCACTTTGATAGGGGCAAACGGAATTGGAAAATCAACTTTACTTCGAACGATTACCGGAATTCAGAAGCCTTTATCGGGAAATGTTTATTTGAACGAAAGAAATATTTCAGACTATCAGTCTTTAGAATTGGCACAAAATCTTAGTTTGGTTTTAACCGAAAAACTACCGCCAAGTAATCTTTCTGTTTTTGAATTAGTTGCTTTGGGGCGCCAGCCTTATACCAATTGGGTTGATAAATTGTCTGACGAAGATATTCTAAAAGTTCAGGAAGCAATGCAATTGACGCAAATCGAACATTTGGCTTCAAAAAAACATTTCCAAATTAGTGACGGACAATTACAGAAAGTTTTAATTGCGAGAGCTTTGGCACAAGATACACCGTTAATCATTCTAGATGAACCCACAACACATCTTGACTTGCTTCATAAAGTTTCTTTATTCAAATTATTAAAGAAACTGACTCAGGAAACTCAAAAATGCATTCTGTTTTCGACACATGATATCGATTTGGCCATTCAATTAAGTGATGAAATGATTATCATGACGCCGGAAAATATAGTGCAGGATCAGCCTTGTAATTTAATTTCGAATGGAAGTTTTAGCAATTTGTTCAAAGACGAACATATTGTTTTTGATGCGGAAAAAGGGAAGTTTATTGTGAGTTAATATTTCGGCTGTCCTGCAAGGTTTTCGAAACCTGTAGGTCTCAACTTTAGATCTTAACTAAAAATATTAATACCTACAAGGTTTTGAAAACCTTGCAGGAAATCGAGATTATTTCTTCAGTCCAATCTGCCTCTTCGCTTCACCAACTACAAAAGCAACAGAATTTGCGATATTAAAACTGCGAATAAGCGGTGACATTGGAATCGTTAAATGATTTTCGAATCTTGCCATAAATGCTGCGCTCAAACCAACGCTTTCTTTTCCGAAAACCAACCAGTCACCATCTTGAAACTCGTTTTCTAAATAGGATTTATCAGAATGCGAACTCATTAAAAATACACGAGATTGATCTGGAATTTGTGCAATCCATTCTTCTACATTTTGATATTCGGTAACATCAAGATGAACCCAATAATCCAATCCCGAACGTTTTAGGTTTTTGTCATTAATTACAAATCCGAAAGGGTGAATTAAATGAAGACGGCTTTCTGTACCAACACACAATCTGCCGATATTTCCAGTATTATTTGGTATTTCTGGTTCTACAAGAACAACGTTTAACATCTTTTTTGAGTTATGAATTATGAGTTATGAGTTTTTTAGAATTATCTAATTGTCTAATTATCTAATTGAAAATCGGAAACTTCCAAAACTTCACCCGCTTTTAGGTTTTGCAAATATACGTTTCCTATTCGAACACGAACCAGACGAAGCGTTGGAAAACCAACTGCAGCAGTCATTTTTCGAACCTGACGAAATTTACCTTCATTAATTGTAATGGACGCCCAAGAAGTTGGGCCATGTCGTTCGTCTCTAATTTTTTTGGCTCTCGGACCAAAATCAGGAATTTCAGTTACAATGAGAGCTTTGCAGGGTTTTGTTTTGTATTTTCCGCCATCAAAACCAATTTCGACGCCTTTTTGCAATTGCTCGATAGCTTCGGGAGTAATGACACCGTCAACTTGAACGTAGTATTCTTTGTCTACTTTTTTGCTTCTTATTTGTTCGCTTACCATTCCATCAGTTGTCAATAAGAGCAAACCTTCAGAATCTTCGTCCAATCTTCCAATTGCCATTGTCCCTTCGGGGAAATCATGCAATTCGCCCAAAAGCTTTTTCTTTCTTTTTAATTCATAAATAAATTGGCTTAAGTAGCCGTAAGGTTTAAAAAGAATGAAGTGTTGGTGCATTTTTAATTTTTTGCAAAGATAGTTCCTTTCTTAAAATTAAAACCGATTACGGCTTTTGAGATTTCATTTTTTTCAGCCATTGGTACACAAACCAAATTACGGTAACAATAAAAAGGACTATTAAAATGGAATAATAGTTTTCGAAGAAAGTATGAAAATAACTTCCGACTATAATATAAATCGAAGCCATGCATAATTTGATTGGGATAAATTCGGCATTAGACCAACTGGTTTTGATTTTGAAGAAATTCATAGTGATAAGGTTGTTAAGTTGCTTTCAATAAAGGTAATAAATAAAAAAGCGGATGGCAATTATAAAAGAAATGCAATCATAAGTCATAATTTTTTTGGAGTTAGAATTCGTAATATTATCATTTAAATCTAAAAATGATATTGTTATGGAAACGAATAATTTAGGAACAAAAAAGATAAACGGAACGCAAAAGGATATTGATGAATCTAAAGGAAAAAACGTTTCGCACGATAAAGAACTAAAAGATGCCAAATTGAATAAAGAATTAGTGACCGATACCGATGGGGATAAAAAAATTGTGGAAAGAGCCCGAAACGAAAATGAAGATATTAATGAAACGCTTCATCAAGTAAATCCTGATAATGCAAATGCAAATCGGGGAGTGGAAACAGAGGATGAGGCAAAAAAAACGGTTGAGAATAAAGACCGCAATTCTGATATAACGCCCAATCGATATCCAAACTCACATCCCGATAATCATAAAGATCGTGGAAATATGAAATTGGATGAAGAGGAATAAGACAATACAAAATTTTAGGCAAACTGGAGTCAATTTAATATCAAATAACATAAGATTAGCGGTTCGCGTTAATGTTATTGTAAACTCTTTTTAAAACTTCAGTATCGGTTGAGATCTTCGTAAATTAGAGGTATCAATTTAAAAACATATTTAAAATGGCACTTTTAGAAAATAAAGTAGCTTTTGTATCTGGCGGAGGATCAGGAATCGGACGCGCAGTTGCAGAAGCCTACGCTCGAGAAGGAGCAAAAGTAGTAGTATCGGATATAAATGTAGAACACGGTGAAGAAACCGTAAATAATATAAAAGAAAAGGGCGGAGAAGCTTTTTTCGTAAAAGGAGATTCGTCGAGCGCAGCTGATAATAAACATATGGTTGAAGTGACGGTTTCTAAATATGGCCGATTAGACATTGCTTGTAATAATGCAGGAATGGGAGGACCAGCCAAACCAACAGGAGAATATGAGCCTGAGGCTTGGGATAAGGTAATAGGATTAAACTTAAATGGTGTTTTTTATGCCTGTCGCTACCAATTGGAACAAATGGAAAAAAACGGAGGAGGAAGCATCGTTAACATCGCTTCAATTCACGGGCAAGTTGCGGCTCCACTTAGTCCAGCTTACACTGCTTCTAAACATGCCGTGGTTGGGTTGACAAAGAATATAGCAGTAGAATATGCGCAAAAAAATATTCGATGCAATGCTGTTGGACCAGGTTATATTGAAACAGCACTTTTAAAAGACAATTTAAATAAAGAAATGATGCAGGCCGTTGCGGCAAAATCTGCAATGAATCGTTTAGGAACAGCAGAAGAAATTGCCGAATTGGTAACTTTTTTAAGTTCTGAAAAATCTTCTTTCACAACAGGAAGTTATATTATAGCCGATGGTGGTTATACAGCTGTCTAATTATTTTTTAGAGTAAATAACAAGACAATTGAAAAAAGCAGTAAGCGAAAGTTTACTGCTTTTTTTGTTTAAAATAGGCTGAATTTGTAGGAAAGACGGGAGTTTATGAGGGTTTTTGATGTGATTGTTATTTTGAATAATGTTTTGTGTTAGGTGTTTTTTATTGATTTTATTTTATTATCTTTAAGATTGTGTTAAGTTTTATTGAATTATATTGATAAATGATCAAACATTAAGTTTATGGTTTTGTAACATTAGCTTAATTTTAAAGACAATAAATTTGAACTCTAAAAACTCTATTCTTTAACGTATGAAAAACAATTACTCTTTTCGTCATGTAATGACTTTTTTGGTTTTTTTCTATTGTTTTGTGCTAAGTGCGCAGAACATGCCAGATAAACGTTCAATACCTTACACGCAAAATTTTGAGGAATTAGTAGCCGGAACTACTACAGCATACCCTGTTGGTTTTCAGGGATGGACAGTTACCGGGCAACCAGGAGCCAATTTTAAAACTATTGCGCCTGCAGCCAATGCAGTTTTGGCAGCTGTTGCATCTAATTTGCCAGCATCTGCTGCATCTGGTACGGGGAATGTTTATAATTATGATGGTAAACTAGGCTTTTTAAACACTGGAAGTGTTGATTATACTATTGGTTTTGCCTTTTCAACTTCTGGAGTAACAAATGTGAGGGTTAAATATGATGCAATGACTATTCGTAATCCATATGGGCTTCCTGGAAATCCAGTTTCAACCCGAATAAATGAAATGGTATTGCAATATCGTATTGGAACAACTGGAGAGTTTACATCTTTGTTAGGGACAGTTTATACTAATAATACAGTTTTGCAAACTGGAAATACTACCGAACCGCAAAATCTTCAGACTATAAAAGTAACTTTACCAGCAGCATGTAATAATCAGGAGGAAATTCAAGTTAGATGGATTTCAAGACAAATTTCAGGTGCGGGTTCTCGTCCATCTTTTGCAATTGATAATATAGATATTGAAAAAGATCTTTTTGCTCCAGTTAATATTACAGGCTATCCAAAGGCAACTAATGTTTTAGGTGATAGTTTCGATTTTATTGATAAAATAGATGAAATCGGAAAGACATATTATGTACTATTGCCTGGTGGCAGTACAGAACCAACAATTGCACAAATAAAAGCAGGACAGGATTCAAACGGAACCGCAGCACTGCAATCTGGGGTTTTTGATATAACAAATCCGGCTCAGGAATATGTAAAAAGTTTTACGGGATTAAATTTAAATACTGCTTATAGTGTTTTCTCTATTTCTGAGGATCCTTATGATAATTTACAAAATTCAGTTAGTAAAACAGATGTTACAACACTGAGCGTGATGCCTCCTGCGATTTCTCCATCTGTTGCTGTATTGAATTTAGGCGGTACTGAACCAAATTTTGATGCTTTAACAAAAAGCTATCAAATAGGAGCTTCTGATCTTACTGCGAATGTAGTAGTTACGGCATCAGGAAGTTTTACTATTTCAAAAGATAATACGACATTCTCAACATCTTTATCATTTGTTCCTACTGATTTTGATTCTAATGCGACACCAACGGTTTATGTAAAATTTACTCCAACTTCAATTGGAAGCTTTACAGGTTCAATAACTCATGAAACAACTGGAGGTACAACTAAAACAGTTTCTTTAACAGCGCTTGGAGTAAATCCTTATGTGCAAAATTTTGACGATCCAAATGTTTTTGTAAACAGTAAATGGTCACAATACAATGAGGCAGGACCTATAAACCAATGGACTCACACTACGCAATCACGTAATGTTAATTCTGGAACTGGAGCGGTTTTAATGAATGGATATTCAGACAGTGGAGCTAGTAAAGATTGGTTAATTTCTCCAAGATTGCGTTTAGATGTCTTTACTCAAATTCCATTATTATCTTTTTATTCTCGTCAATTTTATGATGGACCATCTTTAAAATTAATGGTTTCAACGAATTATGATGGAGTTAGCGATCCAAATACCGCAATATGGACACCACTAAATGGTAAATTTCCGGAAACTACAGGAAGTTATGCAAAATCTGAGTTTATAAATTTAGCCGCTTATAAAACAGATCATACGTATTTGGCTTGGGTTTACGAAACTACTTCTGGCGGACTTGATAATGCTGCAGAATGGTCTTTTGATGACTTTGCTATTATTGACGAATCGAAATATGTAGATTCTAACCCACGTTTAGATTTTGCAGATGTAAGCCCGAATTCAGTTTCTGCTAGTCAATCTTTTGTTTTTAATGCAGCAGGTTATAGCGATATTACTATTGCTGCTCCTGCTTCTTATGAATTATCAGGAGATAATATCTCATTCTCATCAAGCATTATTGTTTCTTCTGCAGATGCCTTAATAGGAAAAACAGTTTATGCGAGATTTGCTCCAACAGCAAAAGAACCAACTATTTCTGGTGTTTTAACTATTACAGGAACCTCTCTTAATAAAGAAATTGGTTCACTTACAGGATCTTCTATACTAAAGGAAGATACTTATGATGTGGTGTCTTATAATTTAGAGTTTTTTGGAACTGATGTTAAAGATAAAACGGGTAAAGAATTTGGACCAACAAATGATGCGTTGCAGATAGAAAACGTGGCTAAAGTAATGAACAAATTAAATGCTGACGTTTATGTAGTTCAAGAAGTTTCAGATGAACCGGCACTAGATGTTTTAATTCAAAAAATTAGTGTTAACGGAAAAACATTCGATAAAACAATTTCAACTTCTTGGTCTTACTCATTCCAAGCTTTAGATCCTTATTTTCCACCTCAAAAATTGGTTGTGATTTACAATACCCAAACAACTACTGTAAAAAGTACAAAAGTATTGTTTAAAGATTTGTACGATCAAGTTCGTTTTAACACGGTAGTTTTACCAGGTTATCCAGGAACAGATACTCCAGAAAAAAACGATGATAGTTTTTTCTCATCAGGACGTCTTCCTTATTTGGTTCAGGTTGAAGCTAATGTTGGCGGAGTTAAAAAAGAAATTAACTTGATTGATCTTCACGCACGTGCAAACAGCGGAACTGATATTTCAAAATACAATCAGCGTAAGTATGATATTGACTATCTAAAAGATGCATTAGATGCAGAATATCCAGATGCAAATTTGATTCTTTTAGGAGACTTTAATGATGATGTTAAACAGTGGGTTGGAAATGCAAATACAGCTTCGTCTTATAAGAAATTTGTAGATGATACTACTAATTATAATGCTTTAACATTAGGTATTAGTCAGGCTGGAGCATATAGTTTCTTAAGTTCGCAAGGATTTTTAGATCATATCTTAATTTCAAACGAATTGAATGAAGATTATATCGCCAACTCAATTGCAGTTTACGATCCAAGAAATGATATCGCAAATTATACAACAACAACTTCAGATCACGGACCAGTAATTGCTCGTTTCGAATTGAAAAAAGACGTGCTTTCGACACCTGATTTTGGAAAAAATAAATATTTCGTAAAAGCATATCCAAATCCTGCAACAGATGTTTTAAATTTTGATATCAAAACAACGCAAGGAAGAGATTTGAAAATTAGATTATACGATTTTAATGGCCGTGCGATTGGCAATCCAATTAGCGTTAAAAATGAATCTGAAGTTAATACAGCTGTTGTTGCAGTTGGCAATCTAGTTTCTGGAGTTTATTTCTATACGGTTTCAGAAAACAATAAAGTAATTTTTAAAGATAAAGTCATTAAGAAATAAGGAACTTAATAGAACAGAAAAGGCAGTCATTTTAGTGACTGCCTTTTTTTATATAAATACTTTTCTTAATTCCTCTAAATCGATTTTATTTTGATCTGAAAAGTCAAAGAAATAATCCAATTGCCATTTCTGAGTTTTCTGCGCTTGTTTACTTGTGGTTTCATCCCAAGGCGGGTAAACTCTTGTCGCTCTAATTCCTTCTTTATTTTGGGTAGAAAAAATACCTTTTTCTAACAAGGTTTTCTTCGGAAAAACAAATTGTCCCCAATGCTGCTCTTTTCGTACATTGACAATTACAAAATCAATAGCATCAGAATAATCAAGAGGTTCAATGATTCCAGATTGATTTCGTTTCCATAAAGTAACAAACTGTCCCGTTTTGGTTGGAGTTATTTTGGCCTCGCGATAGCAAATGTTTTTATTGTTTAGCAGAAAACGATAAGCGCTGTATTCGTTGCTTTCGTTTTCTTTTTCAACAGAAGTTATTAATAATTCAGTCTTATCATAAACGATTTCTTTGCTTAATGATAAATCAGCAGAAGCTGTTGTAAAATTCATAAAATTCAATTCTCAAGTATTCTTGAAATTTACTGTATTTTTTTTAGAAAGAAACATTCAAACCAAAATTTAATCCCCATTGGAATTGGTTGAAAGACTGACTGTTTAACGGATTGATATAATAATTCATAGCAGGCTCAACAAAAACATTGGTTTTTTTATAGACACGATATTGAACCGTACTACTCAAAGTAGAACCATAAACATAATCATTCGCATTCATGTTTTCTCCTATAGAATGCCCATCCAAATTCACATTATTAGAAATTAATTTACCCACAAAACCACCTGTATTTAAATTAATGCTGGCTTTATTTTTATTAAAAATAGAATAAGAAACCTCAAGAGGCATTTCTACATATCTTAAGTTTTGATCCAATTTACCTGTTTGGACATTTTCATTTTTCATAGCTTCTTTTGTGCTATTTGAAATAAAAAAATATTCTTGCCTTGTTGCATCTGATGACGCAACTGGACTACTGTCGGCATAGGTAGCGGCAGGAGCAAAAAAAGCATTGTTTTTGGCGCTTACATAAGATACATTGGCAACGCTTTGTCCTAATTCGCTAATTTTTAAACCAGAACCAACAGCCCATTTTTTGTTAATGCTGTATTTTGTTTTTACACCGTAAGAATTGGATTGTTTAGAATCGTTTACGTTACCCAATGTTTTTTCGTTCTTGGTGTTTTCAGAACTTGCAACACCAGCAAAAACGGCAACAGCCCATCTTTCTTTTTTATTGATAAGATTGTCTTTTTTCTCTTTTTCTTCTTTTTCCTTTTCTGGACTTAAAATTCCTTTTTCTAAATTCTGAAGTTCCGCTAGCTGTACAGAATCTACTTTGCTTAAACTATTATTAAGCTTTACATCGTCTTTTATAATAACAGCTTTATCTGTACGGATGTTTTCATTTTTTCCTGCAACTGAAGCATTCGATTTGTAAGTATTCTTATTCGCTGAAGAACTGTTGTTAACAGAATAGTTTTGACTGTTGAAAGCAAGATTCTTATTGTTTTTAACTGTTAGCTGTTCATCAAAAATAGAATTGGAAAGCTGTTTTTTTGCTGTCGAATTAAATTTATTCTGTTTTCCAAAGGCAATTCTTTCCTCAGCAATTCCTTTATTTGAAGCTTTCGAATTGTTGTTTCCTAAAATAGATTTTTTAGAAGATTTTGCAATTGCTTTTTCTTCTGATAAACCCGAGTTTTGATAAGCAACAGATTGATTCGGAACATTGGCAGGAGTTGGCGCACTGTATTTAGAATCTTTTTTATGGGTCTCGTTTTTAGAATTTGTTTCTGCTACAGAAGTTTCTTGAACTGGAATTCCTGATTCTGTATTGAATTGATTTTTTCTTGTCGAATTGTGGTTTAAAGAATCTGTTGTTTTGCCAAGATTTTTATTTCGATCTAAATTTTTGTTGTTAGAATTGTCGTTTGTTTTTTTATCCAAAACAACACTATTGTTGCTGTTTTCTAAACCGCCATTATTGATTTTTATATTTTCAGGCGAAGCAGTAAAATGTAATATTGAAGGCAGAAGCAACCCTAATAATAAGCATGCAGCAGCCGACCACCAAAGAACAACTCTCTTCTTCTTTTTAGGTTTGTCTAGTTTTTCTTCAATCTGACTCCATAACTCCGGAGGCGGAACACTCGAAAAGTCTTCCATTGATGAAAAAATATCTTCTATTTTTTGCTTCTTCATGCTGTTTTAAAATTTTTTATGCTCAAAATTCGCTTTTGTAATATATGTTTGGCGCGATTTAAATTTGATTTTGATGTCCCTTCGGAGATTTTTAAGAGTTCGGCGATTTCTCTGTGTTTCATTTTTTCAAATACATACAAGTTAAAAACCGTCCGATATTGATCTGGTAAATCCCGAATGTACTCCAGCAGTTTTTCCTGTTCTATCGGAATAGCTTCTAGTTCCTCTTCTTCTACAAAATCGGTATCGGGATCAAAAACATCCAAAAAGAAACTCTCTTTTTTCTTTTTGTTTAAAGTCTCGATAAGCTTGTTTATAAAAATCCGTTTAAGCCAGCCTTCAAAACTTCCTTCAAATTTATATTGGCTTATTTTCTGAAACGCAATTACAAAGGCCTCCTGAAAAACATCTTTCGCGTCATCTTCGTTCTTCATATATTTCAAACAGATACCATACAAAACAGGAGAGAACAACTGATAAATTTTCAGTTGTCCCTCCCTGTCATTTTTCATGCACAGTTTGATATATTTTTCTAACTCGTCTTTCAAGAAATGGTTCAAATTTGATTTTGCAAAAATAGTTTTAAATAGCTTACAAAACTATCTTTTAAAAATAGTTCGAGTACCGTCTTGACTGTTGCTTACAATTGTTAGGTTTTGATTGTCAAGGTTTTCTATTACATAAGTTTTGCCTTCAAACGTAATTAGATCATGTTCCGACTGGTCAAAATACCCTTTTCCTTTTTCTATCACATAAGCGCTGTTTCTTATTTCCACATTGTCTTTATAAGTAATAACCCTTCCATCTTGAGTAAAGATGATTTTTTTGTTAAATCCAATTGATTTTGGGGTTGCCACATAAGGATTGTTAGAACCTCCTATAGATTTCTCCCAAATCCAAGTATTTATTATTGACCCTGCCGCTTCTTCTCTAGAAGCATTTACAGAAATCATTGATGTAAAAAGAAAACAGACAATAAAAGATAAAAAGAGTTTCTTCATGATTGAATTATTTTAAGCTTGTAATTTTTTCTTGAATCGTTTTTTTGAAAATTTTTATTTCAGCACTTTGGTCAGATGTGTCGTTGTTGTCGATATAAACCTTAGTAACGCTTGCTCCTTGACGAAGTTCAAAATAAATTCCGCCTTGATCTGCAGCATCTGGAGTACCGTATGTTTTAGTTTGTCCTTTTAAAGCTAAAATCTCTGCAGGAACATCTTTTAATAATAGAGTATATTCGCCTCTTTTGATTGTTGGAGTGTATCTGTATTGTCCAAAATCATATTGTTTTGCCCCAACATTTAAGAACTTTAAAGTGTTGTAATCATTAATTTGATAGAACTTTTGACAGTCTGAGCTTAAACATTGGTTATTGAAGCTTCCAATAATAATATTATCTGCATTTTCTGTTGTTTTATTGAAGATCATTCCTTTTGATGTTTTTGGAATCAAAACAAAATCAGTTGGATATGTAGGAGCTTGAGCTACGTTTTCGCCTACAGCAGGAGTTCTTTCGTAATAGTTCACCACGATTTCACAATTGTTTTCTACAATAGAGCTAATTACAATTTCGTAACCACTTGTTGGTTTAGCACCAGCAAAAATTCCAACTAAATATTCTTTTGTAAAATCAATATTAGGATCACTTGCAACTGGACAGCTGTTTGCATGTTTTGTAAAATATTCATTCATTTTTTCTTGAGATCCTACAACAATTGCTGCTGGATTATTTTGCAATGTTTTTTCAGTATAATTACAAGAGAAAGGAAAACCAGTAAAATTTACAACTGTATTTGGACCGCAATCTACATAGTTATTTCCGTCATTGAGAGAACAGGCGCTGAATCCGAAGGCTACAAATAAGCCAAGCATTAATTTTTTCATAATTATTTTAATAGGTTTATATCTTAGTAGATAAGGGTTTCAAAAAAAGGTTGCGTTGAGGTGAAATTTTTTTTTAAATAAAATGTTGGTTTAGTTTGGATTGGGAATGAATTAGTGAAATTTCTATTTTAAAAACTAAGCACTACGTATTATTGCGTACTTTTACGTAAAATAGACTTAGTTATGACCGATTATATACCGTTTTTATTAGGATTTGTTGTTGTGCTATTTGTAGGCATATACGTAGGCAGGATGCTTTCTGCATCAAAATTTCAGTCAGAAAAAGCTATTTCTGAGGAAAGATTAAATACTATAAATGGTCAATTGCAAATGCAGAAAGAGCAGTTTGAAAACGAAAAAAATAATTTGCAGAAACAATTGCAGCTGAGTATTGTTGAGAAAGAAAACATTCGAACAGAAAAAGATAGTTTGGCCATTCAGCTTTCTAAAAAAGAAGTAGATTTTGAAAATTTATGGGAACGCCATAAAGAGCAGAAAAGTGAAATCAATGAACTTCAGGAAAAATTCACCAAAGAATTTGAAAACCTTGCCAACAAAATTCTAGAAGAAAAATCTGCAAAGTTTACAGAACAAAACACCGTGAACATGAAAAATATCTTGACGCCTTTGCAGGATAAGATTCTGGTTTTTGAGCAAAAAGTAGAACAGACTCATAAAGAAAGTATCGACTATCATGCAGCGCTTCGTCAGCAGATTATTGGTTTGAGCGAAATGAACGCGCAAATGAGCAAGGAAACTCTAAACCTTACCAAAGCATTAAAAGGCGATAGCAAAATGCAGGGAAATTGGGGCGAATTGGTTCTAGAACGTGTTTTAGAAAAATCAGGATTAGAAAAGGGAAGGGAATACGAAGTGCAGCAGACTTTTACCAATGCAGAAGGAAATCGCGTTTTGCCAGATGTTGTCATTAATCTTCCAGATGGTAAAAAAATGATTGTGGATTCTAAAGTTTCGCTTTCTGCTTACGAAAAATGGGTTAACGAAGAATCGGAACTTTTAAAAATAGAATTTCTTAAAGAACACGTTATCTCTATAAAAAGACATGTTGACCAATTGGGAAGTAAAAACTATCACGATTTGTACCAAATGGAAAGTCCAGATTTTGTATTGCTTTTCATTCCGATGGAACCTGCTTTTGCAATTGCTTTAAACGAAGATCCTTCTTTATACACAAAAGCTTTTGACCGAAATATTGTAATTGTAACGCCAAGTACACTTTTGGCAACCTTAAGAACAATTGACAGCATGTGGACCAATCAAAAACAGCAGGAAAACGCCTTAGAGATTGCAAGACAAGCGGGAGCTTTGTATGATAAATTTGAAGGTTTTGTTTCTGATTTAGTCCGAATTGGAAATAAAATTAAAGATACCAAAACAGAATACGAAAGCGCCATGAATAAATTGGTTGACGGAAAAGGAAACTTAATTTCGAGCGTAGAAAGATTAAAGAAGATGGGAGCAAAGGCAAAAAAAGCGCTTCCAGAAAATATTATTGCAAGAGCGATCAATTCAGATGAAAATGAATTATTGAATTATTGAATTAGGAAACAGGAAAGAGGAAAGAGGGAAGAGGTAAGAAGCAAGAGAAAAGAATATAGAATATAGAATATAGAATACAACTAATCAAAAAATACCAAAAACAAAAACATGAGTACAGATTTTAAGCCCGTTTCATCATCAAAAGTTAGTATATCAGAATTAATGTTGCCTTCGCATACTAATTTTAGCGGAAAAATTCACGGGGGTTATATTTTGCAATTATTAGATCAAATTGCTTTTGCATCGGCATCAAAATTTAGCGGGAATTATTGTGTAACCGCTTCAGTAGATACCGTAAACTTTCTTAAGCCAATTGAAGTGGGAGAATTGGTTACCATGAAGGCTTCTGTAAATTATGTCGGAAGAAGTTCTATGGTAGTAGGAATTCGTGTAGAAGCAGAAAATATTCAGACAGGCGTTATTAAACATTGTAATTCGTCTTATTTTACAATGGTTGCCAAAGATAAAGAAGGAAAAAGCGTTCAGGTTCCAGGATTGATTCTGTCTAATTTGCAAGAAGTACGTCGTTTTAGAAAAGCAATAAAACATATTGAAGTTCGAAAAGAAGTTGAAGAACACGAAAAATTAGCCAATATAAATTCTATCGAAGATCTAGCAAGCCTAGAAAAATATAATGTTCTATTAGAAATCAGCTAAATTTTCTTATATTTATGAGTTATACATTAAATACTAGAAAATATGGTCAAGTTTGGATATACAATTTTATACGTTGAAAATGTCGAAGAATCTATTGCATTTTATGAAAATGCATTTGGTTTTTCGAGAAAATTTGTCTCGCCAGATGGTGATTATGGCGAATTAATTACAGGAGAAACAACACTTTCATTCGCTTCAAAAAAACTAGCTTCAAAGAATTTACCTGATGGTTTTATCGAAAGTAGTTTAGAAGACAAACCTTTTGCAATAGAAATTGGTTTTATAGTAGAGAATGTACCAGAAGTTTTACAAAAAGCAACTTCTTTTGGAGCAGTTATGGTTTCAGAACCTGTAGAAAAACCATGGGGACAAGTTGTAGCGTACGCAAGAGATTTAAATGGATTTTTAATCGAGATCTGTACAGAAGTAAAAGGTTAAATTTAAAAGTCCTTTTTTTAAAAAATGAATTACATTAAGAACAAACCTTATTTTGTGTTTTTAGGATTAATAGTAGTTCTTCTGCTATATGGCTTTTATAAAGGGAATGAAACTATTGTTCTCAATATTCATGCTACTTATTTTGTAATCTCTTGGAAACACTTAATGATTCTTGTTTCTTTTTTCTATGGAATATTGGCTTTGGGTTATTTTGGTATCCTGAAACTAAATTTTGTTTTAATAAATTGGATGACAGTTTCTCACGTTTTAATAAGCCTAATTGGTTTGTCTATAGTTTTTATTTTGCCTAAATTTTTTAGAGAAATTGTTCCTGGAGATATATTGTCAGTTATAAATGACACGAATTTTAATCAAAGAATAGAATCTGGAATCTTGATTTTGATTTGTGCATTATTAGGATCTCAACTTCTGTTTTTTGCAAATGTGATTTTTGCTTTAATAAAAGGAAGAGTATAAACATTTTGCCCTTTGAGGATTCTCATTTCAGAACAAAAAACATTCACAAATATTTAGCATAAGTACCAAAACTTTGCATGCATAAATTCCGTAACTTTAAGTATAATTATTGGGTTACGGAATTTTTTCACTGAGTATTGCCGTTCGATTTTTTAGATTATTAAGAATCTGATTTTTTTATTTTCTCTTAGTCCAGATAAATTGAATGACATAATTGTTTAAATGCAGACGATTATGAAAACAACTACTTTATTATTTTTATTTTTTACGGCCTTTTCAGTCATTGCCCAAGACAAATTTTTCACTAATACGGGAACAATAAACTTTGAGGCGTCTGTTCCTTTGTTTGAAGAAGTGAGAGCTGTAAATAGACAAGTTGCTATACTTTTAGAACCTAAAACAAGTACTTTTATTTGTACTGTTATCATCAAAGATTTTCGTTTCAAATTGGATTTAATGCAAGAGCATTTCAATGAAAATTACATGCAAAGCAATCGTTATCCTAAAGCGGTGTTTAAAGGCAAGATTGAAAAATTTGATTTGAAAGATATTAATGAGGTAGAAAAAGAATATCAAATAAAAGGAAAACTTAATCTACGCGGAAAATCGAAGGAGATTATTGTAAATGCTTTGATTAAAAGAGTTCCAGAGGGAATTCAGATAATTTCAGATTTTCCAATCGCAGTTTCCGATTTTAATATTAATATTCCAACTCCTATAGCATCGAAAATTGCAAAAACAGCCAATACAGAACTAACGGGTATTATTCGTAGTGATGAGACCATGCTGACTTTGAAATAAGAATTACTTGATACAATTAATAAGCGTCTTTTCTAAATCTGTAAATTGAAACTCAAAACCTGTTTTCTGAATTTTTTCTGAAGAAACACGCTGTCCTGTTAAGATGGCCTCACTCATTTGTCCCAGTAGAATTTTTAATACAAATGCCGGAACTTTAGGAATCCAGATACTGTAATCGTAAAGTTTGGCCATAGTTTTAGAAAATCTAGAATTTGTAGTATTGTCGGTTACACATGCATTGTAGGCACCTTCGAGTTTGGTGTCTTCAATGCTTTTTAAATAAATCTGGCACAAATCTTCAATATGAATCCAAGGAAGATATTGCTTGCCAGAACCCAAAACAGCACCAAAGCCAGATTTAAATGTGGCAACCATTTTTTTTAAGAAACCTTCGTTTTTTCCAAAAACAATTCCAGTTCGAATTTTGACTGTTCGAATATTTAAAGAACCAATTTTATCGGCGGCATTTTCCCATTTCTGACAAGTAATACCCAAGAAATCATCGGCTGGAGGGGTATTTTCAGTACAGATTTTATGACTAGTAATGGCGCCATAAATTCCGATTCCTGAAGCAGAAATAAACGCTTCCAGCTTTTTATTGTTCATTTCCAAAATAGAATAGATCATTTCAACCGGTCTTACGCGACTTTCTATAATGGCTTTTTTGCGTCTTTTAGTCCACCTTTTTTCTACAATTCCTTCGCCAGCAAGATGAATAATGTAATCGGCATTTAGAACCGCATTTTTGTCAATGTAATTTTTCTTTAGATCCCATTTATAATAGGTCACTCTTGGAGTACTTTCTCTATCAGAACGACTCAAAATGGATACGGAAAAACCTGCTTCGATCAGAACATCTGTCAAATATTTCCCGACGAAACCAGTTCCGCCTGTTAATAGAACATTTTGAGCCATAATAGTTTATAATATATTTAACAGTGTATCGTGTTTAAGGATTAGTAAAGGTACTTAAACAATGTTTACCTTTATGGCAAATTCTAAATTTTAATAAAATGGCGACTAAAAAAAAGGTAATTACCAAAGATGATATCGTTTCAAAATATATGGAAGAGGTTTTAGAAAAAGGTCAAAAACCAAAATCGGTTTATCATTTTGCCAAAGAAAATGATTTTACTGAAGCTGAGTTTTATACTTTCTTCGGAACATTAGAAGGTTTAGAAAAAGAAATATTTCGATTGTTTTTTGAAAACACAGTTAATCTTCTTCACAAGAATGAAGAATATCAGGGATATGATATGAAGAATAAAATGCTGAGTTTTTATTTTACTTTCTTCGAAATTCTGACAGCCAACAGAAGTTATGTTTTGCAATCCCTTAAAATAGATCGAAACCCAATCAAAAATTTAGTTCAGTTAACAACACTTCGAAATAGTTTCAAAGACTATGTTGCTGAGATTTTAACAGATGATTACAGATTAGAACAAGAAAGATTTCAGAAATTTCAAGAAAAAGCCATTCAAGAATCTTCTTGGTTGCAATTAATGATGACCATTAAATTCTGGATGGAAGATGAATCTCCTGCTTTTGAGAAAACGGATATTTTTATTGAAAAGTCTGTTAACGCTTCATTTGAGTTAATGAATGTCGCGCCAATGAATCATCTGATTGATTTTGGAAAATTTTTGTTTAAAGAAAAAGTACACAGCAGATAATGAAAACAATTGATTATATCCCAACTTCTAAAATTGAACGAGCGGGAAAATTGGTTCAGACTGGTGCTAAGATTGGTGTAAACTATGTAATGCATTATGCTGAAAAAATGGTAAACCCAGATTTAACCCGTGATAAGCTAAATGAGAACAATGCCGAAGATATTTATGACGGACTAAAAAGCTTAAAAGGTAGCGCCTTAAAAGTAGCTCAGATGCTGAGTATGGATAAGAACTTTCTGCCTCAAGCTTATGTAGAGAAATTTTCTTTATCGCAGTTTTCTGTTCCGCCACTTTCTGCTCCTTTGGTTTTAAAAACGTTCAAAAGCAATTTTGGAAAAACACCTTACGAAATTTTCGATGAGTTCAATCCGAATTCTGTAAATGCGGCAAGTATTGGCCAAGTGCATTTGGCAAAGAAAAACGATAAAAAACTGGCGGTTAAAATTCAATATCCTGGAGTTGCCAATAGTATTTCGTCAGATTTGGCTTTGGTAAAACCAATTGCGATTAGAATGTTTAATCTTCAAGGAAAAGATTCTGATAAATACTTTAAAGAAGTTGAAGACAAACTAATTGAAGAAACCAACTATTTGTTAGAATTACAACAAAGTCAGGAAGTTGTTGAGGCTTGCAGTAAAATCGAAAATATTACTTTTCCGAATTATTATCCAGAATTTTCATCAGAGAAAATTATTACAATGGATTGGATGACGGGAATTCATCTTTCTGAATTTACAGCCATAAATAAAGATCAAGAAGCGGGCAATAAGTTAGGACAGGCACTTTGGGATTTTTACATGTATCAGATTCATGTTTTGCGAAAAGTGCATGCAGATCCGCATCCAGGGAATTTTTTGGTTAACGATCAAAACCAATTGATCGCTTTAGATTTTGGTTGTATGAAACAAATTCCAGAAGATTTTTATACGCCCTATTTCGAATTGATCAATAAAAATGTGATTACAGACCAGAAGCTTTTTAATGAGAAATTATTCGAATTAGAAATTCTGCGCAAAGATGACACTCCCGCAGAAGTGGAATATTTCACCGAAATGTTTCATGATTTATTGTCGCTTTTTACAAAACCTTTTCAAAACGAAACTTTCGATTTTTCCGATGAAAAATTCTTTAATGCAATTGCCGAATTAGGAAAACGTTTCTCAGAAGATACAAACCTGAAAAAAATGAACGGAAATCGTGGTTCTAAGCACTTTATTTACATGAATCGTACTTTCTTTGGTTTATACAATTTAATGTTTGATTTAAAAGCTAAAATTGTGGTAAATGACTATTTGAAGTATTAAGTTTATTATTGTTTCAAGTTTCAGGTTTCAAGTTGGCTGAACTTTATCTATAGAACTTTGTCAAAGTTTAAAACTTTGACAAAGTTTTTTTATTTAGTTGTCATCCTGAGGAACGAAGGATCACACTCGTAAATCGACAAAGTTTGGCGACATTCTGTGCGGAGTTTCTAGTGTGATCCTTCGTTCCTCAGGATGACAAAAATGAGTATAAATCTGCCTAATCTGCAAAATCTGCGTGAAACAAAATTAAGCATCCAGTATAAACTTGAAACCTGAAACCTGAAACAAAAAAACTACTTCAAAATCCCTGCCTTGTAAGTCGCAATCGCTCGATCTCTTGCAAAAGCATGATCAACCATAGGTTCTGCGTAACCAAAATCAAACTCGGGAATCCATTTTCTAATATATTCTCCTTTTTCGTCAAATTTCTTTTGTTGAATTTCGGGATTAAAAACTCTGAAATAAGGAGCAGCATCACAGCCTGTTCCTGCTGCCCATTGCCAGTTTCCTACGTTTGAAGCCAATTCAAAATCTAAAAGTTTTTCTGCAAAATACGCTTCGCCCCACTGCCAGTTAATCAGTAAATGTTTGCAAAGAAAACTGGCTACAACCATACGTACGCGATTGTGCATATAACCTGTTTCGTTTAATTGTCGCATTCCAGCATCGACCATCGGATATCCTGTTGTTCCAGAACACCAGCGTTTGAAATCCTCTTCGTTATTTCGCCATTGAATTCCGTCGTAATTGGATTTAAAATTATGATTAACGCAATTTGGAAAACTAAATAGAATCTGAATAAAGAATTCTCTCCAGATTAATTCACTCAAAAAAGTCTGATTTTTTCGGTTGGCCCAGTTTACTAATTTTCGAATGCTTACAGTTCCGAAGCGTAAATGTGGCGAAAGATAAGAAGTGCTGTCCAGAGCTGGAAAATCTCTAGTTTCTTTATAATGGGCAATTTGCGTTAAGTTGTGCGGAAGAACATTTATAGAACTTCTCTCAAAACCTATTTCTGCTAAATCTGGAAACTTGAATTTATTTTTCGAAAAATTCGATTGATGCGGCGTCGAATCATATTCTGGAGCAGATCCAGAAAGATTGTATTTCTCCAGCCATTTGTTTTTATAAGGCGTGTAAACGGTATAAGGAAGTCCGTCTGCTTTGGTTATTTCTTTTTCTTCAAAAATTACATGATCTTTAAAAGATATCGTTTCAATATTATTTTCTTTTAATAAAGATGAAATTAAACTGTCACGTTTAATGGCAAATGGTTCGTAGTCTTTATTAAAGAAAACATTTTGAATGTCAAATTCTTCGACAAGCGATTTCCAAACGGCATTTGTTTTTCCTTTTTTGATTAAAATGGAAGAGTCAAATGAGTTTAATTCTGAGTTTATTTTTTCTAATGAGTCGTAAATGAAAGTTACTCTCGCGTCATTTTTTGGAAGATGTTCTAAAATATCATCATCGAAAATAAAAAGAGGTACAACAGGAAAATTGGATTGTAAAGCATGAAATAATCCGGTATTGTCTTCTAAACGCAAATCACGTCTAAACCAGAATAAAGTAACTTTTTGTTTTGTCATTGTTTTGTCTTACTAAAGTAATTTTAAAGTTTTGTTTGGTGTCGAATAGCTCGCAAAGACGCTAAGTCGCAAAGCAATTCTTTTTTAAGTTTCTGTAAACAAAACTTTGCGACTTAGCGTCTTTGCGAGATTCAAAAATCTGCGACTTTATTATTTAAATGCTTTTTGTTTAGCATTAATTTTTATCATTTTGGGACTGTGATTTTGAATTGAATAATTCTTCGATTTTATTAAATCTGTAATCGAAAATACTTTTCAGTTTGTTTTTTACGACTAAGCTATTCATGATTCGGCCTAAGATTCCGAATGGAAGAGCATAATGAACAATGTCGGTCATTTTGGTTCCTCCGTCTGGTGTTGGCTCAAAGAAATGCTTGTGATGCCAAAGTTTATAAGGTCCAAATTGCTGAATGTCTACAAAATACTCGTTTTCTTGGCAAGCAGTAATTTCGGTAACCCAAGAAGTTTTAATTCCGAAAAGAGGTCTTAAGGTGTATGCAATTATTTGTCCGTGATACATGCGCTTGCCATCGTAATCCTGAATTTGAAAATTCATATTATCGAGAGTAATGGTCTGCAGGTTTTTCGGACTTGAGAAAAAATCCCAGCAATCTTCTACACTTGCATTTATATGCTGTACGGTAACTATCTTATATAATTTCATAATCACAAAATTTTCTTGTAACAAGGGCATACACAAAAGTGGAAAGTGAACCCCAAAATAATGTTACATTTTATAATATTTGAATGGTACGAACAACATTCCGAAACATTCTCCTTTTTCCTTGTTGAGGTGTTTATGGTGAATTTTATGGGCTTTTCGTAATCCGATGAGGTATTTGTTTTTGGTGTTTTTAAACCATTTAAAACGCTGATGAATCAAGACATCGTGAATTAGAAAATAGCAAATGCCGTAAAGTGTAATTCCGCAGGCAATGAAAAACAAATAATTAAATCCGCCTTGAACGCCAAAGTAGAATAGAATAATACTTGGCGTAGCAAAAATGACGAAGAAAATATCGTTGCGCTCAAAGGTGTTTTCGTATTTCGGCTGATGATGATCCGCATGAAAATACCACATAAACCCATGCATTATGTATTTATGCGTGAGCCACGTAACACATTCCATGAAAAGAAAAACGCCTAAAAAGATTAAAAAAGAAATCATTTTATAAATGTTGAGGTTTTAAAATTATCGTTTTATTGGTTTTGAGTTTAGCTTTGGATTATAAAATATTGACTCAAAAAAAAGTTTTTAAAAATTGCTGATTTTGTCATTTTTGTCATCCTGAGCGAAGTCGAAGGAACGCAAGTAGCTCTGCAACGATAATCTAATCTTTGGCGAGATTCTCGCGGTTCTTCGACTTCGCTCAGAAAGACAAACTGTTTGTTTAATCGTAATTACAAAGTTGAAGGAAATTATACCAGCTTCAATTTATAAGTTACAAAAGACTGCGCCAAAAGCCCCGCTTTGGTATAATTAGAAACACGAATTCTCGAATTTCCAATCTCATAGTAAGGCGTGTGTTTTAGCTTTTGAAGTAGTTTTTTATAATAAACATAAGCGGTATAAACCCCAAATTTGGCTTCTATTGGTAATTTTACAATTCCTTGATAGGCAATTCTAAAATCTTCTTCGATTTCTTTGATGATTTGATTTTTCGAATCTTCGTTGAAATTATTCAGATTTACGCCAGGAAAATAAGTGCGATTCAAGATCGTATTATCGTCTTTTAAATCTCTCAAGAAATTTACTTTCTGAAAAGCAGAACCTAAACGCATAGCTTCGTTTTTCAGCTGTTCGTATTTATGCTCTTTTCCAGATACAAAAACTTTCAAACACATTAATCCGACAACATCTGCAGAACCGTAAATGTAATCTATGTATTCGGTTTGTGTTTGGTAATTTGATTTTATAAGATCCATTTTCATGCTTTTTAGAAAAGCCTGAACGAGATCATCGCTAATGTTGTATTCTTTTACAGTCTGTTGAAATGAATTCAAAATCGGATTTAAACTAATGCCCAATTGCATTGCTTTGTAATATTCTTTTTCGAAATCTTCAATAAGATATTCTTTTTCATAATCGTGAAATGAATCCACGATTTCGTCAGCAAAACGAACAAATCCGTAAATACTGTAAATGGCATCTCGAATGCTTGGCGAAAGCATTTTTACGGCTAGCGAAAATGAAGTACTGTAATTTTTGGTTACCAGTTTGCTGCATTTGAAAGAAACGGCGTCGAATAGTGATTTCATTTTTTTAAGATCTAAAAGATTTTTGAATTAATTCAGCTGCGAGTTTTCCTGAAATTAAAGCAGGCGGAACACCTGGCCCAGGAACGGTTAATTGTCCTGTAAAATATAAATTCTTGACTTTTTTGCTTTTTAATTTTGGTCTTAAAAAAGCGGTTTGCAAGAGCGTATTGGCCATTCCATAAGCATTTCCTTTGTAGGCGTTATAATCGCTTACAAAGTCATTTTTACAAAATGATCTCTTAAAGATAATATTATTTTTTATTTTTTGTTGCGTAAGTTCTTCAAAACGAGCGATTATCTTTTCGAAATATTCTTCTCGTAACGCTTCGTTATCTTCGATTCCGGGCGCTAACGGAATTAAGAAAAATCCAGATTCCATTCCGTTTGGCGCCGCGGTCACATCTGTTTTGGATGGGAAGTTGGCGTAGAATAAAGGGGCATCGGGCCATTTTGGATTATCGTAAATATCTGCAGCATGCTGGTTGAAATCGACATCAAAAAATAAAGCGTGATGCGAAATGTTTTCTATTTTTTTATTGAAGCCAACAAAAAATAGGAGAGAAGAGGGAGCAAAAACTCTGCTTTCCCAATATTTTTCAGAATACATTCTGTGTTCTTTTTCGAGTAAAATTTCCGAATGATGATAATCGGCACCACTCAAAACAATATCAGCCTTAAGGATTTCGCCATTAATTACAATTCCTTTAGCTATTTTATTTTCGACAATTATTTTATCAATTGGCGAATTGGTTTTAATGGTTACGCCAAGTTCTAATGCCAATTTTTCGATTCCTCTAATGACATCAAACATTCCAGTTTTAGGATGCCAAGTCCCTAAACCGAAATCGGCATAATTCATAAAATTATAAAAAGAAGGCGTTTTAGTTGGTTTTGCTCCAAGAAATAAAACTGGAAATTCGAGAATTTGAATTAATCTTTCATTCTTGAAATTTTTCCGAATATCAGTGCTTACGTTTTTAAAAAACTGATTGAGCTTTAATGCCGTTTCTTTGGTAATTAATTCAAGAGGAGAAACTCCAGGACGATAAACCAAATCTTTGATTGCAATGTCATAATTGCTTTTGGCTTGGTCAATAAAGCTTTGCAGTTTTTGACCGCTTCCTTTTTCGATCGTCTCAAAAGTATATTTGATCTCTTCTAGATTATCGTAAATGCTGATGAAATCATCCATTCCGAAATAAACACGATAGGCCGGATTTAATTTTATCAGTTCATAGTAATCAGAAGGTTTTTTATTGAAGTCTTGAAAAAAGCGTTCAAAAACATCTGGCATCCAATACCAGCTTGGTCCCATGTCAAAAGTAAAACCGTCTTCTTTAAATTGTCTGGCGCGACCGCCAATTGTGCTGTTTTTCTCGTAGACAGTAACTTTGTTTCCCTGTTGTGCAAGGTAACATGCGGCTGCCAAAGAAGAGAAGCCTGAGCCTATTATTTGGATAGTTTTTCTCATTTGTTTAACAAATATAAGAAAAACTTAAACAAAAATAAATTAAAGCATGTTAATAGTTTCTTCCATCGAATCAAAAACTCGAATTCTGTCTGTTAGGACTTTCTCATCAATGTATTCCACCATTTTACCCATAAGCCAGATTTCGTTGTTTTTCTGCAATAATTTCTGCCCCATAGATTTTACATATTGATTAATTACGCTTCGGTCTGGCTGAACAGTCATAAAGGAAATAAACGTAATGTTCTCAAAATGTTTGGTTAAATCCTGTAAGTTTTCAATTGGCATACTTTCTCCCAGATAAATGGTTTTGTAGCCTTTATCGAGAATTTCGTATTGCAGGTATAACAATCCTATTTGGTGAATTTCGTTTAACGGAAGTGATAAAACAAAAATTCGATCGGTTTTGATTGGTTTTCTAATTTGAAGGCTTTCTGTGTAAATCAATATTTTCTGCTTGATTAAATGACTCATGAAATGTTCATTTGCAGGAGTAATTGTTTCAGACTGCCATAATAATCCTAACTCTTTTAAAAGAGGTAAAAAATGTTCTTTAAAAACTTCTTTAAATGTTTTTTCGGTAATAAGCCAATCGAATGTATTGAAGAATAATTCTTGATCAAAGTTCATCATCGCCATTTTAAAAGAAGTGATGGCGTAGTTTTGAGAATTTTTCTTCGAAATGATTTCGCGTACCAGTTGTGGTATTTTTTCTTCAGGATAGGTTGCAATTTTAGAAATCTTATACCCGTATTCATGCAGTAACGTGATGTTTAAAAGTTTCTGCAGGTTATGAAGATTGTAAAATCTAATATTGGTGTCAGTTCGCATAGGTTCAAGGATATTGTATCTCTTTTCCCAGATGCGTATGGTATGCGCTTTTATTCCAGATAAGTTCTCAAGATCTTTAATGCTGAAAACAGTTTTAATATTGTTTATCATTTTTCGCGATTAAGTCAACAAATGTAAAATAAAATCTTAGATTCGACATTAAAACTAAATTAAAAAGATAGAGAATTAGAGGTTTACGTATTCATAATATATTTTTTACCTAAAATCAGGTATTTATTTCTTAAGAAATATATTACTTTGATAAAAAACAAAACAGCCTATCAGATTAAAATCTTGACAGGCTGTTCTTATTTTTTTTACTTTAAGTATTATTTGCAGAAAGTGGCTCTGTTTTTTGCGGCGCTTTGGCTTCCTAACTCAATTGCTTTTGTAAAATCCTTACAGCAATTTTTCTTATCGCCAATTTTGTTATAGGCCAATCCTCTTAAATTGTAGGCAACATAATCTTTCGGGTTTAAACCTAGAGAAGCGGTGCAATCTTCAATTGTTCCTTCGTAATTCTGCAGTTTGTAATTGACATTGGCTCTGCCGGTAAAAGCGTCTGCATTCATGTCGTCTAACTCGATTGTCTTGCTAAAATCAGCTTGAGCGCCTTTTAAATCGTTTAGTTTGAATTTTGCGACACCACGGTTCTGATAAGCTTCAACAAATTTAGAATTCATGCTGATAGCTTTGGTGTAATCGGCGATGGCGCCTTTTGTGTTTCCAGCTTCAGCTTTTTTCATGGCTTTGTCAAAATAGCCTGTTGCAGATTGTGCCCAGATTGAGCAAGACATCATAATAAGTGATGTTAATAGTAGGTTTTTCATAAAACTAATTTGGGATTAGTGATTTAATTATTTCCCAACGAATTTAAGAAAGTTTTTATCTTGTGAGAAAATTTCTTTTTTTAAATATTGGTTAGAAAAAAAGGTGCTTTGATATTTCCTGTATTAAAAGGTGTTTAGCGATAGTATTTCTTACTGACTACTTTGTTTTCATGATTTTCAATTTCTATAAAAACGTAATTTTTAGTGGCTTTTTTTATTTTTACAACCTGATTTAGTTCACTAACCATGCAGTCAATTACTTTTGATTGATTTAGATTCTATATAAAATTGTCTTTCTTCTTTTCTAGATCATATAGCATTAAAGAATCGTAGCCTTTCGCATACAAAAGAAGCTCTGGATTTTTAAAACTGTCTACAATAAATCCTGATTTTATTATTTTGCCATTCTGTTTTTCGATTAGTTTGAAATCATGTGGATTTCCGCTTCCAAATGAATTTACAAAAACGAAATATTTATTGTAGTCTGCGCCAATGTATCCTAGATTTTTATGAGGCGAGCCATATCCCATAATGTTTAATGTGTCGATAGTTTTGTCTCCTTTTTTTAAATTTAAACACATTTCAATGGGGTTGTTTTTATCTTCCTGAAAATATTTAAATTCTAAACTGTATCCATTGCTTAATTTGGTTTCGTAATCGTACGGATTATATTTATTAAGATATTCAATAGTTATTGTGTCTCTTTCTAGAGTTGCCTTTTCCTTGTTTGATTGAGAATTGTTTTTGTCAGTAATAATGTTGGTTGCTTTTTTTTTGTAGCTTTTTGTCTTTTCTTGGCAGGAGAAAAAAAGAAGGCAAAATGTAGAAATAAGTAATGCTTTGGTTTTCATAGATGCTTAATTAATGCAATTAAGCTAATGTAGTTTATTTTATCATTGATTATGTAGATATAAATTCTAAGTGGAATAATTCTAAAACAAAAAAGGCCAAGTAAAATAATTACTTGACCTTTTGTGACCCGACTGGGGCTCGAACCCAGGACCCCATCATTAAAAGTGATGTGCTCTACCGACTGAGCTATCGAGTCTTCATTTCTTCAATGAGGGTGCAAATATAAGTACTTTATTTAGCTTATCAAGCCTTTTTTTTAATGAATTTTGAAATAAATTTTCATTATAGAGGTAAGTGTTTGTTTTGTAGTGAAATAAAGAGATGCTTCTTAAATAAAATAAAAAAAGAAGATAGATTTTAATCGTATTTGTCTTTTAGTCTGAATTTTGCAATGAAATTGTTTGAAATCAAGAAGTTATATCCAATGTCAATAGTTTTGTCTTTAGATTTGAAATATCTTCCATCTGTATCAATTATTTCTTTTTTGTCTTGATCATTCCAGAATTCAATGTAGTATTTGTGTTCAAAAGTATCGTTTGTTTCTTTGCCTTTAAGGATTTCTGTAAATAAATAATAGCTTTCAGATTTTGTTAGATCACAAATCTGATTCCCTTTTCTGAAACTGATTCTCCATATTGGAAATAAAAGTTTTTCTTTTTTTAATGAAGTCAGCTTTATATGTTGGTATAAATATCGAACAGGTGTATATGCCCAAACTAAGGCGGTGGGTGATTGTATTCCGTAATCACGGATCGTCTTTATGATTTTGTTGTTTTTTATAAATGTTATAGTAACAGTCTCGTCGTCTGTCCAATTTCCTTCATAATTATCTTCGAGATTTAGTATGTCAGCTTTTTTAAAATTGGTTTGAATTTCTTGATATTGTTCTTTGGTTATTTTAGATTTGAAAAGTCCATTTTGTGTATTGTACTCTTGGCCGTAATAGATGATATTGCCATTGTTGTCAATGCTGATGTTTGAAATAGGGCAAGAGCCATAGCAACCCGAAGAAGAAACTATAATCTGATCATAATTCTCAGTTGGATTGATTTTGTATTGTGTCCTTGCATATTTTGCAAATATGCTATCGCCAATTTCTGTTGTTAATGTGTCTCCAATTATCGAGTGTAATTTTTGATTTTCCCAAGTTTTACTTCCTAGGTTGAAAATTTTTATACTATCATTTTCGATTTTATATTTCGTTCTAGTTCCTAAAAAGAATGTCTTTCTATTTTCTCTTTCTACAGCGTCAATTCTTTTAAAATAACCAGATTTATTTTCGGCTATATTATTTTCTAAAAAGATATATCCCCTTTTAGGTGAGCCAAATGGAGGAGGAGGCGGTGGTGGCGGAATATTGGGGTTGTTATTTGTTTGCGGTTTTCGCAGGTCATCTGTTTTGATGTAGATCCATTCTCCAAGTAGCTCTTTTTCTAGTTTTTTGTCATTATTCTTTTGGCAAGAATATAGAATGAAAAATAATATGGCAGGTAATAGGTGTGTTAGCTTCATATATTTACTTTGATTGGGGTTATGTTAATGTAAATATAATCGATTTTTGAGATAGTTTTAATGATAAAACTAAGGAGAGGTTTTGAAATAAAAAAGCGGAAATCTTTAACTAATAAAGATTTCCGCTTTAAGTGACCATGGAGGGATTTGAACCCTCACGCCCTTGCGAGCACCACCCCCTCAAGATGGCGAGTCTACCGTTTCTCCACATGGCCTAAAAAGAAAAAAGGTCGAGTAAAATAAATTACCCGACCTTTTGTGACCCGACTGGGGCTCGAACCCAGGACCCCATCATTAAAAGTGATGTGCTCTACCGACTGAGCTATCGAGTCATTGCTTTCAAGAAATTTAATTTGTTAATCACAAAATTTGTGACCCGACTGGGGCTCGAACCCAGGACCCCATCATTAAAAGTGATGTGCTCTACCGACTGAGCTATCGAGTCATTTAATTTCTTGAATGCGGGTGCAAATATAAGGAGTTTTTTTTGAAGTTTCCAAGCTATTTTATCATAAATTTGTCTTTTTTTTGGAAAAATTCTCAAATGCTTAGTTTATAAGGTTTTATTAATATGAAAAAAATTGTGTTGTTAGGTTATATGGGCTGCGGAAAGTCTACAATTGCCCAAAATTTGTCAAAAATTACAAATATTCCGTTCTTAGATTTAGATAAATGTATTGAAGAAAGAGTAAATTTATCCATAAATGAGATTTTTGAGAAGCATGGAGAAGTGTATTTTCGAAAATTAGAGCATGAAATGTTTGTCGAATTGCTGCAATCTTCAGAAAATACTATTATTGGTCTTGGAGGAGGAACTCCATGTTATGCCAATAATCATGAATTATTAAAAGGAGACGATGTAGTGTCTGTATATTTAAAAGCATCAATTGATACCTTATATAATAGATTGGTGCACAATAAAAGCAAACGCCCTTTGATTGCCAATATGAATGAAGAAGAAATGAAAGAGTTTATCGCGAAACATTTATTCGACAGAAGTTTTTACTACAATCAGGCAAAACATAAAGTTTCGGTTGATGATAAATCTGTCGAAGAAACGGTTCAGGATATTTTAGATATATTAGCTTAAAGAAGCATAGTCGCCGTTTTCTGAATTGAAAACAACTTGAACATGCTCTAATAAAGAAGTTGAAAGTGAAATACCTTTGAAATCTGCCTTTACAGGATATTTTTTATGATTTCGGTCAACAAGTACTGCTGTTTTGAATTTTTTAAGCGGAACGTCTAAGAAATGACGAACAGCATAGATTAATGTAGTTCCAGAGTTCAAGACATCATCAACTAGAACTAAGCCTTTGTTTTTGTATTCTTCAGGCGTTAATGAAGTTTGTATGGCTTGTTGTGGATTTTGTTTGTTTATTTTGACTTCGCAGATTGAAACTTTTAAGGTTGAAATATTGCTAAGCGCCGTAGCGATTTTTTCGGCAAAAAGAAATCCGTTAGAAGCAATTCCGGCAATTACAACTTCTTCTTCGTCTACAAAAGTCTCGTAAATTTGATAAGCGATACGTTTTATTTTATGTTCGATTTCTTGATTGGTCAAGATTATATTGCTGCTCATAGTGTATTTTTTTGCTAAGATAATTAATTTAAAATCCAATATAGATAATCCAATTTTCAATTTTTTAAATTCCAAATTCCAACTTTTGAGATAAGTTTATTTTTAGGATCTGGAATTTGATTGCTTTTTTTTGGAATTTGGAATTTCAAGATTGAAATTTGAAGATTTATTCTATTTCTTCCTCTTCATCATAAATATCGTCTCCGTAATCGTCAATGTCTCTTCGGTCTTTTTTGGTCGGACGTCCTGCTCCAGTTCTTCTAGAATGTTCTTTAGATAATTTTAATAGCTCTAAATGTGCAAAAGCTTCTGGAGGCGTTTCGTTTTTTTGATAAATATCTACCAACTTAGCTCCAACTCGATTTTGCGGAATGTCTAAAACCGTTATAATTTGTGTAATTTGATCTTTTCTAAATGTAATTCGGTCTGTGGGAAAAACTTCTTTTGAAGGTTTTGCAACTTGCCCATTTACAGTGATCTGATTCTTTTTGCAAGCTTCGGTTACCATGTTTCTAGTCTTGTAATATCGAACGCACCACAAGTATTTATCTATTCTCATAATTTTTCTAAAATCCAAGTTAAATTCTTTACAAAAATAAATCAATATTGTATCTTGCGCACCTAAAAAAATGATAATAATGAATAAATTTAAATATTATTTTGTTTTGTTACTTGCTGGTCTTGCCATCGTTTCTTGTAATAAAAATGACGATGATAAAACAGAAGTTGTTCCTTTAAGGGATTATCAAGAGCAATTTAATACTGATAATGCAGATATTGAAGAGTATTTAAAGACAAATTATATTACTGTGACAGCCAATATGGATGTAACAATTGCGCCCATAACCGATGCAGCTTCACAACCCTCAATAATGTCTTACTTAAATAGTGCTACTTATCCAAAGCTGGTTTCAAGAGAAATTCCATACATACATGGCATAACTTATAAAATGTATTATTTGGTTTTAAGAGAAGGTAGTGGCGTTGCTCCAATGAATACGGATGGTGTTTTTACTGCTTATAGAGGAGAATATTTAAAACGTGTGGAAAAGACAGATACAGAGCCAGAACATTTAACAACTACTTTCTTTGATCAGGTTATATATCCAAAGAGTATTATTGATATGTATGTAGGTAATGTTATAAAAGGATGGAGTGAAATCTTTCCTCTGTTTAAAACAGGAACAACGACTTATAATGACGATGGAACCCCAAATTACCAAGATTTTGGTGCGGGTGTTTTATTCATACCTTCAGGATTAGGATACTATGCTGCGCCACCTTCTTCAAGTACCATTCCAGCGTATGCACCTTTAATCTTTAGCTTTAAGCTTTATGATATCAGAAGAATGGATCATGAAAATAATGGTTATTCTAATGGTGTTTTATTAGAAAATCCAGATGGTGTATTTGATTATCAGGAGGATATTAACGGTGATGGTTTTGTTCGCGATTATAGAGACACAACCACATATCCTAATCCACCTGCTAACCCAGATGATACAGATGGTGATGGTATTCCAGATTTTCTAGATCATGATGATGATGGAGATGGTTATACGACAAGATTTGAACTTACAAAACCTACAGATGCTCCTTTTTCAGGATTAAGCAAATATTATCCTTACGATCCTATTTTGGATAATCCTGCTACTCCAAATGTAGATGAAAGCGAGTTGTGGGCTATTCCTAGAAGGCCAACAGGAGAGCTTACTGATCCTACGAAGCCAGAGTCAATAACAAATCCTCGTAAGTTTGTTGAGGAGGATTATACAACGCCAGGACGATTAAGAATTCATTTGGATAAAACGTATCCTTATCAAAAGAACTAAAATATAGTATTTAAATAAAAAGCCTCGAAATATTAATTTCGAGGCTTTTTTGTTTATGTTTGGGTGTTAAGTATTGATCTTTAGCTTGTTATGTTTTTATTGTAAGGTTTTATTTCTTTTTACGGAATCACGTAAGGATTTTATTTCTTATTGTTATAGATTTGAAAGAATAATATTAAAATTTTACAAAAATGAAAAAAATTATTGCATTGTTTTTAGTGCTTACTGCTTTGTCATGTAGTAGCGAAGATCAGGTCAATCAAGAAGTTTCGGCTGTAGGAGATTCAGCTTCAGTTTTAGATGGTAAAATGTTATCATTTAAAAATGAAGAACTTTTTGTTAAAGAATATTCAGATCTCGCTAGCTTAGATTCTGACGGGCTTAAAAATTGGGTTTCTTCAAAAAAGTTGGTTTCATTATTAAATACTTCAGATGATTCTGCAAGTATAGAAGGAGATGTTTTGTCTGAATCAAGAATTATCTATTCAGATGCATTAAAGTCAATTTTAAATTCAGAATCAAAAGTAAAAATTAATGGGAACGTTTTATGGTTAAATGAGCGTACTTTTTATTTGCTTTCCAAAAATCAGATTAACAAAACTCCTGAACAACTTGTTGCTGAAAAAGAAAAATTGGAAGTTTATGGCAGTTTGTTAAGCGTATCTTCTCCTGTGAAAAATTCAACAGGTAGAGATGTTATTCCAAATGAAAATAGGATAAAGACCTTTGTTTCTGGAGAGGAAAATTTTAATGTTCCAGGAAGCAGAATTAGACTTGTTTTAGATCTTTATAATGAAACAATTGTTTTGAACAATGTAATTCAATCTAGTAAAATGTATTTAAGGTCTACATTGCAATATAGATCATGCTCTACTTGGAGATGCACATGGAAAGAAGCTTCAAATAGTAGGGTAATTGACACTTACAGTCTAAGTGGTTCTAATTCAGTATTGTGGAAATTTTCATTATTTCAGATGGCAACTTCGGCTACTCAGACATCATTGATTGCGACATGGAATCCTGCAAATCTTCCTGCGCCAACTGCACCAACGGCTTGGTATACTAATTTTAATGTCTCTGGACCATTTAAAATTTATGTTGGAAATGGGCCATACCATGAAGTTCAACTTTCTTGGTACTAAAAACGGAATATTTTAGTATATAAAAAACCTCGGAATACAAATTCCGAGGTTTTTTTATGTTCAAGAAAATCTAATAATTATTTTCTTTTGATAACTCTTTCTACAGCTTCAACAATTGCTTGATTGTTTAATTTGTATTTTTCCATTAACTGCTCTGGAGTTCCAGATTCTCCAAAACTATCTTTAACAGCTACAAATTCTTGTGGAGTTGGATTGTTTAAAGCTAATACGCCAGAAACACTTTCTCCAAGACCTCCAAGGTAATTGTGCTCTTCAGCAGTAACTACACATTTTGTTTTAGCAACAGATTTTAAAATAGCTTCTTCATCAAGAGGCTTGATAGTATGGATGTTAATTACTTCAGCAGAAATTCCTTTTGCTTCAAGAGCTTCAGCAGCAATAAGAGCTTCCCAAACTAAGTGTCCAGTAGCAATGATTGTAACATCTGTTCCTTCGTTTAATAAAATTGCTTTTCCAATTACGAAAGGCTCGTCAGCAGGAGTAAAGTTAGGTACAACTGGACGTCCGAAACGTAAATAAGCTGGACCATGGTGATCTGCTAATGCTAAAGTTGCAGCTTTAGTTTGGTTGTAATCGCAAGTATTGATTACAGTCATTCCAGGCAACATTTTCATTAAACCAATATCTTCTAAGATTTGGTGCGTTGCTCCATCTTCTCCTAAAGTTAAACCAGCGTGAGAAGCACAGATTTTTACATTTTTATCTGAATAAGCAACAGATTGACGGATTTGATCGTAAACTCTACCTGTAGAAAAGTTTGCGAAAGTTCCAGTAAAAGGAATTTTTCCGCCAATTGTTAAACCTGCAGCGATTCCAATCATGTTCGCTTCAGCGATTCCGATTTGGAAAAAACGCTCTGGGTGATTTTTCTTGAAATCATCAAATTTTAATGATCCAATTAAGTCAGCACATAATGCAACAACATTTTCATTTTTTTGACCTAATTCAGTCATTCCCGCTCCAAAACCAGAACGAGTATCTTTACTTCCTGTATTTTCGTATTTTTTCATTTTTTATTTTTTGAGATGCTAAGTTTCTAAGCTGAAAACTGTCTGCTTAGACTGAGCACTTTTTAATAATCCGCTAAAGTTGAAATGTTTTGAGCTAAAGCACTAGCCAATTGATCATTGTTTGGTGCTTTACCATGCCAAGCATGAGTGTGCATCATGAAATCTACACCATTACCCATTTCTGTATGTAATAAAATGCAAACTGGTTTTCCTTTTCCTGTTCTTGATTTAGCATCAGTTAAACCAGCGATGATAGCATCAATGCTGTTTCCTTCTTTGATTTCTAAAACATCCCAGTCAAAAGCTTCAAATTTAGCGCGAATACTTCCCATTGGCAGAACTTCATCAGTTGTTCCGTCAATTTGTTTACCATTAAGGTCGATTGTTGCAATAATGTTGTCTACTTTTTTAGCAGAAGCGTACATAATCGCTTCCCAGTTCTGACCTTCTTGCAATTCTCCGTCTCCGTGTAAACTATATACGATATGATTGTCTTTGTTTAATTTTTTAGCTTGAGCTGCTCCCAAAGCTACAGATAAACCTTGTCCTAATGAACCAGATGCAATACGAACTCCAGGTAAACCTTCGTGAGTTGTTGGGTGTCCTTGTAAGCGAGAATCTAATAATCTGAAAGTTGCTAATTCTGAAACTGGAAAATAACCGCTGCGTGCTAGAACGCTATAAAAGACAGGTGAAATGTGTCCGTTTGAAAGGAAAAATAAATCTTCTCCAATTCCGTCCATATCAAAACCTTCTTTGCGGTCCATTATGTTTTGATATAATGTTACCAAAAATTCAGTACAACCTAATGAACCACCTGGGTGTCCAGAGTTTACAGCATGTACCATTCTAAGAATATCTCTTCTTACTTGGATCGTTAAATCGCTTAATTGTTGTGTGTTAGGCTTCATTTTATATGTAAAAGTTAAACTGAAGCAAAAGTAAACGTTATTTTGTGGGCAGGCAAATGATTTTTTGCTTTAGTTTTACAGCAATTGTTAAATTTTACTGTTTTTTTTACATTATGTAAAAAAATATCACGCCAGTTTTGCTTTCTAACTTTTTACAAGTGTGTTTTTTACAATTTTAATTAGTGGCATAAAAAAAATCTTGCTTTTAACAAGATTTTATTTTTTTATGATTTACTCTGTGTCGCCTTCGCTGTAGTAATTGTTTTCTTCGTCTTCAGAGCCAATGTCTTCCTGTTGGTCGTCTAACTCAGCTCCTGGAACATCCAAATCGTTTCCGATTTTATCACTGTTTTGTTTCCATTCGTGATTGTCATTGTTAATTATTCTTTCTCCAGAAATATCTTGAGGATCGATATCTTCTAATCTTTCTTCTTGATTATAAATATCTTCGGTTGCTGGGTAATCCATGTTTTCAAGGTTTTTCTCAATTTGTTCATCCTTGATTTCGTCTAATTTATCTTCTGAGTTTATCATGATTTCTAAAATTTTAGTTGAATATTAAAATTACAAAAAGAAAGAAATGAGTTTGTTATACTTTAGTAATAGGATTGTTGCAGTTTTTACATTCCGATTTTACCGATGAAATTTCTTTTAGAGCCGTCTGCGTTAGGGATAGAAGCGGCATCCTTTTGCGATAATGTCTCGTCTTAATTAAAATGATATGTTCTTGAGCAAAAGATATAGCGGATAGCCCGACCGTTAGGGAACGCCCAAATGAGGATAAGTTCAAATCTTAAAAAAAGAATCTGAAATTAAGAAAATATTAGCTAAATTTCTAATTGACAATTTTTCTAATTCATAATATTTCCCTGAAATTAAACTATCTTTGCGCTCTGAAAAAAGAAACAGATGAAGTTTGATTTATTACAAAAAGATCCGCAGTCTAAAGCAAGAGCGGGTAGTATTACTACAGATCACGGAGTTATAGAAACTCCTATTTTTATGCCAGTTGGTACTGTTGCTTCTGTAAAAGGAGTGCATCAGCGTGAATTGAAAGACGATATTAATCCGGATATTATTCTTGGAAATACCTATCATTTGTATCTGCGTCCGCAGACAGAAATTTTAGAGAAAGCCGGAGGACTTCATAAATTCATGAACTGGGATCGTAATATTTTGACTGATTCTGGAGGATATCAAGTATATTCTCTTTCTTCAAATAGAAAAATTAAAGAAGAAGGGGTAAAATTTAAGTCGCACATTGACGGTTCTTATCACTTTTTTACGCCAGAAAATGTAATGGAAATTCAGCGTACCATTGGTGCCGATATCATTATGGCTTTTGATGAATGTACGCCTTATCCTTGCGATTACCGTTATGCACAGCGTTCTATGCATATGACACATCGTTGGTTGGACAGATGTATCAATCATTTGGAAAAAGTACCTTATAAATACGGTTACGAACAAACTTTTTTCCCGATTGTTCAAGGAAGTACTTATAAGGATTTACGTCGCCAGTCGGCAGAATATATAGCTAATGCAGGACAGCAAGGAAATGCAATTGGCGGACTTTCTGTTGGAGAGCCAGCTGAAGAAATGTATGCCATGACTGAAGTAGTTTGCGAAATTCTTCCTGAAGATAAACCTCGTTATTTAATGGGGGTTGGAACTCCAATTAATATTTTAGAAAATATTGCGTTAGGAATTGATATGTTCGATTGTGTTATGCCAACTCGTAATGCCAGAAATGGTATGTTGTTTACAGCAAACGGAACAATCAATATCAAAAATAAAAAGTGGGAAGCAGATTTTTCTCCAATTGATGAAATGGGGCATACTTTTGTAGATACAGAATATACAAAAGCCTATTTACGTCACTTGTTTGCGGCCAACGAATATTTAGGAAAGCAAATCGCTACCATTCATAATCTTGGTTTCTATATGTGGTTGGTTCGTGAGGCAAGAAAACATATCTTAGCCGGAGATTTTAGACCATGGAAAGAAATGATGGTTAAAAATATGAGTCAGCGTCTTTAAGAATTTAAAGTTTCAAGTTTCAGGTTTCAGGTTCTTTATAGGACGAAATCCTACAACTTGAAACCTGAAACTAAAAAAACTTGAAACAATAAAACTATATGCTTTCAATAATAGATAAATACATCTTAAAAAGGTACCTCGGGACATTTTCTGTGATGCTTCTTTTATTTGCACCAATCGGGATCGTAATTGATGTTTCTGAAAAGGTAAATAAAATGCTTGAAAACAAGATTCCGTTTGGAGATATTGCCTTCTATTATTACAATTTTACAATTTATTTTATTAATTCGCTGTTTCCGATATTCTTGTTTTTATCGGTAATTTGGTTTACTTCAAAGTTGGCCAACAATACAGAAATTATTGCGATTTTAAGTTCTGGAATTTCATTTACACGTTTCTTGCGTCCTTATATTATAGGTGCAACTATTGTTTCGATTTTTGTTTTGCTAATGGGATTTTTTATTGTTCCTGCTGCGAGTGAAGGCTATAACAATTTTAGATACACCTATCTGAAAGGGAATGGAAAGGAACTTATGCGTGGTGAAAACACCAATGTTTTCAGACAAATTAATGATCATGATTTTATTTTTGTAAACAGTTTTAACGAAGAATCAAAAACTGCTTTCAACTTTTCTTTAGAACATTTTGAAAAAGAGAAGATGACATATAAAATCACTGCAAGCCGCATAAAATGGGATCCTAAAAAGAAGATTTACGTTTTATACGATTATACTAAAAGAACCGTAGGAGAACTAAATGACGTAATTGAAAAATCTCCAGAAAAAAATGTTGCCTTCAAATTTGAATTGGCAGATTTAACTCCAGTAGTTTATATTGCCGAAACGCTAACTCTAGGTAAACTGATCGATTTTATTGAAAAAGAAAGAAAAAGAGGTTCAGGAAACATCAATACCTATTTGGTTGTTCTTTATAAAAAATACAGTATTCCGGTTTCAGCATTTATTTTGACGATTATTGCGGTTTCGGTTTCTTCTATGAAGCGCCGTGGCGGAATGGGAATGAACCTTGCTATTGGAATTGCAATCGCGTTTTCATTTGTATTCTTTGATAAAATATTTGGTACACTTGCCGAAAAATCTACATTCTCACCTTTATTAGCTGTTTGGTTTCCGAATATTGTTTTCGGAATTTTAGCAGTTTACTTATTACGTAATGCGAAACGATAATTTAAAAAGTTATTTAAATCTACACTTAATTGTTTTTATCTGGGGTTTTACAGCTATTCTAGGCGCTTTAATTACAATTGATGCCGATAATCTGGTTTGGTACAGAATGTTGATTGCCATGATTTTTCTTGGCGGATTTATTGCATTTAAAAAACAATCTTTTCAAGTTCCGATAAAAGAATTTTTTAAGTTGATTTTTGTTGGATTATTGATCGCATTGCACTGGATTTTCTTTTTTAAAGCAATTCACGTATCCAACGTTTCTATTACGCTTTCGATATTTTCTTTGGGAGCTTTTTTTGCCTCTTTATTAGAACCCTTATTTTACGGAAGAAAGGTGCTTTGGTATGAGGTTTTCTTTGGATTAATAATTATAGCTGGTTTAGGATTGATCCTTCAAGTTGAAATAAAATATCTTACGGGAGTTTATTATGCTTTGGCAGCCATCATTTTAGGGGTTTTATTTACCTTAATGAATGGAAAATTAATTTCAGATCACGAACCTTCAGTAATTACATTTTATGAATTTGGAGCGGGCGTTTTCTTCATCACCATTTATTTTTTATTTCAAGGGAAATTTACAGCAGATTTTTTCGAAATGTCTTTAAATAATTGGGTTTTATTATTGATTTTGGCCTCAATTTGTACGGCTTATGCCTTTACCGCTTCGGTAAAAGTAATGCAGCGATTAACGCCTTATACGGTAATGTTAACGACTAATTTAGAGCCAGTTTACGGGATAGTTTTGGCTTATTTTATCTTGGGAGGAAAAGAAAAAATGAGTGTCGAATTTTACATCGGAGCAGTCATAATTATCATAACAGTTATTCTAAACGGTGTTTTCAAACATTATCAGAACAAGAAAGAAAACTTGTAATAGTTTACTTATTTTTAAATTGCATTTTTATACTTTAAATAACAATTAACTTCGCCAATGATATAATATTTTTATATTTGCGGTTCGATTTACAAACAAAATTCAAAAATCCATGGAATATTTAGATTTTGAGCTTCCAATTAAAGAACTTGAAGAACAGTTAGAAAAGTGCGTTATTATTGGAAAAGAATCTGACGTTGACGTAACGCCGACGTGCAAGGAAATCAACAAAAAATTAGTAGAGACTAAAAAAGAAATATATAAAAACCTTACGGCTTGGCAGAGGGTACAATTGTCAAGACACCCAAATAGACCTTATACTTTAGACTACATTAGAGCAATCTGTGGAGATACTTTCTTAGAACTTCATGGAGACAGAGGCTTTAAAGATGATAAAGCAATGGTTGGTGGTCTTGGAAAAATAAACGGTCAGTCGTTTATGATTGTTGGACAGCAAAAAGGTTACAATACAAAAACACGTCAGTACCGTAATTTCGGTATGGCTAATCCAGAAGGGTACCGTAAAGCTTTGCGTTTGATGAAAATGGCGGAGAAATTCGGAATTCCAGTTCTTACTTTGGTAGATACTCCAGGTGCATATCCAGGACTTGAAGCTGAAGAGAGAGGACAAGGAGAAGCTATCGCTAGAAATATTTTTGAAATGGTTCGTTTGCAAGTGCCAATCATCACTATTATTGTTGGTGAAGGTGCTTCAGGTGGAGCGTTAGGAATTGGTGTTGGAGACCGTGTTTATATGTTAGAAAACACTTGGTATTCTGTAATTTCTCCAGAATCTTGCTCTTCTATTTTATGGAAAAGCTGGGAGTATAAGGAGCGTGCAGCAGAAGCATTAAAATTGACTTCTTCTGATATGAAAAAACAAAAACTGGTTGATGATGTAATTCCAGAACCACTAGGCGGAGCACATTATGACAGAGAAACTACTTTTAAAACAGTGGCGGAATATATTACAAAAGGATATAACGAATTGAAAGACTTATCAACAGCCGATCTAATTGCCCAGAGAATGGATAAATACAGTAATATGGGCGAGTATAAAGAGTAAATTCATATTTAACGATTAAAAATCCGAAGCCCTGCGGTTTCGGATTTTTTTTTGGTTATGAACAAATCAATATTATTTATAAACAATTATTAGTTATAACTCGATAGCAGATTTTTTTTAAATTTTGCTACTTTCGCTATATGGAAAATTTCAAAAATGTAAACCCTGTTAAGGTCGACAAAACCACAATTATCAATCTAGAAAAAGGTAAGCTTCCTCCTCAAGTTATAGACTTAGAAGAGGCTGTTTTGGGTGCGATGATGATTGATAAAAAAGGGGTAGATGATGTAATTGATATTTTACAGCCAGATGCTTTTTACAAAGACGCGCACAAACATATTTTTGAAGCGATTTTACAGCTTTTTACCGAAACGCAGCCAATTGATATTTTAACGGTTTCGACACAGTTAAAGAAAAATGGAAAGTTAGATTTGGCTGGAGGTGATTTTTACCTGATTCAGCTTACGCAAAAAATTGCTTCTTCTGCCCACATCGAATTTCACTCGCGTATTATTCTTCAAAAATTTATTCAAAGAAGTTTAATTCGTATTTCATCTGAAATTATCGAAGAATCGTATGATGAAACTACAGACGTATTCGATTTGCTGGATAAAGCCGAATCTAAATTATATGAGGTAACACAAGGAAATATCAAGCGTAGTTCTGAAACTGCTCAGAGTTTGGTTCTTCAAGCGAAAAAACGTATTGAAGAAATCGCTGGTAAAGAAGGTTTGAGTGGTGTGGCAACAGGATTTGAGAAACTAGATGAAGTAACTTCTGGATGGCAACCTTCCGATTTAATTATTATTGCGGCTCGTCCCGGGATGGGTAAAACGGCTTTCGTCCTTTCGATGGCGAGAAACGTAAGTATTCAGTTCGGACATGCAGTAGCGATTTTCTCTCTGGAGATGGCATCGGTTCAGTTAATTACAAGGCTTATTTCTTCTGAAACAGGATTGTCTTCAGAAAAACTAAGAACAGGTAAATTAGAAAAGCACGAATGGGAACAGCTAAGTACTAAAGTGAAAAACTTAGAAAAAGCGCCATTATTTATTGATGATACACCGTCGCTTTCGATATTCGATTTACGTGCAAAATGCCGTCGTTTGGCTTCACAGCACGGAATCAAGTTAATTATTATTGACTACTTGCAGCTGATGACTGCAGGGGGAAGCGGAAAAGGAGGAGGAAACCGTGAGCAGGAGATCTCGACAATTTCCCGAAACTTAAAGGCTTTGGCAAAAGAGTTGAACGTTCCTGTAATTGCACTTTCTCAGTTATCGCGTGCCGTTGAGACCCGTGGATCTAGTAAACGTCCGCTTCTTTCGGATCTTCGTGAATCTGGAGCGATCGAGCAGGATGCCGATATCGTATCGTTTATTTATCGTCCTGAATATTATAAAATCGAAGAATGGGATGATGATGAAGCATCTTCGACACAAGGTCAGGCAGAGTTTATTATAGCCAAACACCGTAACGGTGGTCTTGAAAATATTCGTCTTAAATTCTTAGGACATTTAGGTAAGTTTGATAACCTTGAAGAGTTTACTGGAGGTTATGATGATTTGCCTTCTAAAATGAATCATGATGATAATCCTTTCCTAACAAAAAATTTACCATCTGCTAACGAAGCTTTCGGAAGTAATTTAAATGATGATGATGACGACAGCGATGTTCCATTTTAAAAGTTAAAAAAGCCTTATTATTAAGGCTTTTTTTATGTTTTTATGTTAATCGTCTAATAAAAATCAGTAGTTTAGCTAAACCAATTACAAACTATTAGTTTTTTATAAATTATTAACCAATAACAAATTTAAATTATGAATGAAGAAACCTTTCCAGGACCTATTCAGATTCCTGTAGCAACTGCAGACAAGTGGGAAAAGAGATATGACGACGATAGATCAGTCGAAGACTCAAAAAACAAAGTAAAAGCTTTCTTAATACCTAGAGAAAGTTTGAAGAAAGTGCTAGAACTTGATACAGAAGCTGTTTGGGCTTATTTGGGAATAAATGATCAAAATGAAAAAACATTACTTTTTGTAGGAGCCAAATACGATGAGAAAACTAAAAAATGGATTAATGTTTACGGTAAAGGAGATGGAGTAGAAGGTGGCGAAGGAGCTGCTGATGACATTGTATACGATGGTACAAGACCAAGCCCACCGTATTAATTAAAGATCTTTTTTAAGAATGGACGATTTTTTAATTTATTCAGGTTATTTGATTTTATTAATTAATCTAGTATTATATTCCATTAGCTTTTTCCGCAAGGAAAAAGCTAATGGTTTTTTTGTTATTTATTTAGCATTTGCATTTTTAATGCAGATGTCAATGGAATTATTGTATCATTTGCATTATAATAATTTATTTTTAGTTAATGTTTTTATTATAGGCCAAATGGTTTTATTAGGTCTTTTTTATAATTCGTTGATAAAAATTTTGAGCCAAAAAATATTTATAAAAAGTATTTTGTCAGTTGGAATATTAATTTTTTGCATCCAATTTCTAACAAATCCAAATGAGTTTTTAAAATTTAATTTATTTGCTATTACATTAACCTCTTTGTTTTGTGTCATTTTTGGCTTACTACATTTCTACAATATGCTTACCGAAAAGAAGGTTTATTATTATGTAACAATAGCGGTTATCTTTTTTATGTTAGGATCTACTGTTTTGTATTTAATTGGAAATTTAACCTTAACATTAAGTTTGGAGGTTAAATATTTTTCATGGAAACTAAATGCTTTTTTATTTTTAGTTTATCAATTAGTTATATTATATGAATGGAAGGTAAGTTTTTCTAAAAAGTCTTTAGAAAACTAATTTGTATTATTAAAAATAGATTATGAACCCCAATTCAATCCCTGAAAAAGAACTAGTAGCTATTATATTGTATATCTCGCTGTTTTTTATAATTGTTGCAGTTGCATTAATTATATTCTTTTATTTTTCTAGAAAGAAAATTATTCAAAAAGAATTAGAAAAAATAGATTTAATACTTCGATATCAAAAAGAACAGCTGCATGCTATTATTGTAACGCAAGAGGAAGAGCGTAAAAGAATTGCGCAAGATCTTCATGATGATATTAGTTCGAAATTAAATATTGTCTCCTTAAACAGTCATTTGCTTACAGCGCCAAACCTTACAGAAGCAGAAACTGCAGAAATTACAGAAAACATAATTGCTTTGACCACAAAGGCATTAGACAATTCTAGGAAAATTGCGCATAATTTGTTACCTCCAGTTTTTGAAAAATTTGGTTTAAGTGCAGGTATTGAAGAATTGTGCGAAGAATTTGAATCGAGCAAATCAGTAAAAACGTATTATAAAAATGAAATTGATTTTGATGAGAAGGACATAGACAGACATTTGCATGTTTTTAGGATTCTGCAGGAATTAATGAATAATTCGATTCGTCACGGAAAAGCGTCAGAGATATGGATTTCTTTTGCCAATAAAGACGGAATAAATACTTGTGATTATATAGATAACGGCGTGGGCTTTAATTGTTCAAATGCCGAAAATCAAAAAGGTTTAGGTATGAAAAATATCGATAGCCGAATATCATTTTTGCAGGGAACAATCGAAATTAACTCTGAAATTAATAAAGGTATTGTTGTAAATTTTACTTTTTAAGGCAAATTATGTGTTTTATTAAGGTTTTTGGTCAATAAAATAAAGGTATTTAGATTTTTTCTAATTCATATTTTGTAATTTCGACAAACCAAATTAAACGACCAAAACCAAAATACGATGAATGCTTCTATTAAAATTGCTCTAGTCGATGATGAAATTTTGTTTAGAAAAGGAATTTCTTTTTTACTACAGAGAGAAGAAAATATAGATATTCTCTTTGAAGCCTCAAATGGTGACGAGCTTATTACGCAACTGAACGAAAGAGAAATAACGCCCGATATAATAATAATGGACTTAAAGATGCCGGTCTTAAACGGAGTCGAAGCCACAAAAATTATTAGAAAAACGTTTCCCGATATTAAAATTATTGCATTGACTAGCTACGATACCAAATCATTTGTTGCCAATATGATTCAAGTTGGAGCAGTAGCTTACTTAATAAAAAATACAACTCCAAAAGATTTAATTCATACCATCAACGAAGTAGCAAAAAAAGGATTCTATTACAACGAAAATGTTTTAAAAACAATTCAAGAAACCATAGTTTCGCCTAAAAATGCAAGAGGCGGTTTAGAAACTAATTTCCTTTCGCCGCGCGAAATAGAAATTCTGCAATTAATTTGCCAGCAGAAAACTACAGCAGAAATTGCAGAACATCTTTTTTTAAGTCCAAGAACTATAGAAGGACACAGAAATAATTTATTACTTAAAACAGAATCGCGAAATATAGCTGGCTTAGTTGTTTATGCTATTCAGAATGAATTGGCAGTTTTAACAATCTAGAAAAATTATGCGGTCAAAAACTGAATTGACAGCACATAATATAATATGATTGTTATGACTAGAACGCATAGTCCTATTTTCTGAATTATATTCAGACCCTTTTGCTGGTTATTACTTTCATTAAACTTCATAGTTGGTTATTTTTTTTACAGCGATTAGTTTTATGAACCTGGGATAGCAAATGTATAGAGAATATTCTTCCTAATTACAGGTGTTTTTACCTGTTTTTTATGGTTTATAAATCAAGTTTCCTTCAAGCTTTTTATTTAACATTCTTTATAAGTAAGAAAAGATTCTAAGTATTCCTTTTTTGCTGATGGCTTTTATATCTTTACTAAAATAATTTTCTGATGAATAAAAGTTTATTCTACCTTTTTATACTATTAATGTCATTTAATGCAAAGGCTTCGTTTATCTTACTTCCGATGGACGAAACGACGCAGCAAAATCATTTAAAAGCATACGGAATTACTTACTGGTGTTTGAGTAGGGATTATAAAGCAAGCTGGCTTTTAAATTATCGTGGAGGTTCTTTCTTACTTCCTGATGCTGATGAAATTAGAAAAGAATGTAAAATAAGAGGAGTTAGTTTTGAAGTGATTTCAGATAGTGAACAGGCTTCTATTTTAAACGAAATTTCGAGCCCTTCTCAAAATATGGAATCGGTGATTTTAGAGAAAGCACCTAAAATTGCTGTTTATACTCCAAAAGGAAAACAACCTTGGGATGATGCCGTAACTTTGGTTTTAACTTATGCCGAAATTCCTTTTACTCCCATTTATGATGAAGAAGTTTTAAGCGATCAGTTATTAATGTACGATTGGCTTCATTTGCACCACGAAGATTTTACCGGACAATATGGGAAGTTTTATGCTGCCTACAAAAATACACCTTGGTATATTGATCAAAAAAGAGATGCTGAAGCTTTGGCGACAAAATTAGGATATGCAAAGGTGTCGCAGGAAAAAGGAGCCGTTGCAAAAAAAATTAGAGATTTTGTAATTGGTGGCGGTTTTATGTTTGCGATGTGTTCTGCAACAGATAGTTTTGATATTGCCCTGGCAGCAGATGGGGTGGATATTTGCGAAGCTATGTTTGATGGGGATCCTAGCGAATCTAATTATCAGTCAAAATTAAATTATAATAATTCTTTTGCCTTCAAAAACTTTACTTTAGAAAGAAGACCAGAAGTTTATGAGTTTTCAGATATCGACATGACGACAAAAAGACGCATTGTGATGGATAAGGATTATTTTACGTTAATGGAATTTTCTGCAAAATGGGACCCGATTCCAAGTATGTTGTGTCAAAACCATACACAATTAGTAAAAGGTTTTATGGGACAGACCACTTCTTTTGATACGTCTTTAATAAAATCGAATATCTTGATTATGGGAACATGCGAATTAAATGGCGAGTCAAGATATATTCATGGAGAAAAAGGCAAGGGAATGTTTACTTTTTTTGGAGGACATGATCCAGAAGATTTTCAACATCAGGTTGGAGATCCGCCAACGGTTTTAGATTTGCACCCTAATTCGCCTGGATATAGATTAATTTTGAATAATGTTCTATTTCCAGCTGCTAGAAAAAAGAAACTTAAAACCTAGATTAGTTGAGAGAAAACTCAAACCAGATCGGAATATGATCGGAAATTTTTCTTGCATTTTGTAAAGAATCAAAATCTTCGTAGAATTTAATAATTCCAGAATTACTAACCTGTAGATTCGATGTTTTATAAAAGATGTTGTCAAATTCAGATGCAAGACAAATATTGTTTTTGCATTGCTGTTTCAGAGTAGTTTTTTGATTTTTTAATACAGAAGCATACCCATTTTTTTTCAACGGATTAAAAACAGTGTGCTTTTCTGGGCAGTTAAAATCGCCTAAGAAAACGAGATTTAAATCAGGATATTCGTTTGGTAGAAACTTGAAGTATTTGATTTCGGTTTCGGGTTGTTTTTTTTGCGTTATAGCATGAAAATTAACGAGAGTGATTGTCTTTTTATTAATTTCAAACGTGGCAAAATAGGGTTCGCGGTCAATTTCTACGCTATATTTTCTTTCTAGCCAAGGCTTAGTCTTCAATTTGGCTTTATTAGTTTTCCAAATAAAAGCATAGCGTTCCGTTTTGTAACTGCTCCCAGAAGTTGGATCACTTATGCTGTAATCCCATTTATTTCCTTTTTGATTAAGCACTGCGGCAAGTTTTGCAACAGTTTGAGCACCTCCATTTCCAGCAACAACTTCTTGAATTGCGATTATATCATAATTAGAAATTATTTTGGCGATATAATTTAAATGAGAATCAGATTTTGATTTTCCAAAGTTTTCGATATTCCATGATACCGCTTTGGTTTGTGCAAAAGATATAAATACAAATAATAATAAGACGAGGCTGAGCGTTTTTTTCATGAAAAATTTAATGGAACTAAGATACAAGTCTTCTCTTCCAGCAATAATTAAGCCTTTCTTAAAATTAATTAATGTTTTTTATATCGATTTTTTAGAGCGGTCCCGATAATTATAATTTGTAAAACTAATAATGCTGGAATAAATATTATTTTCCAATCAATTTCTAGCCATCCAGTTTTTTCAGAAATAACTGCAAAGCTTATTGATAAAAAGAGGCAAAGTAGCATTGTTTTCATAAGGATTCTATTTTGTGTAGTATTAAGTCTAGAGAATATAATACTCGCTTTACTTTTTGGTTTCATTGGTAGGTTAATAGGTCATCACAAATTTAGGAGTATAAAAAGTGTTATCCTTACGGGAAACCGTAAAGTGTATAAAAAATTATACTAGCCCAAAATCTTTTGCAATCGCAATTAAATGCACATTATTATTAGCTTTAAAATAAATCTTCAACTTATTGATTCTTTTTTCTATACTACTTGTTCCGTTAGGAGTTATAGATGAATCTTTGAACTCTCTAGAAATACTTTCTAAAATATATCCCTGAGATAAAAGTTTTAAAATTGAGATATCGTAAGATTCAATTTCAATTAAAGCTTTATCATTAAAATTAAAAGACAAATCAGAAGAAAGAACTTTTTCTTCGTTATTAAATGTGCTTTCTATAGCATTTCTTAATTCAGAAATACTATTTCTTCCTTTTGTTACATAAGCATTAATGCCAAGTTCATTAAAAAGAGTTTTAATTCTATAGCTTTTATCTTCTATAGAAAAAACTATTTTTTTTAGTTCTGGCTGCACTTTATTTACAGCTTCAACAAGTTCATCGCCACTATTTAAAGTTACTTTTCTATGATCAGATTTAAAGGATAAATCTGTAATCATTAAATCGTAAGGTTCTTTTTCAGCCAATGCCTTTTTTACTTTAAGTAATCCTTCGTCGCAATATTTCACGTGATGAATTACGGGAACTTGTAATTCTTCAAGTACTTGAACAACTGCAATGCTGATACTGTCTAGATCTTCGGCAACTAAAACTTTTTTAAACATATATTTTCTTATATTGGAAATTTGAAATTTACTTTAAAACCATTTTCTGAATATGGGTCAAAATTAAGAGTTCCTTTTATTGTTTTAATACGGTTTTCCACATTTTGTAGTCTTTTTTCTAAAATAGTCTTTTTTAGGGTAATATTTGTGCCGTTGTCAGCGTACATTATGATGATATTTTTCTCTTCTTTTTTGAAGGTTAGACTTACTAGCGAAGCATTGTTCAGGGTTTTCATTGAATCAAAAATTTCCTGAATAACGCGGTAAACAATAATTTTTTTTACACGATCAATTTTCGACCACGAAAAAGTGTTTAAACCATTTATTATGATATTCAAATTTGAAGTGGAGTATTCCGAAATCATTTCCTTTAGGCCATTTGAATAATTTTCATTGGTTTGTATAGTGCTATTTTCTCTAGAAATACTGCGCATTTTTGAGTAAATGCGGCTTAGGTAATTAAGAAATTGTTCTTTATTACTGACGTTTTCAAGGTTGTTATTTCTGGCAAAAGATAAAGTTTCATCAATATCTTTTTCAAGGTCGTTTTCTAATTTATCAGAAATTCGAATTTCGTTTTTAAAAACAGCATCATTTTTCTCTCTTTTGCCTTTTAAAGTCAGGTAAAAAACTAGAAAAACGAATATGAAAATGGTTATTGATAATGCAATATAAGAGATAAAACTCCTGTTCTTTTGTCTTTGTATTTCCAATTTATGCTCTGCTCTTTGAATTTTAAGCTCTAAGTTTTCTTCTTTATCCTTGGTGAAATTATATTTTATATTGGCAAATTGATTTTTTTGTGTTAAACGAATTTTATTAATACTGTCTCTAAAATTGATATAAATCTTAGAATATTTTTTTATATCGTTTCCTGTACTGGTTCTTATTAAAGTTTCCAGAGCATACTTTTTTTGCTTATAGGTATTTACAACGCACGCATGTTTATAAGCTGTTTTGGCATATTTTTTTGCCAAAGCAGGATTTGAACTTAAGTAATAATCAGAAAGATTTGAATAACTATCTGGTAAGTTCTGTCTATCATTTAATTTAAGTCTAATTTTAAGAGCTTCTTGGTAGTAGGGTAGCGCTCTAGAGTCATTTAAATTGGCATAAGAAATACCTATATTGTTCCTCATTACAGCATAGTCTAATGCTTCATAATCTTTTAAAGAATTTGTTTTTTTCTTATTACCATAATAACCAGCAGTGGTTAGTTGTGTATAGATTTTAATCGCTTTTTTATAATCGCCCTGATACATGTAAACTAATGCAATATTAGCTAATGCATTTGCTTTTCTTCTCGGACTTGCATGTAGATTGTATGCTTTTTTAGCATATATAAGCGCATTGTCATAATCGTTTGTTGCAGAATAATTTTCTGAAATAATTTTGTAAGTTTCCCAAGCAAACCTTGGTTTTTTTAGGTATTTAAGTTGCGGTAATACTTTAGTAGCGGTAGCTTCACTTTCCAGATAATTGCCTTCATATAGCTGAATTAGCGCTATAGAAATTAATGCGTCAACATAATCTATTCTGTTTTTTTCAGGGTCTGAAAGGTGAATTATGGTTAGGTAATTTTTGTAGGCCTTCAAATATTCATTTTGGTCAAAATCATGGTCAGCTATTAAGGTCAGCCTTTTTATTTCGGCGGTGTTGTCAGTTCTTTTTATAATTGCCGGAATTTCTTTTTCGCAAGAAGTCGGAATGACCAGCAGAAAAATAACGGAAACTAAAATTGGAACAAAAGCAGATATTTTCATTTGAGGAGCTTATGGTTAAAGCATTATTTATATTGGAAGTTTTACAAAAACCTTAAATCCCTGATTTGGATTCAAAGCGACATTAAAGGTTCCTCGTGCTGGTTTAAGGCGATTTTCGATAGTAGCAAATCTCTTGTTTAAATTAACATCATCCTGAATTTTGGTAGAGTTGTCAGCATAGGTAATTACTATAGTTCTCTCATTCTTCTTAAATGTGATACTTGCCAGCGAAGCGTCACTGATAATTTTTGCCTGATCAAAAATTTCCTGAACAACACGGAAAATAGTTATTTTTTTTACACGATCAATTTTAGACCAGGATAATGAGTTTAAACCATTTATAATAATATTTAAATTAGAAGTTGTATATCCTGAAATCATTTCTTTTAGGACTTTTTCGTAATCTTCATTAACTATGATTGCACTATTTTCTCTTGAAATATTTCTTGTTTTTGAATAAATATTGGTCAGGTTATAAAGAAATTTTTCCTTGTTTTCGAGATTTTCTAATTTGTGAGTTTTTGCAAAAACTAATGTATCATAGATATCTGTTGTTAGTTCATTATGCAATTTGTCTGATATACGTATTTCGCTTTCAAAAACAGCATCGTTTTTTTCCTTTCGTCCTTTATGAGTAATATAATAAGTAATAAAAAACAAAGCGAAAGTACTGATAGAAATCACTATGTATGAAATAAAACTTCTATTTTTTTGCCTTTGAAGCTCTAATTCATTTTCTGCTTTTTGATTTTTAAGTTCTAAATTTTCTTCTTTGTCTTTCTTAGAAGTATATATAATATCAGCAAATTGATTTTTTGCTTTTTTCCTGCTAATAAGGAGACTGTCAATTTTTTTACTATAAACTTTCCAATGTTTTTTTGAATTTCCAGCATTATCCGCTTCGAGTAGATGAGCTAACATATTAATTTCATTTGTTGCTGATTTTGTTTTTTTTGAGTAATAGTAAGCTTTCTCAGCATTAATTTTTTTTAGCTCTGGATTATTGTATTTCGAGTAATATAAATAAAAAGCATAGTAATTGCCGATTAGTTCATAATCGTCGTTAAGTGTAAGAGTCAATTCTAAACTTTCTTTAAAGCATTTGAATGAATCTTCTTTATGACCTCCGAGTCGTAAATAGCAAAGTCCTAAATTATACAATATAGCTGCACGTTGAATATTTGTATTTGAAGGCGTGATTTTATCTTCAATTCTGTATCTAGAAATTGGTTCTAATAGATCTATTGCCTCTTGATATTTTTCCTGGTGCATATATGCAAATGCAATTTCTGATAATATCCGTGCTTTTCTAAAAGTTGAGATTGCCTTTTTTAATGCTTTTCTATGATAATATAGCGCCTTTTCATAGTCATACATATACAAATAGTTATAGGCCATAAAGGTATAAGCATTAACGGGATACTTTACATTGGTAGTTTTTTCTAAATAAGGGAATGCTTTTATAAGGGTAGTTTCTGCTTCAGAATAATTGCCATATTGCTGAAAGATTTCTACCATACTGTTTAATGCACCTACGTAATCATCTGCATAGTCAGCTTTTGGAACGCATAATAATTGTGTTTTGTTGAAATAAAAAAGAGCACTGTCGTTTTTTTCTAAATCCCAAAAAGCATTTGCTTTTTGCATCATTTGTTTTATTTCAGCTGAATGATCCGTTTTCTTATAATTTACTCGGTGTTTATTTATTTCAGAAGACCGTATAGAAAAAAATAGTGCTAAAATTAGCGCGAAGATTAGCAAATAAAAAACAAGATGCTTTTTTTGAATAAAGAAAAATAGGTCTTTAATCATTATACTGGAAGTTTAATTAAAACTTTGAAACCCTTTCCCAGATCTGAATGAATTTCAATATGACCTTTGGCAGCATGAATTCGGTTCTCAATATTATGCAAACCATTTTTTAAAACCATTTTGTTTGTATCAATTCCTTTTCCGTTATCGGTATAATTGATTATTATAGTATTCTCCAATTCTTTAAAGGTTAACGCTGCTAGAGTTGCATCACTATGTTTTTTCATGTTTACAAGTAATTCTTGTATAGTTCGGTAAATTGATGTTTTTTTATTTTTATCAATTTTATCCCAAGAAATAGTATTCAAACCATTTATTAATAGATTAATATTTGGCGTGTCAAATCCTGAGATCATCTCTTTCAGGGAGACTATATAATTTTGATTGCTAATAACAGGAGTATTATCCTTCGAAATATTTCTTGTTCGAGAATAAATATTGTCAAGACTTTTTAATAAATGATTTCTGTTTTCTTCAGAAGAAAGATTTCTGTTTTCGGCAAATGCCATTGTATGGTAAATATCGTTAGCCAGCTCATCATGTAATTTTTTTGAAATTCTGATTTCGCTTTGATAAGTTGCTTCAATTTTTTGGCGATTAGCTCGTACAGTAAGAAAAAAATATAGAAAAACAATCAGACATGAGGCCAATATAATTATGACATATGAAACAATATTTCTGCTTTCCTGCTTTGCTATTTGGAGCTCATTTTTAATTTTCTGTGCTCTTAATTTCAAGTTTTCCTCTTTTTCTTTTTTAGAGTCGTATTTGATTTTTGCAAATTGATTTTTAGCTTTTTGCCTTACTTCATAAATACTATCGATCACTTTTGTATAAATAAGTGCATATTTTTTTGAATCAATATCAGAACTGTTTTCTATAATAAACTTTAAAGCAACTAAGCGGTCATCGGTGTTGCCCGATAAGGTGTGATTTTTGTAGCTTAATTGCGCATATTTCATTGCTAAATCAGCTTTGTCGTTTTGATAGTATTCGGCAAGATTGTAGTAAGTTCTGCCCAAACCATCGGTATAATTTGCTTTTGACTTTATTTTTAAACTCGTTTCAAAAAAAGACAATGCTTTTGGATCCTTAAGTTTATAATAGCAATAACCTATATAATCTAATATTTTAGAGTAGTTTTCAGGACTTTGCTGTACAATTTTCTCATTACTTATCGAAAGAAAAATGGGCAATGCTTTTTCAAACTTTTGTTGCTTTAGGTAAATAACTGCGATATTATTTCTAGCTTCAAGTTTGTTAATTCTACTTGTATTTAAAGTAAAAGCTTTAGAATAATAGTATATAGCAGTTGGATAGTCATAAGTATAATAATAATTTCTTCCTAAAACACTATAGATATTCCATACGTAATCTTGATTTTTTATTCGGTTTAAAAACGGAATTGTTTCCATTGATGTTTTAATGCTTCCCACAAAATCCTCATGGTCCTGTTGAATTTCGGCCATGTAATACATGCAGGAAACATAATTATTAAGATCTTCTTTAAGATCGCAAACTGCTCTAGCTTTATTGTAATAAAAAAATGCGCTGTCAGTGTTGTTGTGATTTTTGTAAAATTGGTCTGCTTTGCTTATGAGCTTATGAATTTCGATCTCTCTTTTTGTTTTTTTTGAGTTATCTGTATTTTGCTTTTCACAAGAAAAAAGCAGTAATAAAGTAGTTGTTAAAAAAGTAATTATTTGTATTCTAGGTGGTATCATGCGCCAAAAATAAAAAAATCTAGAAATCATGAAAGAGTATAAATACGGTATTTTAAAATATTTTCAATTTACGCTTTTTTGTATTCTGATTTCTAAATAAATACAAAAAGCCCTTTATCGATAAGGGCTTTTAAGTTCTAATTGCTTGTAAATATTCTCTTTATAAATTATGACGCACGCATTCCGGTAGTAATTGCTAATCTATTCCAAGAGTTAATTGTGATGATAGCCAAAAGTATTTCTGCAAGGTATTTTTCATCAAATAATTTAGCTGCATTTTCGTAAACTTCATCAGAAACGTGATTGCCAATTAAGGTTACTTGTTCTGTTAAAGCTAAAATTGCTTTTTCTTCTTCGGTGTAAAAATCAGCTTCGCGCCAAGCACTAATTAAGTAAATTCTTTGTTCAGAAATGCCATGCTTTCTAGCATCAGCAGTATGCATATTAATACAAAATGCACAACCATTAATTTGAGAAGCTCGGATTTTGATTAATTCTTTATGAACAGGAGTTAATGAAGTTGTAGAAATATATTTCTCTAAGTTCATTAATGCTTGATAAGCTTCTGGAGCAACATTCGGAATAACAATTCTTGGTTTCATTTTTATATGTTTTAAAAGTTCATTACAAAGGTCAGCAATGTATGCTTTTAAAATCTTGAACTACTTCAAGAAATTCCAATCAGACTTTTCCAGCTCGTATTTTACTCATAAATTCTGCAGAGAAATCTAAATAGGAGGCAAGCATATACTGAGGAACCCGTTGAACAAATTCTGGGAAATGGTCATTAAAGTGATGATATCTTTCTTCTGCCGACATTGTAAACAAATACTTGATACGCATTTGCATAGCGCCAAAACTTTTTTGCATCACTATTCTAAAATACCTTTCAAGATTTGGTATTTCAATTAACAGTGATTCTAAAATTGTTTTGTCAATGGCAATAACTTCTGAATTCTCTACAGCCTGTAAATAAAAGCTTGAAGGAATATGATTATGGTAGCTTAAATAATCCGTAATCCACCAGTTTTCGATGCCAAATTGCAAAGTTTGTTCCGCTCCTTTAGAGTTGATAATATATTGCCGAATACAGCCTTTAGTAATAAAGTACATAGTATTGCAAATTTGGCCTTCTTTTAAAATCTGCTCTTTCTTTTTTATTTTCGAAAGCTCTAGACATGATTCTAATTTATCAATATCTGAAGCTTCAAGAGAAATGAATTTTTGAATATGAAGGATAAGTGAATTTTGCATTACTTTGAAAGTTACTTAAGTAAAAGTAATTTATTATTTGGTTTCTTAATTAGAATTTCCTTAAAAACAAAAAACCATTCGAATAAACGAATGGTTTTTTTATAATAAGTAAGTAATCTTAAATTGAGTTTATAAAACGTTTATTTTACTTTATTAAGAATAGCTTTGAAAGCTTCTGGGTGGTTCATAGCTAAATCTGCAAGAACTTTACGGTTCAATTCGATTCCGTTAGCTTTAACTTTCCCCATGAATTGAGAATAAGACATTCCTTCTAATCTAGCTCCAGCGTTGATACGTTGAATCCATAAAGCACGGAAATTTCTTTTGTTTTGTTTTCTATCGCGGTAAGCGTAGCACATTGCTTTCTCTACTGCATTCTTAGCAACTGTCCAAACGTTTTTACGTCTTCCAAAGAAACCTTTGGCTTGCTTCATTATTTTTTTTCTTCTTGCTCTTTTAGCAACTGAATTTACCGATCTTGGCATAATTTTAATGTGTTTTTGTAGCAGGCGTCCTGAATTGAATCAAAGGAACTTAAAGCCATACTCCAAGGTTATATAAATAATTTTTTTAACCTAAAGAATTATTAGATAATTCTTAATTGTTGTTTGATGCTTTTCATATCTGTTTTGTGAACTAGCGCTGAGTGAGTCAAAGCTAATTTACGTTTTTTAGATTTTTTAGTCAAGATGTGACTTTTAAAAGCATGCTTTCTTTTAATCTTTCCAGAGCCAGTAACTTTAAAACGTTTCTTAGCGCTAGATTTTGTTTTCATTTTAGGCATTTTTCCTAGTGTTTTAATTTATTCTTACTTACTTATATTTTTGTTTCAGGTTTAAAGTTTCAAGTTCTTTGACTGAACACTGAGACTGAAAACTGAACACTATTTCTTTTTCTTCGGAGCAATGAACATAATCATTCTCTTTCCTTCCAAAACAGGCATAGCTTCAACTTTACCATGTTCCTCTAAATCTTGAGCAAGACGTAATAATAGAATTTGACCTTGATCTTTATAAATGATAGAACGACCTTTGAAGAAAACAAAAGCTTTTAATTTAGCTCCTTCTTTTAAGAATTTCTCCGCGTTCTTTCTTTTAAATTCATAATCATGCTCGTCAGTTTGAGGACCAAATCGTATTTCCTTTACAACAACCTGAGAAGATTTAGCTTTTAATGCCTTATCTCTTTTCTTTTGTTCGTAAACAAATTTCTTGTAGTCCATGATTTTACAAACCGGTGGTTCAGCGTTTGGCGAAATTTCAACCAAATCCAATTCAAATTGGTCGGCTAAACGTAACGCATCGGCAATTTTAAAAACCCCTGGTTCAATGTTTTCACCTACAAGACGTACTTCAGGAACACGAATAAGATTGTTTATTCTGTGCGCATCTTTTTTCTCTACTCGAGGTTGAAAACCTCTGTTACTTTTTATTGCTATGACTTTCTAATTTAAGTTAAACTGTAAATACTTTTAATGTCTTTTTTATTTCTTCGTCTACAATCGAAGCAAATTCTTCGATAGAAACTGTGATATTACCTTTCCCTTCTTGTCCGTGACGACGAATAGAAATCGTTCCGTTTTTCTCTTCTTCCTCACCAACGATAAGCATAAATGGAATTTTCTGCATCTCTGCATCTCTAATTTTCTTACCGATAGTTTCATTTCGGTTGTCAATTAGGGCGCGAATTTCGTGATTTTCTAGCAAATCTAAAACTTTTTTAGCATAATTTTCGTATTTCTCGCTCAAAGACAAGATAATAGCTTGTTCAGGCATTAGCCAAAGTGGGAAATTTCCTGCTGTGTGCTCTAGTAAAATTGCTATAAAACGTTCCATAGATCCAAAAGGAGCTCTGTGAATCATGACAGGGCGATGTAATTCATTATCAGCACCTTTGTAAGTCAATTCAAAACGTTCAGGTAAGTTGTAATCTACCTGAATTGTTCCTAATTGCCATTGTCTTCCCAAAGCATCTTTTACCATGAAATCTAGTTTCGGACCATAAAAAGCAGCTTCACCATATTCTACAACAGTATTAAGACCTTTGTCTTTTGCTGCATTGATAATCGCATTCTCTGCCTTTTCCCAGTTCTCATCAGTACCAATGTACTTTTCTCTATCTTCTTGATCTCTTAATGAAATTTGGGCAGTAAAGTTTTCAAAACCTAATGAACCAAATACATACAATACAAGGTCAATTACTTTTTTGAACTCTTCATCTAATTGCTCTGGAGTACAAAAAATATGCGCATCATCTTGAGTAAACCCTCTAACACGAGTTAAACCATGTAATTCCCCAGATTGCTCATATCTATATACAGTACCAAATTCAGCGTAGCGTTTAGGTAAATCTTTATAAGACCAAGGTCTTACATTGTAAATCTCACAGTGGTGAGGACAGTTCATTGGTTTCAATAAAAACTCTTCTCCTTCAGCTGGTGTGTGAATTGGCTGAAAACTATCAGCTCCATATTTGGCATAGTGACCAGAAGTAACATAAAGTTCCTTTTGACCAATATGCGGACTAACAACTTGCTCGTATCCAGCTTTCTTTTGTGCTTTCTTTAAAAATTGCTCCAAACGTTCTCTTAAAGCAGCCCCTTTAGGCAACCATAAAGGTAAACCCTGACCAACTTTCTGAGAAAAAGCAAATAATTCAAGCTCTTTTCCAAGTTTACGGTGATCACGACGTTTTGCTTCCTCAAGAAGTTCAAGATACTCAGTTAAATCTTTTTGTTTAGGGAAAGAAGTTCCATAAACACGAGTTAACTGTTTGTTTTTCTCATCACCTCTCCAGTAAGCACCAGCGACACTCATGATTTTCACAGCTTTGATAATTCCAGTATTTGGAATATGTCCACCGCGGCATAAATCAGTAAAAGTAGAGTGGTCGCAGAATGTAATAGTCCCGTCTTCAAGATTTGAAATCAATTCAGTCTTGTAAACATTGTCTTTATACATTTCCAACGCTTCCGCTTTAGTTACTGGACGCATTTTAAAATCGAACTTTCCTCTTGCAATTTCAAGAATACGATCTTCAATCTTTTTGAAATCAGCTTCAGAAATTTTCTGATCTTCAAAATCCACATCATAATAGAAACCATTAGCAATTGCAGGCCCAAGAGTTAATTTAATTCCAGGGTACAATTCCTCAAGAGCTTGCGCCATTACGTGCGAAGTCGAATGCCAGAAAGCTTTTTTTCCTTCCGAATCATTCCAAGTATATAAAATAAGATTACCGTCGGTCGTTAATGGAGTTTCGGTTTCAATAGTTGTACCATTAAAAGATGCAGAAATCACGTTTCTAGCAAAACCTTCGCTAATGTTTTTAGCGACCTCCATTGGAGTTACGCCTTGAGCGAACTCTCTAATTGACCCATCGGGTAAAGTAATCTTGATCATTGTTTATAATTTTGTGAATGCAAATATACATGATTACAAAAATACATACAATATATAAGTACAAGTTTACTCATTATATATAAGTATAGTTTTTGTTATGCTATATATAAGGAGAAAGTATACGCTGTCCGGTTGAGCGAAGTCGAAGCCTTTTTTAAAGTCATCGCAAATCTGACAGTTTTCCAAACGAGACGGGTTTGTTTTTTTTATGCATATAATAAGAGGAAAATCTAGGTTGTCATGCTGAGCGAAGTCGAAGCCCTTTTAGCGGCGCCATTTGGAATTTGGGATTTTAAAAAAAAATAGGCATTGCTTTTTTAGGAGCTATTTCCCGCTATCCGCTTCAATCTTTTCATGGCGAACCCCGCCATAAAAAGGATTTCCGCTTCTATCGGGGCTAGGGCACCATTTTCCAGAGGCGGCTTAAAGGGGAAAACGGCTGGTTTTGGAAGTAAGAGAAGGAAAAACTTGGCGGCGCAGCGCCTTTTCGGGATAAAAAAGGGAAGAGAGCGCCTTTTGAAAATATGGAATCTCTTCAAAAAAGGGGCTTAAAGGCTGAAAACTCCATAAAAAGGGAATGCCGAAACGGGCGGAAAATGCCAAAACAATGAAGGTGTGCAGAAAAACCTCACAATTATTCAGAAAAGTTTAAAATGTAAACAGGCTGTTATGAGTGAGTTAAGAAATAAAGCAAAAAAAGATGGGAAAAATGTAAAAGAAAGTGTTGGAAATGTAAATAAAGGTTCTACTTTTGCACCCGCAACAGCGAAGGCGTTCATCGAAATACTGGCAGGAAAAGAGAATCAGGCGAAAAGAAATTTTCAAAAAAAAAGATTCGAAAAAGCTTGCGAGATTTGAAAATGCTTTCTACATTTGCACCCCGCAAAACACGGAAAGTTCATTGGGAGACTGGGAGGAAAATTGGAGAAAACGGGATTGAAAAAATCTCAAAAAAAAACTTTAAATTTTTCTTGCAGGAAACAAAAAGAAGTTTTAGTTTTGCACCCGCTTTGAGATACAGGCTAAAACAAAAGAAGACACGTTCGTAGACATATTGAATTGACAGCCGTTCTGAAAGAGATTTCAGAACAAAAAGAATAAGAGCAGTAGAATCGGAAGATTCGAAAAGAACCGATAGGAAGAGCATCGACTATATAATATTAAAATATACGATGAAGAGTTTGATCCTGGCTCAGGATGAACGCTAGCGGCAGGCTTAACACATGCAAGTCGAGGGGTAGAGGCTTTCGGGCCTTGAGACCGGCGCACGGGTGCGTA
>NZ_JBHSFY010000017.1:0-145008 GCF_042654045.1 Flavobacterium chungangensis
AAGCTAAAGTCTTAATCAGGATATGAGTCTCAAGCTCAGAGGAACGAACAGTTTACTTTTGCTTCCTTTCTCAATCATAAATCTACTTAAATTTTAAAAAACAAATCTAAAGGAGGAACGAAGGATCGCACTCGTAAATCAACAAAGATTGGAGAATTACCTTTCGATAGTTTCTAGTGTGATCCTTCGTTCCTCAGGATGACATGCTAGACGCTAAAAACAACAAATCCGACATGTTTAAAAAACCTGTCAGGTTAATAACCTAAAAAAAATCCCAAACTCCAACAAAATTTGGAATTTGGGATTTAAAAATTGAAAATTATTGTTTTTTTATTCAACTATATTAGAAGTAGTGACATAAAAATCTTTATCGACTTCTACTTTTCTGTCTTCGCTTGTTGTTTTTACTGATTGCCATTCTGTGGTTGGTTTCAGCCAAGTTTCAACACCGTTTAATTTTACTCTTACTGGCATATCAAATTTAGAAACACAGTTTGTCCAGTGGTAACCAAAAGTTCCGTTTTTAAACATATATTCAAATACCGGAATTTGAGTTGTAGTTAAATATTGTGCAAAAACTCTGTTGAAGTTAATTCCAGATTGCTCATTAATATAATCCTGAATCTGTTTTCCTGTAACTGTTTGATGATAGAAAGTCTTGTTCATACCTCTTAAAATCGATTTCCATTTTGCATCATCATTGATGACCTGACGAATCATATGTAGCATTGAAGCTCCTTTTGGATACATATCGCCAGAACCTTCATTGTTCACATCATAATGTCCGATAATTGGAATATCATTTTGAATATTTTTTCTACATCCAATTACATACTCTGCACCAGCTTCTTTTCCGTAGTAATACTCCACAAAAAGGCTTTCCGAATAGTTTGTAAAACTTTCATGAACCCACATATCAGCGATATCTTTATAGGTAATATTATTGGCATACCATTCGTGCCCAGATTCGTGAATAATGATAAAATCAAACTTTAATCCCCATCCTGTTCCGCTCAAATCACGTCCTAAATATCCATTTTTATATTGATTGCCATAAGTTACAGAACTTTGGTGCTCCATTCCTAAATATGGAACTTCAACCAATTTATAGCTGTCTTCGTAGAACGGATAAGGTCCGAACCAGCTTTCAAAAGCCTTCAGCATTTTTGGAGCATCTTTAAACTGCTCTTTTGCTAAAGCTAGATTATCTTTTAAAACATAATAATTACAGTCTAAGTTTCCTTTTTCGCCTTTAAAAACCTCAGAAAAATTAACATAATCACCAATATTGATGTTTACGCCGTAATTATTAATCGGATTTGCAACATACCAATTGAAAGTTTTAGTCCCGTCTTTTTCTTTTTTAACGCTCTTTAATCTTCCGTTTGAAACCTCTGTTAAGTCTCCTGGCACATTTACGCTAATCAACATATTCTCCACTTCATCGTACATATGATCCTTACAAGGCCACCAAACGCTCGCGCCTAAACCTTGACAAGATGTCGCAATAAAATCTTTTCCGTTTTTATCTTTTTTCCAAGAGAAACCACCATCCCAAGGAGCTCTAACAGCTTCTTTCGGTTTTCCTTCAAAGAAAACTACAATTTCTTTTACTGCACCAACTTTTTGCTTTTCTATTAAAGTAATAAAGAAAGCATTTCCATTTCTTTCAAATTTTAAATCTTTACCATTCTGAGTCACTTTAGTAATATTCATTGGCTCCTGTAAATCGATCTGCATACGATTGTTCTCTGTTAAAACAGTATAACGAACAGTATTTGAACCTGAAATAAATTTTTCTGCAGGCTTAACCTTTACATCAAGGTGATAATATTTTAAATCCCACCAAGCTCTTTCTTTTGTAATGCTTCCGCGTAAAGTATCCTGATGTGTAAAAACGGTTTCTGACTTATTTAAAAGTCCCTGAGCATTTGCAGAGAAACCAACCAAAAAGGCGATAAAAATGCCACTAAAGTATTTTTTCATTATTTATAAATTTGTACGAAATAAAGGAATTAAATCAGTTTATTTTCAACAAATGTAAACATTCATATCTAGTATTTTAAAATTTTATGATTTTCGTCAGAAAAAAAAATCAGTTATTTCAATTAATCTTCTCTATTTTAGTGGTTTCAAAATATTAGAACTCAAATATGAGATTTAGCACAATACTTTCGTCTTTGCTGGTAATAATTACAACTACTGTGAATTCACAAAACACCCTCATTCATAAAACAAATAAAAAAATAAAGATTGATGGTGATTTAACCGACTGGAAAACACCTTTTCTCGGCCCTTTTGTGATTCATAATACAGGAGAAAATGCCACTCAAAAAACTTTTGTTTCACTTTCGTGGAATAATAAAAATCTTTACATCGCTTACAACTGCACTGATTCTAAAATTGTTGGAACGCTACAAGCAAAAGATTCGCAGATTTTTCAAACAGACGATTTAGCTGAAATTTTTCTTGACCCTGATGGAGACAGCCAAAACTATATTGAAATTGGTGTAAATGCATTTTCTACCAATTATGATTTACTTTTAAAATGCATTTCGGAAGAATGCGGCGGATGGAATACCTCAATGGATTTTGATATTAAAGACTTAGAAACTGTCAGTAAAATCAATAAAGACGGATACACTGTAGAAATAAAAATTCCTTTTTCTAGTCTTAGAAAAATTAAAAATGGCGGTTTTTCGAAACCTAAAGTCGGAACTAAATGGAAAGGAAATACTTTTAGAATTGATTACGGTAACACAACCGAATATCTTGCTTTACAGTCGTATAAGAGTTCAAAATTTGGTTTTCATCAGCCGCAAGAATTTGCAGTTTTTGAATTTGTGAAGTAATTATATAACAGGAAAAAATTGTACTTCTGTTGGCTTAAAATATTCTGCATTCTCAACTAAAAACTTAAAAGCCGAATTCGTTTTTGTCATTTTATAAACTTCAAAAATAGACTTGTTGCGCACAAAATGAGCATTTTGATAAAATCTATCATTAAAATTTCCATAAAATGAATACGTTTCCAAAAACATATAAATCCCTTTCTTTAGAATTGTAGGATTTACAAAAGCTTTGGGCAAGAATATATCGAGAAAAACATCATTATCTACATACAACTCTCCAGTACTTTCATTAATTGGATAAAAATTCCCATATGGAGATCTTTCCAAAAATAAAATCATTCTCTGTCCTTTTTTTAATTCTTTATTTCTGGGATCACATAGCCATTCTTTCCAGATTGCTACATTAATTTTTAAGCTTGATTTCCCTTTTATGAACTCACTTATCGTGAACTCATATTCATTTTCAGAAACTTTAGAAATAGTTCCGTCAACAATCAAAACAGCTTTAGAAATAACCAACGAATATGGCATTACATTTTTCTTAAAGCCATAATTTAAACTCGGAACCAAAAGCAAAAACAAGTATACAGCTAATCGCATAAATATAGATTTAATACTAAAATAGTATATTTTTTTGTTATGAAAACATTACAAACATAGCCCGCTGTTTCAACCGCGGGAGGGCACGCAATATAACAATACGTTTCCCGCGGTTGAAACCGCGGGCTATATTAACAGATGCTTATGGAATTATTTAAAACTATTTCTGACGTTTCTTCAAAACTTCCACAACATCATTCAATTGATATCCTTTTGCTTGAAGCAGAATCAAATAATGAAACAATAAATCAGCGCTTTCGCTAAGGAACAAATCATCATTATCATCTTTTGCTTCAATAACCACTTCTACAGCTTCCTCGCCAACTTTTTGAGCAATTTTATTGATTCCTTTTTCAAATAGAGAAGCTACATAACTTTTCTCCGAATCAGCATTTTCTCTTCTAGTTTTGATTGTATTTTCTAATTGAGAAATAAAACCATAATTCACGTCATTTGGTTCTTGCCAACAAGTATCTGCACCAGTATGGCACGTTGGCCCAACAGGTTTTGCTTGAATTAAAAGCGTATCACTGTCGCAATCATTTTTAATGCTTACTAAGTTTAAAAAGTTGCCACTCTCCTCACCTTTTGTCCAAAGTCTTTGTTTTGAACGGCTAAAAAAAGTTACTTTTTGAGTTTCTATTGTTTTTTGAAGCGATTCTTCGTTCATATAACCCAGCATCAAAACATTTTTTGTTTCTGAATCTTGGATTATAGCTGGAATTAATCCGTGTGCGCTTTTGATATCGATTTCCATAATTATTTTAGATTTTTAATTTCAGATTTTAGATTCTCAAAGCTGAAATTGATTTTTTTATTTATTGATTGAAATTTGGATTTTTTACAACCTTACTTCAATACCATTATCCCTAAGTTCTTGTTTCAAAGCTTTGATTTCGATTTCCTTAAAGTGAAAAACGCTTGCCGCCAAAGCCGAGTCCGCTTTTCCTTCTTTGAAAGAATCAACAAAATGCTGAATATTTCCAGCGCCTCCCGAAGCAATAATCGGAATATTTACTAATTCAGAAAGCTTAGCCAAAGCCTCGTTTGCAAATCCGTTTTTAGTTCCGTCATTATCCATCGATGTGAACAAAATTTCTCCCGCACCACGTTCTGCAACTTCAACAGCCCAATCGAATAAATTCAACTCAGTTGGCACTTTTCCGCCAACTAAATGCACAATCCATTGTCCGTCAATTTGTTTAGCATCGATTGCCACAACAACACATTGACTTCCAAACTTCTGAGCCAAATCATTGATTAACTGCGGATTTTTTACCGCCGATGAATTAATCGAAACTTTATCGGCTCCATTATTCAACAGAATATCAACATCTTCTACAGATGAAATTCCGCCGCCAACTGTAAACGGAATATTGATTTTCTCTGCGACGCTTCGCACCATATTTACCAATGTTTTGCGTCTTTCTTCTGTTGCCGAAATATCCAGAAAAACCAATTCATCTGCTCCTTCTCTTGAATAAATTTCAGCTAATTCAACAGGATCTCCAGCGTCACGTAAATCAACGAAATTAACGCCTTTTACGGTTCTTCCGTTTTTTATATCTAAGCAAGGTATTATTCTTTTTGCTAACATATTTTTGTTGTTTCACAGAGTCTCACAAAGAATCTACAGAGATTCGCAAAGATTTTTTTGTGAATCTTTGCGCTTTACTTTGTGCATCTTTGCGAAATAATCTATTTATTTAAAATATAATTTTCTAACTGTTTTAAAATAATCCTTCCTTCGTAGATCGCTTTTCCGATAATTGTTCCTTCACAGCCTAACTCAGCTAGTTTTGGAAGCTCATCAAAAGTAGAAATTCCTCCAGAAGCGATTAATTTTACTCCTTTCGCTTCTGCTAAGATTTTGCTGTATAAATCGAAACTTGGACCTTGAAGCATCCCGTCTTTTGCGATATCAGTACAGATAACATACTGAATTCCTTTTGACTGATAATTCTGAATAAACGGAACCAAATCTTCATTAGATTCTTCTAACCATCCAGAAACGGCAATTTTTTCATCTTTAGCATCAGCGCCCAAAATAATTTTATCTGAACCGTATTCTGAAATCCATTTTTCGAAAATTGCTCTGTTTTTGACTGCAATACTTCCGCCCGTAATTTGGTTTGCACCACTTTCAAAAGCAATTCTCAAATCGTCATCCGATTTTAATCCGCCTCCAAAATCAATTTTTAAACTAGTTTGATTGGCAATTTGTTCCAATATCTTATAATTGACAATTTTGCTCGATTTTGCACCGTCAAGATCAACTAAATGTAAATATTCAATTCCGTGTGCTTCAAATGATTTCGCTACTTCAAGCGGATTTTCATTGTAAATTATTTTAGTATCATAATCACCTTTGGACAAACGAACACATTTTCCTTCAATGATATCTATGGCTGGTATTATTCTCATGTTTTGATATTTTAGATTTTAGAGTTCAGATTTTAGATTCTCTAAAAATTGATATTTTGATTGAAATTGATTTTTGATATTGATTTTCAATTGGAATTTGGAATTTAAGAGATTGGAATTTCAAAATTTTACATTTTTAAAAAATTTCCTAGAATCTTTTCCCCAACATCACCGCTTTTTTCTGGGTGAAATTGAGTTCCGTAAAAATTATCTTTCTGCAAAGCCGATGCATATTCAACATCATAATTTGTTGTAGCAATAGCTTCATCACAATTTGGCGCATAAAAACTGTGAACCAAATACATGAATTCATTTTCACAAATACCTTTGAACAAATCGGTTTTTAAATCATAAATTTGATTCCATCCCATTTGTGGCACTTTTACGTTGTTTGAAAATTTCAAAACATCAACATCAAAAATTCCTAAACCTTCTGTATTTCCTTCTTCTGTTTTATTGCACATCAATTGCATTCCAAGACAAATTCCTAAAACAGGCTGTTTCAATTCTGGAATCAAACCATCCAAACCGCTTTCACGAAGTTTAGCCATTGCCGAACTCGCTTCGCCCACACCCGGGAAAATCACTTTATCGGCCGATTTAATTTCGTCCGGATTATTACTCAAAACTGCCTTAAATCCCAATCTTTCAATAGCAAACATAATGCTCTGAATATTTCCTGCTCCGTAATTTATAATTACTATTTTCATTTTGTTTTTTGTTTGTTTTGTTTCAAGTTTAAAGTTTCAGGTTTCACGTTCTGTTGAGCAACTTGAAACTTGAAACCTGAAACTTGAAACAAATTTTAAAGCATTCCTTTAGTTGAAGGCAAAATCATTTTCTCAGTGTCTCTTTTTACGGCTACTTTTATCGCTTTTGCGAAAGCTTTAAAGATTGCTTCGATTTTATGATGTTCGTTGATTCCTTCTGCTTTGATATTTAAGTTCGCTTTTGCGCCGTCTGTAAATGATTTAAAGAAGTGATAAAACATTTCTGTTGGCATTTTACCCACCATTTCGCGTTTAAACTCGGTTTCCCAAATCAGCCAGTTTCTTCCTCCAAAATCAATTGCTGCTTGTGCTAGACAATCATCCATTGGAAGACAGAAACCGTAACGCTCGATTCCTAATTTGTTTCCTAACGCTTTCGCAAAAACTTCTCCTAAAGCAATTGCAGTATCTTCTATGGTATGGTGCTCATCTACTTCTAAATCTCCTTTTACTGTAATTTCTAAGTCCATTTGACCGTGACGTGAGATTTGATCTAACATATGATCAAAAAACGCAATTCCAGTATCGATTTTGCTTTTTCCTATTCCATCAAGGTTTAAGTTGATGTAAATATCCGTTTCGTTTGTTTTACGCGTAATAGAAGCAGAACGCGCTTCTAATTTCAAAAACTCATAGATTTTCTTCCAATCCATTGTTTGTAAAACGATTGTTTCGTTCAATTCTTCACGTTTAGATGAAATCTCATTGCTTCCAGCACCATCCGTGTCATTCATAAAAATGGCCTTCGCACCAAGGTTTTTAGCCAATTCCACATCTGTTAAACGATCTCCTAAAACAAAAGAATTCTCTAAATCATATTCGGGATTGTTCAAATATTTAGTCAGCATTCCCGTTCTTGGCTTGCGCGTTGGCGCATTTTCTTCTGGAAAACTTCTGTCTACGAAGATTTTATCAAAAACAACTCCTTCGTTTTCAAAAGCTTTTAGAATAAAATTCTGCGTTGGCCAAAACGTATCTTCAGGAAAACTATCCGTTCCTAAACCATCCTGATTGGTTACCATTGCTAATTCGTAATCTAATTCGCTAGCGATTTTAGCCAGATATTGAAACGCTTTTGGATAAAACTCTAGTTTATCTAAGCTGTCTAATTGTAAATTTTCAGGTTCTAAAACAATCGTTCCGTCACGATCGATAAAAAGTACTTTTTTCATGTTTTTATTTTTGAGAATAAAGAAAAAAGAGTAAAGAAAATAGACTTTTCATTCTAGCTCAAAAGTTCTTTCATTTTTTTCTTTCTTCTTTACTCTATATTCTTTCTTCTATTTCAACAACTTCAATTCTCTAATTACAACTGCATTTTCTTCTTTCGTTCCAATTGTAAAACGAAGACAATTTTCGCATAAAGGCTGTGTTGTTCTATTGCGAATAACGATTCCTTTTTCAATTAATTGATCGTACCTTTTGTTAGCATCATCCACTTTGGCTAAAATAAAATTGGCTTCTGTTGGATATACTTTTTCAACAAAACTTACTTCAAGTAAAACTTTAAGCAATTCTTCTCTTTGCTCAATAATAGAAGCTATTTCCTGTTTTATTTTATCAGAATCTTTCAAACGTTCTTTCGCTCTTTGCTGCGTCAATTCGTTTACATTATAAGGCGGTTTAATTTTATTTAAAACCGAAATCACAGCTTCAGATGCATAACAGATTCCTAAACGAATTCCAGCCAAACCATACGCTTTTGAAAGTGTTTGTGTAATCACTAAATTTGGATATTCGTCAATTTCCGTCAGCCAGCTTTCTTTATCAGAGAAGTCAATATAAGCTTCATCAATAACAATTAGACCATTAAAATTTTGCAACAATTTCACAACACTTTCATCTGAAAACGAATTCCCTGTCGGATTGTTTGGCGAACATAAAAAGATGATTTTGGTATTCTCTTCAACCGCTTCTAGAATCTTTTCAACTTGAGGCTGAAAATCTGTCGACAGGAGAACTTCTCTGTTTTCAACAGCATTAATATTCGCTAAAACGCCATACATTCCGTATGTTGGAGGAAGCGAAATAATATTGTCTTTATTAGGCTCGCAAAAAGCTCTAAAAAGCAAGTCTAAAACTTCGTCGCTCCCGTTTCCTAATAAAATCTGATTTTGTTTTACTAAATTATTCTTAGCCAAAATAGCTTTAACTGAATTCTGCTGCGGATCCGGATAACGGTTTACGCCATTTTGAAACGGATTTTCATTGGCATCCAAAAAAATCATTTCGGCTGTATCAAAATCTTCAAACTCATCTCTTGCAGACGAATATGGTTTTAAGGATTTTACGTTTTCACGTGTTATTGTATTTATATCGAATTTCATTTCTTTTATTTATTTTTTAGAATATAGAAAATAGAATAAAGACGATAGACTCTCTTCTGATTTGCAGTTTTTTTACTCTTTGTTCTATATTCTATACTCTTTTCTCTTTATAAACTCTTCAATCTTAATGTTACAGCATTTTTATGCGCTTGTAAACCTTCAGCTTCAGCCATAGTTTCGATGGCGCTTCCTATATTCAGAATTCCTTCTTTAGTAATTTTCTGAAAAGTCATCGATTTCATAAAACTGTCCAGATTTACACCGCTGTAATTCTTTGCATAACCATTTGTTGGCAAAGTATGATTCGTTCCTGAAGCATAGTCTCCAGCACTTTCAGGCGTATAATTTCCAATAAAAACAGAACCTGCATTTACGATTCCATTACAGTAGAAATCATCATATTCAGAACAGATTATAAAGTGCTCTGGCCCATATTCGTTGATTAAATCTAAAGCGATTTGATCGTTTTCCACATAAATTAATTTCGAGTTTTCGATCGCTTTCTCTGCAATTGCTTTTCTTGGAAGTGCTTCTAACTGAGATTGTACTTCTTTTTCCACTTCTCCAATTAGTTTTTTTGAAGTCGAAACTAGAATCACCTGGCTATCTGTTCCGTGTTCTGCTTGAGATAATAAATCTGAAGCCACAAAAGCTGGAACCGCTGTATCATCGGCCACAATTAATAATTCTGAAGGCCCTGCAGGCATGTCAATTGCAACTCCAAATTGCGTTGCCAATTGTTTTGCTACCGTTACAAATTGATTTCCTGGTCCAAAAATTTTATATACTTTCGGAATGGACTGTGTTCCAAAAGTCATTCCTGCAATTGCCTGAATTCCTCCAACTTTTAGAATTTTAGTTACTCCGCATAAATTCGCCGCATATAAAATTGCTGGATTAATTTTGCCTCTTTTATCTGGTGGCGAACATAATACAATTTCTTTACAACCCGCAATTTCAGCAGGAACCGCCAACATTAAAACAGTAGAAAACAAAGGCGCTGTTCCTCCAGGAATGTACAAACCAATTTTTTGAATTGGTCTTTTCTCTTGCCAGCAATTTACTCCTTCAATTGTTTCCACTTCGACTCTTTCTGTTTTCTGAGCATTGTGGAATTTATAAATATTTTCTTTTGCTAATTCAATAGCTTCTTTTAATTCATTAGGAATCAAACCAATCGCTTCAGTTATTTCTTCTTCTGAAACTTCATAATTATCTTGTGAAATTCCATCAAAAATCGAAGTGTATTTCGCTACAGCTTCATCTCCTTTTCTTTGTACTTCTTTGAAGATTTCTTTTACTGTAACCTCAATATCATCAACGGTTTGAGTTGGCCTTTTTAATATTTCTGACCAGATTTCTGGTTTTGGATTATCTATTTTATTCATAATATTTTCAATATTAAATTCCAAATATCTAAAATCCCAAATTCCAATTCTTTATTTAAAAAATTAACGCTAAGCTTGGAATTTGGAATTTAAAAATTGAAATTTCTTTTTATAGTACCATTTTCTCGATTGGGCAAACTAGAATTCCTTCTGCTCCTACTTCTTTTAGCTGGTCAATTACATCCCAGAAAGTATCTTTGTCGATTACGGAGTGAACACTGCTCCAACCTTCTTGCGCCAACGGAAGAACCGTTAAACTTCTCAAAACGGGAAGGATTTTTCCAACCGCTTCGATTTTATCGTTTGGAACGTTCATTAGGATATATTTCGAATTTCTAGCTCTTAAAACCGCTTGAATTCTAAATTTTAAAGTATCAATGTGTTTTTGGATTTCTGGAGAAACTTTTGGAGAAACTGCTAAAACTGCTTCGCTTTTTAAAATAACTTCAACCTCCTTTAAGTTGTTTTTAAAAAGAGTGCTTCCACTTGAAACGATATCTACAATTGCATCTGCAAGTCCAATATTTGGCGCAATTTCCACTGAACCAGAAATTTGGTGAATATCTACCTTTATACCAAATTTACTGAAATATTCGTTAACCGTGTTTGGATAAGAAGTCGCAATACGAAGATTGGCTAAATCTTGAACTGAATTGTATTCGAAAGTTTTAGGAACTGCTACCGAAACTTTGCATTTTGAAAACCCAAGTTTCTGAACCACTTCGATTCCTTTTCCTTTTTCTACCAAAAGATTGTCGCCAACAATTGCTAAATCTACTACTCCATCAATTAAATACTGTGGAATGTCTGAATTTCTAAGATATAAAACTTCAAGAGGAAAGTTTGAAGCTTCTGCTTTTAACTGGTCGATTCCATTGTTGATTGAAATACCGCAGTCTTTTAGAATTTGAATGCTGTCTTCGTTTAAACGACCCGATTTTTGAATTGCAATTTTTAAAGTACTCATTTTTTTAGTTGTTTGTTGGATTAATAGTTTGAGTACAAAGAGAGTTAGAATTAAAAAACCCGTTTGATGTACTCAAACGGGTTTTAAAATATGATGATTTACACGCATATCATTAACACATCGCTTGAGAGCAATAATGTAAATGATGATGATGTAATTGAATTGAAATCATGATTGGTTTTGTTTTTTACTTCTTTGATTCGGTTGCAAATATACTAGATAAAATAATTAAAAAGCAATTTTTATTTTAACTTAACGACAGTTTATTGTTAAAAATCGTTTTCTACAGCATTTTACTTAATAAATTTAAAATTACTTTAATGAATTATCATATTCTTCAAAAACCAATAATACCTTGGTTCCTTTCCCGATTTCGCTTTCAATTTTAAATTTAATCTGAAGCAGATCGGTCATTCGTTTTACTATAAACAAACCAAGCCCTGTTCCTTTTATTTCAGAGTGATTTAAGGAATCTGATCTAAAAAACGGATTCAAAATAGATTCTAGATCTTTCTTTGCAATTCCAATTCCTTGATCTGAAATAGTGCACGAAATTTTTTGATTTTCTCTTGATAATGAAATTCTAATTTCGCTATTCGGTTTAGAATACTTAACAGCATTTGAAATGATATTTCGAAGAATAGTTACCACTAAATAATTATCAGAATAAATATAAAATTCTTCTTGAGCATCCAAAATCACATTTATTTGTCCTGACTTTATTTTCTCTGTATTTAATGTCAGCACGTCCAAAACGACTGCGTTCAGATAAACATTTTCTTTTAAAATGTTCTGTTTTTGATTCTCAAAACGAGCCATCATAAGCAACTGATCGACAAGAGAATTTAAATGATCAACTTCATTAATACAATAGTTAATCTTCTCTTCGTATTCCTTGCTATCACGAGGTTTACGAATAAGTACTTCAAGTGTTCCTTTAATTACAGTTAAAGGCGTTCTTAATTCGTGTGAGGCATCAGATGTGAACTGTTTTTCGCGTTCAATCGCGTCTTCAATTCGATTCAATAAATTATTAATGGTCTTTGAAAGTGTAAACAATTCATCCCTGGTTTTTGGCAGTGGAATTCTTGCTTTCAGATTGTCTTTCGTAATAATTTTCGAAGTTTGAATAATATTATTTATTGGTTTAATACTTCGTCCTGCATAAAATCTTGCTAGAAAGAATAAAATCAAAAGGATGATTGGAAAAGTAATCAATAAAGTATCCATTAGATTATCCAAAACTTTTGAAGAATCCGAAAGCGACATTGCAATAATCAAATAACCTACTTTTTCAGATTGTACATGAAGTGGAACTTGTATCTGGCGAATTTTACTGCCTAATAATTTGGTGTCAAAAGGATGAAATTCTTCTTTCTTACCATGAAAAACGAGTTTCTCATTTTTTAAATTAGGTGATTTTTCGATAATTTTTTTGTTCAAATCCAAAAACTGAACAAAAATAGGGTTTACATCTACTGAATTATGTTCTCTTTCCTCCCATTCTTCGGCATCCATAAAAATTACAGCGCCTTTTTCTATTCTTAGTTCTTTAAAGTGGTCCTGAACTTCTATATTTAAATTCTCGTCAATATGATTGTAAACAGTGAGTCTTACAATAAAATAAATAGCAGAAAAGACTACCAAAACTAGCAATCCTGTTCCTACAATATAATTTAATGCAATTCTATTTCTAAAGGATAATGAAGTCATTTTATTAATCATTGGCGATATATCCAATGCCACGGATAGTTTTTATATAATCTTCTTCAATTTTAAGATTGAGTTTTTTTCTAATTGCATTCATAAAAACATCAATAACACCCGTGTCGTATTCAAAGTTGATTTCCCAGACATCTCTTAAAATCTGATTTCTTGTACAGACTTTCCCTTTATGCTGAATTAAATAGGCCAACAATTCGAACTCGCGCTGTGTAAGCGATATCTCTTCATCTCCTTTTAAAACAATATGTCTGGCCAAATCCATCGTAATGTTTCCGAGTGTCAAGGTTTCAGCTTGCTGTTTATTTCTAAAGTGAACTTTAATTCGCTCCACCAATTCCTCGAAGCTAAATGGTTTTTTGATATAATCGTTTGCTCCAGCTTTTAATCCTTCTATAGTTTCCTGAACTGTATCTTTTGCAGTCAAAAAAATAATTGGAGTAGTATGATCTTTAACTCTGATTGCCTTACAAAGATCTAAACCATTGATTTTTGGCAACATCCAATCTAAAAGAATCAAGTCAAATTTTTGTTCCTGAACCAATTCGAAGCCTTTAGAACCATCGGCTGCGGTTGTAATTTGATACCCTTCTTCTTGTAAGCCTTGTTTTAGAAACTGAACAATTCCTACTTCGTCTTCTACTATTAAAATATGCATCTATCGTATTTAATTAAGATTCGCATTCAATTATACAATTCAAAGATAGAGAATTTCACTCTCAGAAATAAACCTAATTATCAAGAAATAAAGATAATCAGCATCTTAAGCAAACTTTAAGTTAACGTTAAGTAAGGTAAAAGTGGAACTTAATCTGGCATTAATCATTCAAAAGTAATTTTGTAAAAAAAATAAAACATATGGATTTTTATAAAAAACTTTCACCTTTTTACAATCTTACAGTATTCTATTTTATTGTGAGTTTCATACTTAGAATAGTTTTACTGTTTCATCCAATTACACAAAGTTCGTTTACTTTTGCTGAAAGCTTGAAAATCTTTTCATTAGGCTTAGTGTCAGACTTTTTTGTTTTTATTTTAGCTTCAGGTTTCTTGTGGCTGTATCTTATTTTTATTTCAAATTCTAAATACAACAAACCTTACGGATATATTATTTTTGGAAGTTTTGTGGCGCTTTTAATTTATATCGCTTCTGGAAAAAGCATTTTTGATGAATATGGCGGCGCTTTGCCTAGAATTATTTTAATTTTTGTTTCGATAAAAACACTTCTTTTTTCGCTTTTTCTTTTCTTGCCAAAACACAGAGATAAGATCCGATTTTGGCTTTTTGCTTTTGTAATTTTTCTTTATGTTTTACTGATTTTACAAAACGCAATAAGTGAATTTTTCTTCTGGAATGAATTTGGTGTTAAATACAATTTCATTGCTGTCAATTACTTGATTTACACCAATGAAGTAATTGGAAACATTATGCAGTCTTATCCTGTAATTCCTATTATCTCTGCATTATTTATTATCACTGGAATTATTACGTTTTTTATCATAAAAAAATCAAGAAACTATATTGACAAGATTCCTAGCTTCAATGAAAAATTAAAAATTACAGCCATTTACGGCATTTTATTTGTTTTTTCTTTATTGGCGATTCCTAGCTTAGCTAAAACAGAAAACTCTAAAAACATATTTGTTAATGAGCTGCAATCGAATGGTATTTATAAGTTCTATTTGGCTTTTCAAAACAATAAATTAGATTATTTTAAATTCTACAAAACGATTCCAAACGAAAAAGCTTTTGCAATTCTAAAGCAAGAAATGCCCGCTATTTCAGGAAAAAACACTTTGCACGAAATAAAAGAAGATTCGCTAGAACAACATAAAAATGTAGTTTTAATTACGATTGAAAGTTTAAGTGCGGATTTCATGAAAACGTACGGAAACGAACAGAATATTACCCCATTTTTGGATAGTCTTGCTCAAAAAAGCCTGCTATTTACAAATGTGTATGCGGCTGGAAATAGAACTGTACGCGGTCTAGAAGCCGTAACTTTGTGTCTTCCTCCAACGGCTGGAGAAAGCGTTGTAAAAAGAGAGGATAATAAAAACAAATTTTCGACTGGATCTGTCTTTCTTCAAAAAGGTTACAATGTAAAATTTATGTATGGAGGAGATGCTTTTTTTGATAATATGCAGGATTTCTATACTGGAAATGGTTACCAAATTATTGACAAATCTAGTTTTGCCGAAAATGAAGTTACTTTTTCTAATGTGTGGGGAGTTTGTGATGAAGATATGTACAACAAAGCGATTAAAGTGATGAATGCTGAAGCGAAGGAGAATAAGCCTTTTTTCAATCATATTATGACAGTAAGCAATCATAGGCCTTTTACTTATCCTAATAATAAAATTGACATTCCTGGGGATATTAAATCTCGCGATGGCGGTGTAAAATATACCGATTTTGCTTTAAGCCAATTCTTTAAGCAAGCTCAAAAACAGCCTTGGTTTAAAAATACGGTTTTTGTAATTGTTGCCGATCACTGTGCATCGAGTGCAGGAAAAACAGAACTTCCGTTAGATAAATATAGAATTCCAGCTTTAATATATACTCCAGATATGAAGCCTGAAAAATGCACTAAATTAATGTCTCAAATAGATGTTATGCCAACATTATTTGGCCTTTTAAATTTTGATTACCAAAGTAAATTCTTTGGATGTGATGTTTTCAAACCAGATTATCAGCCAAGAGCTTTTATTGCTACCTATCAGGATTTAGGATTAATAAAAGACAATGTTTTGACTATTTTATCTCCAAAACAGCAGATCAAACAGTTTCAATTAAAACAAAATAGCAAAGCTAGTATTTCTCCCGAATTCCAAATTCATTATGATGAAATACCATTGAAAACAGAAAACAAGAATCTAGTTAACGAAACTATTTCTTATTATCAATCAGCTTCTTACGTGTTGAAAGAGAAAGAATATCAGCTTAAAGATTTAACCAATAAGAATAAAAAATTATACGCAAACATTCGTTAATGTAAGCAATCAAAAAAGCCGCAAATTATGAATTTGCGGCTTTTTTTCTATTTCAATAGGAAACTTGAAACAAAAACTTAATCGTTTTGACTTTTCATTCCAAACAAATCTCCTTTTTGGAACATTTTCAAATCATCCTGTAAAAATTGATAGTTTCTTTGAGTCACAGCTGGCGCATCTAAATCACTCAAATCTGGTTTTCCAGCATTTATCCAAGCCGTATACCAGAAACTTGCAGTTGCTGCAATAGCTTTTTTCATTTGGCTTTCAACCATTCCGTTCAATTGTTCGTGCAGTTTTTTAGCATAGTCATCAGAGAAAACAGCTGTATTGTATTTCGTTTTCAATACATTTCCTTCAGCATCCATTTTAAACACTTTGTCTTGCGGAGTTGCTACTCTTAATTTTTTGTCGATATCCAATAAAGGCTGTGCTAAACTGTGCGTATCGTTGATCAAGTCCCAAATTGCTTTGTGAACATCTGGATAATATTGCGCTTCAGGAACATTTAATTTGTAATTTTTAACAAACAACTCTGGCAATCTGCTTTCCCAAAGTGAATGAATTCCTTTTTGGTCTGTTAATTGTCCATCGTGATTTGCAGAAGTATGCAATGGCATGTGTGCATCACCAACATAATGACCTAAATCTGCCGCTAGGAATAAGATTTCAGCTTTATTTTTTTCTTTAAAAGCTTTAGTCAGTTTTGCCATCATTTCTTCCAAATACCATGGCAAGATTCCGTTATCCGATAAGAATTTAGCATCGTATTTTTGTTTCGCTTCTTCTAATGTTTTTGGATAAGTATCAGCAGCACCAAAGTTTTCCATATCAAAATAGTGTCTTTGGCCTTCTTCTTTATAATTTAAAGCATATTTACGGATATCTGGAACCGAAGCTTCTTGTGTAATAAAATCAATGTGATTGTAGAAAAATATCTGTAATTGTTTTGGTAAAGCCATTACAGCAGCTTTGTTAATACGCTCATGGCCAACATTTCCCCATGACAGCATAATAAAGCCAATAATTAATGCACCGAAAGCGATTAATTTTGGTCTCATTTGGATTTTTTTCATTTGTTTTTTTATTAGAGGGAGCAAATTTAGCTTTAATTAAAGAATACGCAAAAAATACTATCAATAAGATTCTACAATTTTTATTTTTTGATATTTTGAGCTTTAAAAACAGCATAAGCCTATATTAACACTAATTTTCTTTATACATTTGCTTTACTAACAAAATCCAATTTTATGCGCCATATTACCTTAAATTTATTTCTATTAATTTCTACTTTTTGCTTTGCACAAGAAACTGATTTACAGCTAAAAAATGTTAGCGATACACTATTAAACCCAAAAAGAATCCTTAAAGTTTCCGATCCGCTAAACGGTGAGAAAACAATGCAAAAACTATTTCCTGGCAATTTATATCATCTTTCTGATAAAAATACGTTTATAAGCTGGAAATGCAAATCATGCCAACCTTCTCCTTTTCTTGATGTAAATGGCGTAGAAGGCGATCAAATGTTTCCTTATGCAGAAGGCGTTGCCACTAGACTTATAGCGAATATTGATTACAGCGATTCAAAAGGAAATCAATTTAAAATTTTAGCTTTTAATCATTCTGTTCATGACGAAGACGGACTTCAAACAGGGCGTTTTTCTGGTGGATTGTTGGGCGTGGCTAAGTTTGCAAAGAATGATAATGTTTGGGAAATGAGATCTTTTCAACCTGCAGTAGCTGCGTTTGGGGCTTTTGCGCGATGTCCGACTCCTAAATTGGTTGAAATTGGAGAAGATCAATATGCTTTCACTTTAATTCATGCAAACGGTGGTGCTGGCGGCGCTTATGAAGGCTATCTTTATCTGATTGCTGGTTTTGGCGGAAAATATCAGCCTATTCTGGAAGTCAATAATTATCAGTTGACTAACTCTTCTTTTATCGCTTGGAGCGGATCTTACAAAGTAGTCAATGAGAATCCTAAGAAACATTTTAGAGACATTATCATTACCACAAAAGGAACTTATAATATAAAAGCAAGAGGTGAAGATGAATTTGACGTTGCGTTTCCTGAAGAAATTGCAACAATGGCCAAAACCAAAAAAGCATTTGATTTTGAGATTGAAAGACGTTATTCATTCAAAGGAAAATTTTACAAAATGATTGACAAACCAATTGTAAAATTCTCCAATGTAAAATAATAGTTGAAAAACTTTGAGTATAGTTTTACCACAAAGAACGCAAAGTTTATTTACCTAAAATTTTGAATAAAACGCAAAGTTCGCAAAGCTTTGCACAAAAAACTTTGCGAACTTTGCGTAATTCTTTGTGCTCTTTGCGGTTAAAAAATATTAGCTCAAATAAAGAATTGACACTAAAGCTAAAATTGCAATAAAAATCCAAAGAAAAACGCCTTGTAGCAATGGCTTTACTCCTACTGCTTTTAAAGTGGCAAAGTTTAAAGTCGCTCCAATTAGGAACAAAGTTATGGTTAGACCAATTTTTGCAATGCCTACAAGATGTCCTGTAAAAATGGCTGTTGACGGAACATACGTATTTACTAGCATCGCTATAACAAACAAACCAATAAAATAAGGAATCTTTATTTTTGAATTTTTGCTTTTAAAAAGAAGAGCGGTCAAGATTGAAATGGGAATAATCCATAAAGCTCTGGCTAGTTTTACTGTCGTAGCAACTTGCAATGCTTCTGCGCCATATTTATTGGCAGCACCAACTACAGAACTTGTATCGTGAATGGCAATAGCGCACCAAAGACCGAAATCTTTTTGTGACAAATCTAATTGATGGCCGATAAACGGAAAAATGAACAAAGCAATTGAATTAAGTATAAAAATAACTCCCAAAGCAATTGAAGTCTGATTTTCATTTGATTTGATAACGGGCGAAATGGCAGCGATCGCACTTCCTCCGCAAATTGCTGTTCCGCAAGAAATCAAGTGAGACGTTTTTTTCTCTGTTTTAAGCCATTTCCCTAACAATAATCCAAAAAGTAAAGTGCTGAAGATTGAAAAAACCGTTAGAACAAAGCCTTCTTTACCCGCTGAGACAGCGCTATTGGCGTTCATTCCGAACCCTAAACCAACAACCGAAAACTGTAGTAAAAATGTAATGGCTTTGTGATTAAATTCTACAAATGGATTTCCGAAAAGATTCACAATTAAAACGCCTAATAAAAGAGCCATTGGCGGAGAAATAATCGAAAATACACACAATAGAATTACGGCAAGAAAAAGGACTTGCTGTAAGGACTGATTAATTTCAAATAATTGTACTGTTGTTTGTTCTTTTGTTTTCAAAATAAATGGATTGTTATTATGAAGCAAAGTTCCGCCGTTTATATTGAAAACGCCAATCGTAAATTGCAATTGGCTATAACTTCAAGTTATAATGAGAAGCTAAATTTTGAATAAACAGTTCTGATAATGAATCTGATTTTCCTTGTAAGGTAGCCACATAAAAACATCTTTCTATTGATAACTTTTCTACATCTAAAACAATCAATTCTTTATTTTTCAACTCTTTTCTCACAGCATGAATAGACATAAAAGCAAAACAATCTGAGTTTAGTAAATATGATTTTATGCTTTCTGTACTTCCTAATTGCATTTCTATCTGTAAATCGGTTAGTTTTAAATTTACTTTTTTTAATGCAAATTCTATAACTTCAAGTGTTCCAGATCCGCGTTCACGAGTTAGAAATTTCATTGATTTTAAATCGTTTACCGAAATTTCATTTTGTTTGACAAAAGGATTATTGCTGTTACAGACCAAAACCAATTCGTCTTTTAAAAACGGAATGTATTTTATAGATTGATTTTTAGATTGTCCTTCTACAATTCCGATTTCGATTTCTTTATTGATTAAGGCATTTTCTATTTGTTCTGTATTTCCATTCAGCAAATTCACTTTTATATCTTTTTGCTTCTGATGAAAACGCGCCAAAACGGGAGAAATAATATATTGAGAAATAGTTGTACTCGCTCCTAATCGTAATAAACCTTGACGTTCTTTATTGAAAGAACTCATTTCAAAGTCTATTTCGCGATAGATATCAAAAATACTTTTAGTATATTTTAGAAGGATTTTTCCAGCTGGAGTTAAAGCGATTTTAGAACCGTTTCGTTCAAAAAGTTTTGTTTTATACGTTTCCTCTAATTCCTGAATATGTTTGGAAACTGCTGGCTGTGTAATATATAACTCTGTTGCCGCTTTAGTAAAATTAAGGCGGAGCGCAACGGTGTAGAAAACTTTTAGCCTGAAATCCATTTCAAAAAAATTAAAGATAAACAATTATTGCCAATCTATTGGAAATGTTCCAGATTCGTTTAATAATAAAACTAAATTATATTTATCTATTTTTTTATCTTTTCTATAAATATAAACTTTTTTTGAAAATGCTTTTTTAACTAAACTGTCGTCTTTTTGAATATCGATCTTATAAGAATTAAAATTAGCAAAATTGAATTTCTTTTCCACACCATCCACAGTGATGTTACCTTTTACATTTTCATTAATTTCAGTGATCACAAATTGATAGTCATTTCTATTTTCTTTTCTAGCGTTTATGTAAATCCAAAAAAAAATAGCACAAAAAAACAGACTAAAGAAAATGAAAACTTTTTTAAAAGACATAAAACTTCATTTTAAAGCAACCCATTATACTTTCTAACAAACCATTCAATTGTTAGTAAAGTAGCAATCAAAATCAACAACCAAACCCAGTCAATAATTGGAGTTTTACTTGAGATGTTTTTTTCTATTGATTTGTATTCTTTGTTTTCTAAAAGAGTATTAATCAACTGATCGGCTTGATCTTCGAAGAAAGCTTTTCCTCCTGTTTGCTGAGCCAATTGCTGTAATTTAAGTACGTCTGGATTTACGAATTGCTTTTCGATATCAAAATCTAAAATTTCAAAATGACTTGCGTATGAAGTATTCGAGTTTAATTCTTTTACTGTAAAGTTATATTTTCCTGCTGGAAGTCCTTCTAAATTAGCAGAGAAAGAATTACTTCCTTTCAATAAATCATAATTCTTAGTTTGTTTCGTCGCAGTATTTACAACAGTAATGGTAAGTCTGGCTTTTTCATCAAACTCATAATTTTTATTGAAATATTGCGCGTTAATAATGATTTCTTCTCCAGAATTATAAAAACTTTCGTGAGATACTACTAACGATTTCTTTGAAGTCGATGATGCTAAATATTGAATAATTTTATCCATAAAAACATCATATTTTTCAAATGACTGATTATCGACATGACTTTGCAAACGCCATTTCCAGCTATTTTCACCTAAAAGAAAAGCGGTTCTTTTTCCTTGATTTTCGGCAAAAGCCAACAATGGAGCATTTGTAGAAACGTTTCTAATTTTTGAAGAAAGTAAAACAGAGATATTTCCGTTGGTGCTGATATTTCCAAACGGATTTTGTAAAGGCGGGAAATTTTCAAAACCGATATTATCTATTGCAAACAGGTTGAAGGCTGATTGGAATTCACATAAAAAATCTTCTCGCTGATTACTCATTTTAAAAACAAGATTGTTCTGCTGCTGATTTAGAAAATTGAAATCGGTATTGTTTCCTGTGATAATAAAGGTATTTGTTCCTTTTAATTTATTGTTGTCAAATATCGCTTTGAAAGCTGTCGTTGGCTGATATAAAACCAAAACAGAAATATCGTCTAAATCGCTAATTTGATTTGGTTTAACTAATATTACTTTACGCTGTGCATTAACTTCAATTGAACGTTTTAAAGCGGCAATATCTGGATGATTTATAACTGAAACAATCGCAACAGTTGATTTTTGATCTATGATTTCTACTGCAAAATTTTTGACATTATTGTAACTATTTTTTTCTTTTGCAGATGATTGAATATTGGCTTTATAAATCTGTAATCCTACTTTGTCGGCTGGAAGAAGCAAATTTAGAGAAGCTGTTTTCTTTGATGGCGAGAAAGATAGTTTTTCTTTTGCTACAACTGTACTTCCTTGCGTAATGGTAAATTCTGCATTTGTAGTTTTATCTCCTGCATATTGCAGAAAAACTTCAACTGGAAATTTATTTTTGTGAAAAGCGTATTTATTTACGTTTAACTGATTGATTTTTAAATCAAAAAAAGTGGTTGTATCTCCCACAACCAAAGGATAAACTTTATTGACAGGATCAAAACGATATACATAATCGTTTCCTGTAGTTTGATTTCCGTCAGTAATAATGACTGTTGGGAAAATCAGATTTTTGTGGATGCTTTTTAGATTTTTGGCAACTTCGTCTAAATTAGTCTGATTTCCTTTGAAATCAAATTGGTCTGAAGTTTTAAAATCATTGTCAAACTGATAGGTTTGAACATCAAATTTTTCTTTTAAAGCTGGATTCGAAACCAATTTTTGGTATAATTCAACCGCTTTCTGGTCTGATTTTAAAGCAGCAATAGAACTCGAATTATCAACAACAACTGCTAGAGGTGTTTTGGTGATTTCGAGAGAATTCTTTGAAATAATCGGATTGATCAATAAAACCAACAATCCGAAAATGGCCAGAAAACGTAAAAAAGCCAAAAGTATAATCACATTGGATTTACTTTTGGCTTTGAAAAAATATTGAAAATACGACAAACCACCAGCAATTACTAAAGAAAGCAATAATAAAAGAATCGTGTTTGTAGTCATATTTATTTGGTGTTCAGTAATCAGTTTTTTAGTGATCAGACTTGTTTTAGTGTTCAGAGTCAGAAAAACTGAATACTAAAACCTGAACACTGAAAACTATTAAGTAAGCATTCCTCCGCAAACATTAAGAACTTGTCCTGTAATGTAAGCACTCATGTCTGAAGCTAAGAAAAGACACGCGTTTGCAACGTCTTCTGTAGTTCCTCCGCGTTTCAACGGAATACCTTCTCTCCATCCTTTTACTACATCTTCGCTTAATTTTGCAGTCATTTCAGTTTCGATAAAACCTGGAGCGATTGCATTGCAACGAATATTACGAGAACCTAACTCAAGAGCTACAGATTTAGTAAATCCGATTGCACCTGCTTTAGAAGCTGCATAATTTGTTTGACCTGCGTTTCCAGAAACTCCAACAACAGAGCTAATATTGATGATAGATCCTGCTCTTTGTTTCAAGAAAGTTTTCTGAATCGCTTTTGTCATATTAAAAACCGATTTCAAATTCACATCTATTACTTGGTCAAAATCTGCCTCAGACATACGCATTAACAAATTGTCTTTTGTAATTCCAGCGTTGTTGATTAAGATGTCAACAGTTCCAAAATCTGCTAAAACAGCATCAACAAAAGTCTGCGCTTCGTTAAAATCTGCTGCATTAGATTGGTATCCTTTAGCTTTTACTCCTAAAGCATTTAATTCTGCTTCTAAAGCTTCTGCAGATGCTGCAGATGAGCTGTATGTAAAAGCAACATTTGCTCCATTTTTAGCAAAAACTTCAGCAATTCCTTTTCCAATTCCACGGCTTGCACCAGTAATAATTGCAACTTTTCCTTCTAGTAATTTCATATTCAAAATTAATGTTAATATTTCTTTACAGCTTGTGCCATTACTTATTTGCATTTTCTGCTAAAAAAAGAAAATTCCATAAGTTTTACCTATGCTATAAATGACTTGTCAAATATATAATATTTCCCTTTTTAAAAAAAATAGCATTAGTGTAATTTATAAATAAGAGCTTTTCTTTAGCATAAAACAAAAAACCGTTTCAATTTGAAACGGCTTTATTACTTAAAAGTTTCCCTGACACTATGATTAAGGCAAATCAAATTCTGGAGCTGGAATAATCTCAACTGGCTGATCAATACATGGATGAATGTATTGCCCCATTACGGCTCCATCTCCTGTTTGACAATCCCAAGTTAAGTCTCCAGCTTTAATACTTCTTTGCTCGTCGCGGTTCAAAATCTCAACCCCTTGAAAATTTAAAATTGATTTTAACATAATTATTTGTTCTTTGGTTTTTTGGTAAACTCAATCCTTTAGTGTCTGTTGAGTTTTCAGACATGAAAAATTAATTTCAGCTTTAAATATAAGAAAAAAAGTATAATATATTTACATAAAGAAAGATTAAACTTAAAAAACAAAAACAGCTCATAAAATGAGCTGTTTCCCCCAAAATAAAAAAACAAAACTAAAAATCTTCAATGTGATTGTGCAGCATTTTTAAAGATGCAGTTGGTACCACTATTATATTTTTGCAGCCTTAAAACTTATTGGCAATATTTATTCGTCTTTATCTTCATTAATCTTATCCATGACTACACAAGCAATCGCAATTATTATTGACAGATACAAATAAGGTCTTAAATATGGATAATAATATTCATTTACAATCAGCAGTCCTATTAGCCAAAAGAATATTGCTATTGTTGCTGGTGTAATTATTTTTTTAATCATAATATCTATAAATTAAGAAGTTATATACTTGATTCAGAAATTATGCTGGATAAAAGCAGCTCAAAAAAATGAGCTGCTCTTTAAAATTAATTAAGTTTCCAAGTTGTCATTCTAAACGGACTTGAAGCACTTGTAAATGTATAAACCGGATCTGCGTAGAATAATCTGAAACTTTCTGCTTTTACATAAATTCCTTGCGGATCCATGAAGTATTTATCAATACTTGCCAAGAAGAATGGTGTCGCTACGGTAGTATTTCCGTTCCATGATTTATGTTTCAAAATCATTTTCTTACCTGCTGCGTCTTCTTCAATAGTAACATGATGCTGTAAAGGAGATCTTCCGACAAAAGTGTAATAGATAAAAGTTCCGATAGCATGATTGCTATAGATTTCAATAGATGCGATGCTTTGTCCTGCCGGCAACGATGCGTTTACTTTTGCTAGTTCAGCGTAAAATAATGGTGAGTTTGCAGGAGAATCGATTGTGTAATCGTCTACAAAGAATCCAAACCAAGCTAATGGCTTACCTGGAAGCAATAATTTATAATCGTCTGTAAGAACTAAAGGTTTGTCAGTATACTTTATAACTGCAGACACACCACCCGTTCCAGTAGCAGTAAAGCTTCCATCGGTATCGTTATAAACAAAGTTTGATAGTTTTTGCCCGCCTACTTCAACTGCTGGACTTACAACAATTCCTGTTGGAGAATATCCTATTCCCATGTCGTAGCTTACAGAATAACCGTTTTCAATCGAATTTGAGTTTGCAAAACGCGTTACTGCTGTAAATGAAAAATCAAATTTATGCTTAGTCGTGCCATCATTTGTTTCTAATAGTCTAAAAAGTGGTCTTTCTTCTCCTCCAATAACATTTTTTTCCATCAGAAGATTTTTAGGCAATTCTGTCCAATCTTCTGCAGTTGCTTTTACAAAACGTAATTCTTGATTACTTCTGTTGGTTCTAAAAATGATTTCTCCATTTTCTTGTCCATAGTACAAAAATTGAAAATCTCCTAAATAACCTTTTGCTCGCAATGCTGGAATGGGATAATTGTCTGAATCTGACAAAAGATGAATTCTATTTTTTGTCGTAAAAGTTAAACTCACCGTGCTTCCTACTTGAATTGCATATTCACTTTTATAGGTGGCTGTATCAGCATCAAAATCTGATGCCATTTGCACAGTTCCATCGTCAGCAAATCTGAATAAATGAGTATATCCTCCTAAAACCGTATTATCTGTAAAATAAACTGCTTTCCACCCATATTGAGATGAAAGCAATGCTTCGCTTAACTCTGTTTTTTGCTTATTTAATCGAGCGGTAGGCGTATCATTAAAAAGTTGTTCTGCATCTGTATTATTATTACAGGCGATCAATTGCAGTATTAAAACAGCTGCAAATAAGTACTTATATAGTTGTTTCATTTTCATAATGCTTGTTTTAATTTATTACAGATGTTGTATTCTTTTCTGCTTCGTCTCTTAAAGCATAAAAATCCATGTTGAATGCTTCTTTGAAATACTTAACCACAATAGCTTCTTTTGATTTTAAAGCCTGAAGAGCAAAAGGATTTTCTATACCATCCAAAAATGCCGCGTATTCTGCTTTTGTATAAATTAGAATCATTGCTGCCGTTTCTGCAAAATCTTCATTAATATTTGATCTTGCATAACTTGTAATAAATCCAAGCTCATTTGATTCTTCAATTTCAAAATTGTACCAATCTGCAGTATAACCTCCTGGTGTAAGCGTTTTCCATGTTTTTTCGTCAAAAGGTTTGTTCTGATTTAAAATATGAATGTATTCGTGCTGAATTGTATGTATAAACTGTGCTACGTTTTCGCGATCCGATTTATCGATATAATCGGTTTCAAACAAAGTAACTCTTTGTCCTCCTTCGGCCAAACCTAAAGTTTTGGTTCCAACGCTATTTAAATTAACTCCTCCAACCAAAACAATTTCTCTTGGCGCAATTTTCTTTACAAAATCTGGACCTCCAATGGCAGCATAACTTTTAAGCCAAATTGTTTCAACTATTTCAAGAGCAGGTTTTACTTTATTAACGTCTGGCGGAAATAAATAACGGCTATTGTCTACCGTATTTTGATTCCATTTATACTGAACATTAATGTTGTATGAATTTAAATAAGTAGCATCAATCCAATTATCTAAAGTTGTTTTTTCTGGTTGAGTAAAATCTAATTGGCTTTCTCCAGGCAAGTCATCGCTTCCACATGAAAATAGAGTTATCGAAACTAGAGTTAAAACCGCAATTTTATTATATTTTAATAATTTCATAATTTTCATTTTTAAGATTATCTAGGATTTAGTTCGATACCAGTACTTGAAGCGTGCAACGGAATTTGCAATGCTCTTCTGTTATCGTCTTTTACTAAAATATTAGCTGGCTTGTTTGATGTCTCATGTCTAACCACTAGGTTAAAACGTTTAATATCAAACCATCTAAGTCCTTCGTGTATAAAATCTCTTCTTCTTGTTTCTGCAATTGCTTTTACATAAGAGGTCTGCACTGGATTCATTGTATAGAATGGCGTATATTCGTCTGCAATTACAGGGAATTTAGCCACTACTCTAGCCTCAGTCAATTTATCTGTTGTCGGATTGTATGTTGGAGTTCTTGTTGCTAAGAAATATTCTAATTCTCCAGTAGCAGTAGCGATATCTCCTTTCATAACATGCGCTTCGATTCTATTTAAGAAAAACTCATCGTTGCTTAATAATACTTCAGCAACATAAGGATCTCCAATTCCAGCTGTTACGTTAGAATATTTAAAGTATTCATAAAACTTAGGCAAGAACAATGTAATACTTCCGTTTGAAGAATAGAAATTATAATAATACGCTTTTCCGAAAAGATTTGTACTTGTTCCAAAAATTTCTGGACGGCGTAAACCTGATAAATTAAAACGATTTAAATGGTAAACTCTACTTACGATAGTATTTGCAGAAACGATCAAAAGATTGGTTCCAACATCACTAGCTCCGTATTTTAACTGTTGATCTTCTACACTTAAAGGTTCGTAAACTGAAAAATCTCTTATTGCTGACGGTCTAGAACCTAAATCATCAGACAATTCAATTACCTTATCCCAATTCCCTTTTACTAAATAAAATCTACTAGCAAAAGCTTTTGAAGCCGCTACATTAAAATGAAATTTTGGTTCTTTATAATCGTTTGTCACATATTTTAAACCCTCTTCAATATCTTTTTCAAGAAAAGCATACACTTCAGCAAGCGTATTTCTTTTGTATTTTGTTATCAATTCCGTTTCTGGTTTTGTTACATAAGGAACCCCTAAATCTGTATCTGCAGTTGCTGGATTGTAACGTTTTGACCATAATGAAACCAGCATAAAGTGCGAATACGCTCTAGCCATCAAAGCCTCACCTTTTTGCGGATTTAAGCTTGCCGGACTTCCCAACTCTTCTATTGCTTCTAACGCTTTGTTAGCATGTGCAATTGCTTTATAACAAGCATCCCAGTAATAAGCCTGAGTATCAATATCAGTTGCATCTGTATTAATTTCCCAATTGTAATTTTGCTCATTCCTAATAATCGTAGTTGGCAATCCGCTATCAAAAACATTATCAGACATAGTTTCAGCAATCTCGAAATAACTCATTTGAGGATAAGCTTCTACTAATAATTCTTTTATTTTTTCTGGCGTATCAATTTCGGTTCTATTATCTGGTTTCTCCGACAAGAAATCATCGCAGCTAGTAATACAAATAAGTATTAATAGGGATAATGCTATTTTTAAGTTTTTCATGATTTTGACTATTATAATGAAAGGTTTAAAGTAAATGTGTATTGAGTTGTTACAGGAAAAGCAACTCCTCCAGAATTACGAAACTCAGGATCTTGTCCATTTAATCTTTTATCAGAATAAACTAACCAAGGATTTACCGCCGAGCCTTTTAATGTAAAAGTGCTCACACCGATTTTCTTTTTAAAATCAGCAGGAAATTCCCAGCTTAATGATATATTTTTTAATCTAACAAAATCTCCATCTGCAATACGAACATCAGAATAATTGTAAGTATTATAAGCTCTTGCCAAGGTACGGTCTCCGCCATAATTAGCATTTAAACGTCTGTCTGCAATAACTGGCACATTGGTATAATTTTCATCACCAGGATTAATCCAACGGTTTGTAAAGTCCTTTGTAAACACCGTTAAATCATCGTAAGTACTATCATACACAGGATTTAATCGAACTTTATTTCCTCCCGAACCTACAAAGAATATGTACAGAGACAAGTTTTTGTATGTGAATGTATTGGCAAAACCAAATGATTTATTAGGCTCGATTGAACCTTCATATTTCAAATATTTAGTAACATTTAAATTATCCTGAAAATTAGCATCTGTAATATTATTCTCTGCTCCGTCTTGCAATATAAACGTAGGAAGACCTTGGTTGTTTAAACCTGTAAATTGGTATGAGTATAATGAATTTCTTGGGTGTCCAACCGTATTTCCTCCGTTTGAATCAACTAAATCGAATGCCGTTGGCGTGTTCTGTAATTTTGTAATCTCTTGGTGATAAACAGAAAAATTAAGGTTTGTAGACCATTTAAAATCTTTACCATTAATATTTTTAGTTGTAATACCAACCTCCAAACCTTTAGTTTCCATATCGGCATTATTACCTTGTCTAATTCTTTGACCGCCAATACCAGAAGTAATTACATAATCTACAAGATCAAAAGCTTTACGACGGTAAACGTCTGTTGTAAGCTGTAATCTGTTATTAAACATTCCAAGATCAAGTCCGATATTAGTTTCAAACTGTTTTTCCCAAGTTAAATTTCCGTTTTGAAGCTCTTCAATTCTAATTCCAGATTCTCTATCATCAAGTCCGAAACGATCTGTAATGGCACTTTTGTAAATCGCCAAAGAGTTTGTTGCAGGTCCTGCAGTAGCTGTTAAACCATACGAAGCTCTTACTGCTAAAGTATTTACTGATTGCACATCTTTCATGAAGCTTTCTTCAGCCACATTCCATTTTCCACTAAAAGTATAAGTTGGCAGCCATCTTGACGAATCGCTATCTCCTTGTCTATTAGACCCATCATAACGTCCTGTAACAGAAGCTGTATAACGTCTATCATACGTATAACCTACTTTACCAAAGAAACCTACTGTTCTTTCTTTTTCTTCATTAAAACCGTAGTATGAATCTCCCGCATTAATTATTTTTTCAATAATTCTCGGATCTGTAAAAGCAGTTAAACCACGATCGTATTGCAAACCTGCAGCCGTAAATTGATCACTAGTTCTGTCAACAACTCTCATTTCAGTTCCAAACAAACCTTCTACTTCGTGCTTGTCGCTAAATATATTTCTGTAACTAACACTATTTCTTAAATTGTAAGACGTCATGTCGTTTGTAAACTTTCTTAAGAATCCTCCATTTGGCAAGACTGATTCTTTTGGAGCTGTTAAATCGTTTGGATCTTGGTATAAAAAGATATTCTGATCTCTAACCAATGTGTTTACCCCATCTTCTCCAATTGCTGTTCCTGCTCTGTATGCACCAACAACGTTTGAACCTTCTAAAATTTTATGCTCACGGCTTGTATTAGCATAACGAGCTGAACCTGTTAAATTATAAGTTAAATGCGGATTAATTTTATAATCTAAATCCAATTGAAAACGAATGTCTTTTACCTCAATTTCCATGAAGTTGTTAGCTAATTCGTTTACGATGTTCATTTTTGCCCAGTTATTTCGGTAGTATTCCAAATTTCCATTATCGTCATACGGACGTAAAGTTCTACTTGTATTCAACACATAATTAAAAGGATTGATATCAAAATCACGTGTTACTTTACCAAAAACAACATCTTTTTCACTTTCGTAACTTCCTGGAGCACCTTGATCTCTAATAGATGCCAATGTAGATAAGGTTATATTTAATTTATCATTAACATAAAAAGTACCTTTAATGTTACTAGAAATCTGTTTTACATCATCGGCAATAGTCCATCCTGGATCTGTATAGTAGCCCAATGAAGCATAAAATGTATTGTTTTTGCCTCCACCAGAAAAACTCAAAGAGTGATTTTGTGTAATGGACGGTCTAAATAAAACGCTGAACCAATCTGTATTGGCTTGTTCGTATTTCTTCAAAAAATTATTACGGCTAACAGGATCATTATTAACTAAATAAGTTCCAGTTTCAGGATTATAAGTATTTATAGCTCTTCCTAAAATATTGTAAGCGCCTCCATATCTTCCGTTTACAGTAGTTGGCAAGTCTAAATAACCTTTAGCTTCCATCTCTTTAAAAATACTCATAGATTCCTGAGAATTTAGAATATCAAATTGGCTATAATTTGGAACTGTTCTTACAGTCTGCTCCAATCCGTAGCTAATTTTTAATGGAGAATCTCTACGTCCTTGCTTTGTTGTTACAACGACAACTCCATTTAACGATCTTGAACCATAAATTGACGTAGCCGATGCATCTTTAAGAATTTCAATACTTTGAATATCGTTTGCACTTAAGCCTGCTACAGATGAACTTAATAATGTCTCTGAATTTCCAGATGCCAAATCAGCAAAAGACATATTGATAATATCTTCTTGGACAACACCATCAATAACCCATAATGGCTTTGTATCTCCAAAAATTGAAGAAGATCCACGAACGGTAATTTTAGGAGCTGTACCAAAAGTTCCTGTAACATTCTGTACCGTAACCCCAGCCGCTTTACCTTCGATCATTCGGCTTACGTCAACTACACCATCTATTTTTAATTCGGTGCCCGAAATTTTACTAATAGCACCAGTAAACGTTCTTTTTGAAGTTTTTTCGTATCCAGTGGTAACCACAACCTCTTTTAGGTTCTGACCCGCTTCGGTTAAAACAACTGTTGGAGAAGTATTGTCAATACCAATTTCTTTTGTCTCCATACCTACATAAGAAATAAGCAAACGGTCTACGTTTGCAGGCATTTCGATCGTAAAATTTCCATCAAAATCTGTTAAGACAGCTCTTTTTGTGCCTTTTGCCATTACAGTAGCACCAGGTAGCGGACTTCCTGATTGGTCTGTAACTTTTCCTTTAATAATGGGTCCAAAAGTCAAAATCTCAAACAAAGAATCATGATTGTTTCCATAAGAAAAAGTATTAATCGTATTCTTTTGAAGGACAATCTGATTGCTTACTTCTGAAAAAGTAATGTTAAAAGGAACCAATATTCTGCTAAGTACACTCGACAGAGTTTCTTGGTTTGCTTCTATACTAACCTTCTCTCCTAGTTGAGGAAGTCTTGAGTTATAGGAAAATTTTACATGAGCAGACTTTTCGATTTTTGATAAAGCATTGTCTAAAGTTAGATTATCAACTGTAATAGTAACTTTAGTATCTAATTTTTTCTGCCCATTTACATTATTTGCGAGAGTAACACTTGAAAACACAAGCGCTAACACAAACTGAAACAGCGTTATTTTCATGATTTGGTGAAGTAATCGTTGCTTGACAACAGGTTTTTTCATAATTTTGGTTTGTTTTGATTAATACTATTCGCGTGTATTTTAAGAAACATCATAAATTACCCTTTACAGAGAGTGATTTATTCAGATTTAAGTGTCGATAATGTTACAGCATTCTCGGCACTTTTTTTATGCATTCATTTTTTACATAGGCAATTACAAATTATTTTTTAGTTTTTGAATTAGTTAAAATTTTGGATTTTTTCTTTTTATTTTAATTGAATTAAGAATTCTAGTTACAGCCAGAAGTCGTAATTACAATCTGATTTCCATTCATTTCATAATTGGTATCATTGCCGATGCTTTTGCAGATTATTTTCAGCTTTTCGGCCAGCGGCTGATCGCTTAATGAAGTAGTTAATCGGCAGTCTTTTAATTTGTCGTGAGGAAAATCTATATCTACTAAATAAGCCTGCTCTATAGTTTCAAGTATTTGTGCCACAGGAATATCTGTAAACTCAAAACTTAATTGCTCGATATTTCGCACACTGCTCACTAAAATTGGATCTTGCGTAATATTGGTTATTTTATTAAAAACCAATTCCTTACGAGCAAATCGCAGTGCCTGATTTGGAAGCAGCACAATTTCTTTGTTTTCGTTACTTCGAACTAAATCATTCGATTTTACCTTTACTTTACCGGTGCGAACAAGAACTTCAACATTCTGCTGATCTGGATAAGCTTTTATTCTAAAGCTCGTTCCCACAACTCGAGTTACAATTTCATTAGCATAAACAAAAAAAGGCTTTTTAGGATTTTTACTAATTTCAAAGAAACCTTCGCCGGATAAATACACCTTTCTTTCGTTTCCGGTAAAGATTTTAGGGTAACTTAATTTACTATTGGGCTGTAATAAGACCGAACTTCCATCAGATAAAGTAATGGTTTGAGATTTTTCAGTATTGTTGGTTTGTTCTACTAAACCTTCATTGTTTTCTTGAACCAGTTCGTTGTAAGTAACTTCATTATCATTTGCGGTCAATTCAGTTCTAAAAAACCATACAGAAAAAATACCAACTAGAATAGCTGCAGCAACACCGCTAATCCAGTATCTCTGTACTTTTAATTTTTTTATTTTTGAGGTTTGCTGAGAAAGTTCTTCTCTTTGTTCAATCTTACGCCAAGTTTCCTGTAAGGCTTCATGAACTTCATTTGAAGATAAGTTAGATTCTGGAACTCGCATTGCCAGCAACACAAGCCTTGCATCTTCAACAAGTTTGGCTCTTTGAAGATTTTCGAGAGTCCATTCTTCCCAGCCTTGTTCATCAATCTTGGACAAAATCCATAATTGAAAAGATTCATCAGCTAGGAAGTCTTCTATTTCGGTATAATTGTTACGTTTTTGCATCTCACTATTAGGGTTACAAAAACATAGAGGACAGTTTTTTTATTATATACTCATCTATTTAAGATTTTTTTTTGATTTTCTCTTAAATTTTTAAAAAACCCCTGAAGATATAAGGATTAAAAGGGGAATACTACCTTTCCATTCTTTGCGAAGACTTAACAAACCACGATGCAAAAGATTGCTAGCCGATTGATAATTTACATCCAATAAATCAGCTATTTGATCTACACTTAGACCTTGGTGATAACGTAGATACAAGGCTTCTTTCTGGCGACCAGGAAGATCGTTCAACAATTTATTTAAATACAAAACACGCTCGGCTGTAACTTCATCTTCAACCAAACGGTTTTCTATAGAAAAGTCAAAAAGAAATTCTAAAACATCGGTCGTCGTTGTTTTTCTAAATACATGATCTCTTTCATGCAAACGCGCAATTCGCTTTCTAACACTAGAAAGCAAATAAGCCTTAACAATAACATTATCTTGAAGAGAGTCGCGATAAAGCCAGATATCAGCAAAAACATCTTGAATACAATCTTGCACTTTCTCTTCATACGGACAAAGTGAATTGCCGTAACTGATTAAGTCTCTATAATATTTTTCAAAAAGTAAAGAAAATGATTTCTCATTACCATTTTTCAAATTATTCCATAGAATAAAATCGTCTAAAACTTTGTTCTTTAAAATTTGGCTCATACAAAAAAGCTTTGGGGCGTAAAATCAAATTATTTAAAATCAATTTGTTTAAATAACAGATTAATTACAGGGATTAAATTGTATACTAAATTTGATTTTTTTCTAGAATTAAAACTAACCTATAAAAACGCTTAATTAACAAAAATTAAACAAGTATTTTACATGCCAACTCATTTTAAGACCTAAAAAAAGAATCAAATTTTAACATTATTTTTTGTTTTTGTTTGATAAATATAGAAAAGTCAATAATCAAAACCCAACTTATTACAAAAAAAGATAAACTTTTTCCAAAATCATCAGAATTTACCTTTTGTTTTTGATTAAACTTAAATTTACTATAATTTAAATTTAAATTAACTAAAATAGATTCAGCTATTAAAATTTTAAGCTCTCAAAACATTTCGCCACGATTTTATAAAATATAGTACACTTATAAAAACTGAAACTTTATCCTACAAAAAAAAGCCTTACTGTTTTCAGTAAGGCTTTTCTTCTATAAATTTTGTATTGCTTAAAAAGCCACATTCCATCTTGGCAATTTACCATTTGCCTCTAAGAAATTTTGCAAAACTTGCCCTTCTACAGCAGTTGGAATCGCTTTTACATCTCCAGCAAAAGTTTCGTACCAAACTACTTCTAATGCTTCGATGTTTTCTAATTTCATTTGCGCTGGCCAAGAATATTTTCTTCCAGTTTTAGCAAATTGGTGTCCGTTTACGATTTTGTCATAAAGTCCGCCATTTTTACTTTTTAAAGTCCCGTCATTCTGAACAGTTCCTGTAGAACCAACCATGATCAATTCTTTTTCATCACCTTCAACAGCATAAACAACAAAGATTCCTGCACTTCCTTCTGGCGCGTTGCAAGCTTCTTCTAAACTATCATTTACAGTAAAAACAAAACTGTTTGTTGACTTAAATTTTTCTAATTCTTTGTACATATTTCTTTTTTAAGCTTCTAAGATACTGAGGTTCTATGATGCTAAGTTTTTTTCATTTACGCCTCAGCCTTTAAAATGTAAAAAAGTCTCAACAGGATATTGAGACTTTTTTTTTGGAATTTTTTATTTTGAAACTTGAAAATTATCCAAGTACTTCTTTTACTTTTTTACCAATTTCCGCTGGTGAATCAACAACGTGAATTCCGTTGTCTCTCATAATTTGTTTTTTAGCTGCAGCTGTATCATCAGAACCTCCAACGATTGCACCTGCGTGACCCATTGTTCTACCAGCAGGAGCAGTTTCTCCAGCGATAAATCCAATAACTGGTTTACGGTTACCATCAGCTTTTACCCATCTTGCAGCATCAGCTTCAAGTTGACCACCGATTTCTCCAATCATGATGATAGCTTCAGTTTCTGGATCGTTCATTAATAATTCAACAGCTTCTTTAGTTGTAGTTCCAATAATTGGATCTCCACCAATTCCGATAGCTGTAGTGATTCCTAAACCTTGTTTTACAACCTGGTCAGCAGCCTCATAAGTTAAAGTTCCTGATTTAGAAACGATACCAACTGTTCCTTTTTTGAAAACGAAACCTGGCATAATACCAACTTTAGCTTCACCTGGAGTAATTACACCTGGACAGTTAGGACCAATTAATCTTGAATTTCTTTCTTTAACATAATTATTTGCTTTAATCATATCTGCTACAGGAATTCCTTCTGTAATAGCAATAATTACTTTAATTCCAGCATCAGCAGCTTCCATAATTGCATCAGCAGCAAAAGCTGGCGGAACAAAAATGATAGAAGTATCAGCACCAGCTTGGTCAACAGCATCTTTTACTGTATTAAAAACTGGACGATCTAAATGGCTAGTACCACCTTTTCCTGGAGTAACACCTCCAACAACATTAGTACCGTACTCAATCATTTGAGAAGCATGGAAAGTACCTTCGCTTCCTGTAAATCCCTGAACAATTATTTTGGAATCTTTATTAACTAAAACACTCATGATATATATTTTATGTAGTTTTTAAATTTGTGTTGCAAAAATAAGGTTTTGTAATGTATTTTGCTTCTTTTATTGTCAAAAAAATATTAAGAAAATTGACTCATTTGATAACCTCTATAAAGTTTATCATCTTTTATCTGCCAAATGGTTGCAAAATGCGCTAAAAGCATTTCTTCTCTCGGATTCTCGATTGTTTTTACAAAATGAGAGTAACGTACTGATACTAAATCATCTTCGCTAATAATGTGGCTAATTCTAACCTTAGAGCGCACATAGGCACGGCTAAGTTCATTGGCCATTTCAACTATCGAATCATAATCCATTTGAATAAAACCTTTACTGCTGTTCCATTCAAGAATAACATCAGGATGCAGATAAGTTTTTAAAATTTCGCTATCAATTAAGGCATCTGACTTGTAAAATTTCTGAACAAATTCTTTAATAGACATAATTACTTCAACTTATTTAAAATTTCAGGAATCTTCTTAATATTGGCTAATTGTTTCAATTTTTCTCTAGACTCTTCAATTGGAGTACCAAAATACGATTTTCCACCTTCAACTGACTTAGTTACACCTGTCTGCCCCATTACAACGGCTTTTGCACCAATTGTAATGCCACTAGTTGTTCCTACTTGTCCCCATAAAGTTACTTCGTCTTCAATAATCACACAACCAGCAATACCAGTCTGTGAAGCAATTAGACATTTTTTACCAATTACAGTATCATGTCCAACATGCACTTGATTGTCTAGTTTTGATCCTGCACCAATTGTTGTATCTCCAGTAACACCTTTATCTATAGTACATAAAGCACCAATACCAACGTTATCTTCAATAACAACTCTTCCTCCAGAAACCAACTGATCAAAGCCTTCTGGACGTTTCTTATAGTAAAAAGCATCGGCTCCTAAAATAGTTCCCGCATGTATGATTACATTATCTCCAATTACAGTATGATCGTAAATAGAAACATTAGAATGTATTAGACAGTTTTTTCCAATTTTCACATTGTTCCCAACAAATGAATTTGGCTGAATTATGGTTCCCTCTCCTATTTCTGCAGATGCTGCAATAGCAACATTAGCAAACTGAAAAGGCTTAAAATGTCTGGTAAGGATATTAAAATCTCTAAAAGGGTCCTCTGAGATTAAAAGGGCTTTACCTTCTGGGCATTCTACTTCTTTGTTTATCAAAACAATGGTCGCAGCCGATTGTAAAGCTTTATCATAGTATTTTGGATGGTCCACAAAAACAATATCTCCAGGCTGTACAACGTGTATCTCGTTCATGCCTAAAACTTGAAAGTCTTTGTCTCCAATAAATTTGCAGTTAAGCAAATTGGCAATTTCTTGTAAAGAATGACTCTTTGGAAATTTCATATAGTATAATTAGAAAACTTGTAAATTAGAAAATGAGTCAATTAGAATGTGAATATACAAAATTATGTCGATTCACAGATTATCTAATTGACTCATTGTCAAATTATCTTAATTAAAATTACTATTCTTTAACACGCTCCATGTAAGAACCTGAAGCTGTATCAATTTTAATTTTATCGCCTTCGTTGATAAACAAAGGAACGTTTATGTTTGCTCCAGTTTCTACTGTAGCATTTTTTGTAGCATTTGTAGCAGTATTTCCTTTTACTCCTGGCTCAGCATAAGTAACTTCAAGAATTACAGATGCAGGCATATCTACTGATAATGGCAAATCTGTTTCTGTGTTGATTTGCACCATAACGTTTGTTCCTTCTTTTAACAAATCTGGAGCATCCAAAATGTTTTTGTTTAAAGAAATCTGCTCAAACGTTTCAGCATTCATAAAATGAAATTCATCACCTTCTGGGTATAAATATTGAAATGTATGTGTTTCAACACGAATAACGTCAATTTTGTGACCTGCTGAAAAAGTATTGTCCAATACTTTACCAGAAGTTAAACTTTTCAATTTTGTTCTTACGAAAGCTGGACCTTTTCCAGGTTTTACGTGAAGAAATTCAATGATTTTATAGATATCGTGATTAAATTTAATGCACAATCCATTTCTAATATCTGATGTAGATGCCATTTGTTTTTTTATTTTAGATTTTAGAATGTAGATTTTAGATTCTAGACAAAGAATCAATCTTCATTTTTTTTTATTTTTTATTTTTCATTATAGCTTAGAAATCTAAAATCAGAAATCTAAACTCTAAAATTAATAGTTACCCGAGTAACCTTTCATAATTCCTCGAGAAGAATTTCTAATAAAATCTAGAATTTCATCTCTTTCTGGAGTCGCTTCCATTTCAGCCTCAATAATACTTAAAGCTTGAGTTGTATTGTAATTCTTTTGGTATAAAATTCTATAGATTTCCTGAATTTCTCTAATCTTTTCAGTAGTAAAACCTCTTCTTCTTAAACCAACAGAATTGATTCCAACATAAGACAACGGCTCTTTTGCCGCTTTTGTAAATGGAGGAACGTCTTTTCTAACCAATGATCCACCAGAAATCATGGCATGATCTCCAATATGGATAAACTGGTGAATTGCAGCTAAACCTCCAATAACAGCATGGTTACCAACCACTACGTGTCCAGCTAATGCAACACCATTTACAATAATTGCATTATTTCCGATCTCACAATCGTGCGCGATGTGAGCATAAGCCATTACTAAACAATTATTACCAATTACAGTCTGACCAGAAGCAATTGTTCCTCTATTTATAGTTACACATTCTCTAATTGTACAATTATCACCGATAATAGCAAGAGAATCTTCACCTCCAAATTTTAAATCTTGTGGCACTGCAGAAATTACAGCTCCTGGAAAAATATTACAGTTTTTTCCAATTCGAGCACCTTCCATAATGGTCACGTTTGAACCAATCCAAGTACCATCACCAATAACAACATTATTGTGAATTGTTGTAAATGGCTCTATTACAACATTTTTAGCGATTTTCGCGCCTGGATGAACATATGCTAATGGTTGATTCATCTGTATGTTTTATATTTTTAATTAAAATATTCTAATTTGAAGCAACAAACCTAAACAATAAATTTGATAATTTATTATTGTTTTCTTGCTATTTGTGCCATTAATTCTGCCTCAGTTACTAATTTTCCATTTGCGTAAGCGTTAGCCTGCATATGGCAAATTCCTCTTCTGATAGGAGAAATTAACTCGCACTTGAAAATTAAAGTGTCTCCTGGCAACACTTTGTGCTTAAATTTAACATTGTCAATTTTCATGAAATATGTTAAGTAATTTTCAGGATCTGGAACAGTGCTTAATACTAATATTCCACCTGTTTGTGCCATTGCTTCTACAATTAATACACCTGGCATAACTGGAGCTTCTGGGAAGTGACCTACGAAGAAATTCTCATTCATAGTAACATTTTTCAATCCTACTACATGACGATCAGACATTTCAATAATTCTGTCGATTAACAAGAATGGTGGTCTGTGAGGTAGCATAGACATGATTTTATGAATATCCATCAAGGGTTCTTGATGCAAATCATAAGTAGGAACATGATTTCTCTGCTCTATTTTGATAATTTTTGCTAATTTCTTTGCAAATTGAGTATTTACAAAATGCCCTGGCTTGTTAGCAATAATTTTTCCTTGAATACGAACTCCAATAAGAGACAAATCTCCAATTACATCAAGAAGTTTATGTCTTGCTGCTTCGTTTGGATAATGTAAAGTCAAGTTGTCTAAAACACCATTTGGTTTAACCGAAATCTCGTCTTTACCAAATGCTTTCTTTAAATTCTCCATTGTAGATTCAGAGATTTCTTTGTCTACATATACAATTGCATTGTTTAAATCTCCACCTTTAATAAGTCCGTGCTCTAACAAAGACTCTAATTCGTGTAAGAAACTAAAAGTTCTTGAGCTTGCAATTTCAGATTTAAAATCTGTTAAACTTTTAAGAGTAGCATTTTGAGTACCTAAAACTTTAGTGCCAAAATCTACCATAGTAGTAACCTGATATTCGTCGCTTGGCATAACCAAAATTTCGCTTCCTGTTGCTTCGTCTGTAAAAGAGATAACTTCTTTTACTACGTAAACATTACGTTGTGCGTCTTGTTCTTCGATTCCAGCTTTTTCAATAGCTTCAACAAAATATTTTGATGAACCATCCATAATTGGAAGTTCAGAGGCATTCAATTCAATAATAATATTATCCAAATCACATCCAACTACTGCAGCTAAAACATGTTCTGGTGTTTGAATTTTTACACCAAGTTTCTCAAGATTTGTTCCTCTTTGAGTATTAACAACATAATTAGCATCAGCTTCAATTACTGGTTGACCTTGCAAATCTACTCTTACAAAAGTGAAACCATTATTAACGGGTGCAGGCTTAAAAGTCATTGTAACTTCTTTTCCAGTGTGTAAACCAACTCCTGTTAGCGAAATTTCATTTTTGATGGTCTTCTGTTTAACCATTATTTCCATTTTTTGGGTTTATTATTTGTTTCTTTAATTCTTCAACTTCAGCCACAATTTTAGGCAGATTCTTAAAATGAACGTACGATTTATTAAAATCTGTATATCCAAGAGATGGAGTTCCTTGTAGAACTTCATCATCTTTAATGTTTCTAGCTACACCCGATTGCGCTTGAAGCCTAACATTATTTCCTATTGTTAAATGACCTGCAATACCTACCTGCCCTCCAATCATACAATTCTCTCCAATTTTTGTAGAACCAGCAACGCCACTTTGAGCGGCTATCACGGTATTTTTTCCAATTTCTACATTGTGAGCAATCATAATCTGATTGTCTAACTTAACTCCTTTTCTAATTATTGTAGAACCTAGAGTTGCTCTATCTATTGTTGTATTAGCACCAATATCTACATTATCTTCAATAATAACGTTCCCAATTTGAGGAACTTTACTATATTCACCGTTTTCATTTGGAGCAAAACCAAAACCATCAGCACCAATTATAACGCCAGAATGAATTGTGCAATTGTTTCCAATTACAGTTTCTGAATAGATTTTTGCACCAGCAAAGATGAATACGTTGTCGCCAATAGTAACATTGTCGCCAATAAAACTATTTGGATATATTTTTACATTATTACCTAAAACTACATTTTGTCCAATATAACCAAAACTTCCTAAATACAGATTTTCTCCATATTTGGTTCCTTCAGACATAAATGACTGTGGTTCGATTCCTGTTTTGTTTAATTTTACCTGATTATAAAAATGCAAAAGTTTAGAAAACGCCGCATAAGCATCTTCCACTTTAATTAGTGTAGTTGTAATTTCTTGTTCCGGAATAAAGCTATCATTAACAATTGTTACCGTCGCTTTTGTAGTATATATATAATTGATATACTTTGGGTTAGCCAAAAAAGTAAGCGATCCTTCGTCTCCTTCTTCGATTTTAGAAAGCTTAGAAACTTCTGCATTGGGATTTCCAACAACTTCTCCTTCTAAAATTCCTGCTATTTGTTCTGCTGTAAATTTCATCGCGACAAAAATATAAAAAATAGGTTTTAAATGTTAATTTTATATAAGTTGTTTTGGAAAACAGATATAATATTTTGTCACCAATTTAGATAACGATTTCAAATTCAGCTGGTCAGAAGCTTCAACAACATCTTCAATTGTTTTATCTTTTTTCAAAATACGAATAGGTTCTGCTTCTTTACTGTACGCTTGGTTTTTTATTTTTCCTCTAAAAATGAAATATCCTGCATCTACTGCCGAAATTTGATGTGCTTCTGCAAACTCTTCTTTTAAAGACTGAGATTCTTCCATCGGAATTTTTTCTGCACTAAGCTTAATTTTCAATAAATCTCTGTTAATAATCATTTTACTTAAGGTAGAAAGTATAAAATCATTATGTCTCTGCCAAGCTTTCAACGCGCTAATAATATCAAAATCATCTAATTGTGAAAACAAATCCAAATTTTCGGCATCAAAATCTTCTAGTGTAATTTTATTTTGCATGAAATACATCAGAGGCTCACTGCAAGGCAATTTAACTCCTTTTAAAGTCAGTTCTTTCGCTCTCTTCAGAACTTTCATTAAAATTAACTCAGCTACTAAACTGGTTTTGTGCAAATAAGCCTGCCAATACATCAATCTCCTAGAAAGCAAGAATTTTTCTACAGAATAAATTCCTTTTTCTTCAATTACCAAAACATCGTTTTCAACATTCATCATCTGAATCAATCGTTCAGAATTTACATTCCCTTCAGCTACACCTGTATAAAAACTATCTCGCTTTAAGTAATCCATTCGATCCATATCCAACTGACTTGAAATCAATTGCAACATGAATTTTCTATGGTATTCTCCTTTAAAAACCTGAATTGCCAAACTTAATCTTCCGTCAAATTCTTCATTCAACTGATTCATAAACAATAACGAAATTGCTTCGTGATGCACATCTTCTACAATACTTTTTTCCATAGCATGCGAAAATGGCCCATGCCCAATATCGTGAAGCAAAATTGCTATTAAAAGTGCATTTTCTTCTTCTTCAGAAATCACAACATCTTTAAAACGAAGCGTATCAATTGCTTTCTTCATCAAATGCATACATCCTAATGCGTGATGAAAACGAGTATGATTTGCTCCAGGATACACTAAATACGATAATCCCATCTGCGAAATACGTCGAAGACGCTGAAAGTAAGGATGCTGAATTAAGTCGTAAACTAGTTCGTTCGGAATCGTAATGAAACCATATATAGGGTCGTTGAATATTTTTAATTTATTGATCTGAGTCACAGTCCAGTTATTTTTTTGGTCAACAAATATAAGTAAATAAGTATAAAGAGTTTGGTGTTTTTTATTTAAAAATCGCACTTTAAATTACCATGATTATCAATAAAATACATTTAAAAATGTTAAAATTCAAAATAAAATCATACTTCAACTTTGGTAATTTTATACTATTTTTAATACTTTTTAAGTTCTATAACTTTAAATTGCAGTAAAATTAAATTGATTTATGGATAAGATAAAAATACTTTGGGTCGACGATGAAATCGATCTTTTAAAGCCTCACATATTATTTCTAGAAAAAAAGAATTACGAAGTCACTACTTGCAATAACGGATTAGACGCGATTGCCTTGTTTGAAGAAGATAATTTTGATATTGTTTTTCTAGACGAAAACATGCCTGGAATGAGCGGATTGGAAACGCTTTCTGAAATGAAAGAAAAAAAATCAGCCATTCCGATGATTATGATCACCAAGAGTGAGGAAGAATATATAATGGAAGAAGCCATTGGTTCTAAAATTGCAGATTATTTGATTAAACCCGTAAATCCGAATCAGATTCTATTGAGTTTGAAGAAAAATTTGGATGATTCGAGATTAATTACAGAAAAAACAACTTTAGATTACCAGAAGGAATTCAGAAAAATTTCAATGGAATTGGCAATGGTTAATTCTTATGAAGACTGGATTGAATTGTATAAAAAATTGCTTTTTTGGGAATTAAAACTAGAAGACATCAACGATACAGCGATGATCGAAATTTTAGAATCTCAAAAAGTAGAAGCCAATTCGCAATTCGGAAAATTTATTGAACGAAATTATGAAGATTGGTTTGCTCCAAAAGCAGATAAACCGATACAATCTAACACCTTATTTAAAGAACTTGTTGTTCCTGAACTTAAAAAGAAAGACAAGCCCATTCTGTTTGTTGTAATAGACAATTTAAGATACGATCAATGGAAATCTTTCGAATCTGTCATTTCAAATTATTACAAATTAGAAAAAGAAGTACCTTACTACTCTATTCTTCCAACAGCTACGCAATATGCGCGAAATTCAATTTTTTCAGGTTTAATGCCTTTAGAAATGGAAAAACAGTTTCCTGAATATTGGAAAAATGATGTTGAAGACGGCGGAAAAAACCTTTACGAAGCAGAATTTTTATCGGCTCAATTAAAGCGCTTAGGTTTAAATATTAAAGAGGATTATTTTAAAATCACCAATTATGCGGGCGGAAAAAAGTTAGCAGAAAACTTTAAAGCTTTAAAAGGAAACGACTTAGTAACCGTGGTTTACAATTTTGTTGATATGCTTTCGCACGCTAAAACCGAAATGGAAGTAGTAAAAGAATTGGCTTCAGATGACAAAGCGTATCGCTCTCTAACTTTAAGTTGGTTTAAAAATTCTCCTTTGTTAGAAATTATTCAGCAGGCACAGCTTTTAGGCTTCAAACTAATCTTAACGACAGACCACGGAACAATTAATGTAAAAAATCCGTCGAAAGTTGTGGGAGATAAAAATACAAGTCTAAATTTGCGTTATAAAACAGGACGTAGTTTAACTTACGAACAAAAAGATGTTTATGTAGTAAAAGAGCCTAAAACCATTGGTTTACCTGCCATAAACATGAGTAGTTCTTTTATTTTTGCCAAAAATGATTTTTTCTTGGCCTATGTAAACAACTATAATCATTATGTGAGTTATTACAAAAACACGTATCAGCATGGCGGAATTTCTTTAGAAGAAATGATTATTCCGTTTTTGGTTTTTAATCCGAAATAAAAAAAGTTTGCAGTCGCAGTTTTCAGTCGCAGTCTGGAAACACAGATTAAAAAAATCCTCGAAAATCTTTTTAATCTGTGGCAAAAAAAATAATTTCGCTTTCGCGGAAGACCATTAAAAGTTTTCAGACTGAGACTGAAAACTGCGACTGAGACTTATATATAAATAAAAATAAAAATGAACATCGTTTTTTCATTAGATCAAATTCAAGAAGTTGCAGAGCAGATTATTGCTTCAAATCCTAAAAAAATCATTCTTTTTAATGGCGAAATGGGAGTGGGAAAAACAACTTTAATCAAACAGTTGTGTAAAAGCTTAGGTGTTAAGGATGCTACCAGCAGTCCTACTTTTTCTCTTGTAAATGAATATCAAACTTCTAATAATCAAACCGTTTATCATTTTGATTTCTACAGATTAAACAAAGAAACCGAAGCACTAGATATGGGAATTGATGATTATTTATACTCTGGAAATTGGTGTTTTATTGAATGGTCTGAAAAAATTGCGAGTCTCCTTCCTGAAGATACTTCAACTATAACAATTGAGTTATTAGCAGATGGAAAAAGGGAATTAAAATTAGCTTAACATCAATCCTCACTATTAGCAGAATTTTTGCACTAATTTTAAAACTTTTTACGTAATTTGTACCCTTAATTTTTTGCATTATCCATGTCAATCACATTAACTCCATTTACAAAACAACAATTAATACCACAGGAAGAAAAACTTGAGGTAGGTCGTTTTAAAAGAGAACTTTTTATAGGAATTCCTAAAGAAACAAGTTATCAGGAACGTCGTATCTGTCTTACGCCAGATGCAGTCACTTCCTTAACTTACGAAGGTCATCGCGTTATGATCGAATCTGGAGCGGGAGAAAGTTCGAGTTATACAGATAAAGAATATGCAGATGCAGGTGCAGAAATCACAAAAGATACTAAAAGAGTTTTTGGCTGTCCGTTTCTATTAAAGGTAGAACCTCCTACTTTAGCAGAAATCGAAATGATTAATCCTGAAACAGTTATCATTTCTGCTATTCAGCTTAAAACTAAAAAGAAAGAATACTTCGAAGCGCTAGCGCAAAAAAAGATTACAGCTTTAGCTTTTGAATATATTAAAGATGAAGATGGATCTTATCCTGCAGTAAAATCTTTAAGCGAAATTGCAGGAACAGCTTCAATCCTTATTGCAGCTGAGCTAATGATTACTAACGAATTTGGAAAAGGCCTTTTGTTTGGAAACATTACAGGAGTCCCTCCTACTGAAGTTGTTATTTTAGGAGCTGGAACAGTTGGTGAATTTGCTGCAAAAACCGCTATTGGACTTGGTGCAAACGTAAAGGTTTTTGATAATTCTATTACAAAACTACGTCGCCTTCAAAACAATTTAAATCAAAGAATTTTTACTTCGACTATTCAGCAAAAAGGTTTATTAAAAGCCTTAAGACGTTGTGATGTAGCAATTGGCGCTATGCGCGGAAAAGAAAGATGTCCGATTGTTGTTAATGAAACAATGGTTGAGCACATGAAAAAAGGCGCTGTAATTGTTGATGTCAGCATCGATACTGGCGGTTGCTTTGAAACTTCAGAAGTTACAACTCACGAAAAACCTACATTTATAAAAAGTAACGTTTTACATTATTGCGTGCCTAATATACCTTCACGTTATTCTAAAACGGCCTCATTATCAATAAGTAATATTTTAACTCCTTATCTGCATCAGATAGCTGAAGATGGTGGTATCGAAAGCGCAATTCGTTGCAACAAAGGTCTTAAAAACGGAATTTATCTGTATCACGGAATTCTAACCAATAAAGCAATTGGTGATTGGTTTGATTTACCTGATAACGATATTAATTTACTTGTATTCTAAAGGAACTTTAGTGTACCTTTGCAAAAAATTTATTTCATGAAGTTCGCATACCGTTTTGCATATTATCTGATTGGTCTCGTAATGGGATGTTTTATTGTATCAGGATTTTTTATTGGAAAAGACACTCGTTGTAATTATTTCCCAAATGCTCGAGTTTTAAACAACCTTAGAACAAAACCTTTTCAATATTCTCCAAAAGCCGTTCAGACTTTAAGCGAAAAATGGGTTGATACAGCAGATGTCAAAAATACATTAACTTATGGAGATGTAGATTTTGATAAAAGTAATGTTCCGTTTAATAAAGGAAAACTTTATATCATTGAAGGAAAAACAGTAAAAAATCAGGAGATTATTCTAAAAGTAGTTAATTATGAAAATAAAGCTGTTTTAGAAGAAATTGTAAAAAAATAAAAAGAAAGCCTGTTAAATAGACTGCACCCAAAAGTTTAGACAAATTTATAATTAAGTTTGATAATAATGAGCTCGATATTTTATCGGGCTCATTTTGTTTAAATTTAATTTAATTCTTTCGTTATTGTAATATGTTATGTACTTATTAATTTCTTTTTTTAATTGTTCTATTGACTTGAATTTTTGGGTATAAAACATTTCCAGATTTAATATTCCAAAAAAGTTTTCAATAATTGCATTATCTAAGCAGTTTCCTTTTCTTGACATGCTTTGTTTGATTCCTTTTTGTTTTAATAAATCTTGGTAATGTCTCATTTGATATTGCCAGCCTTGGTTTGTCTGATTTACGTTTTCTGCCTTTATCACTCATTGCTGGTCTGCCTCTTTGTTTTGGTTGTAATTCTACTAGTCCAAAGTTAGCAAAATCTTTTTTCCATTTTAAAAATATGGAAATATCGGGAATATTAAATCTTAAATTAGCCTGCATTAAAGGAAGAGATTCCTTTTCTATGCTTTTGAGCACTTTCAGCTTAAATTTTGCTGAATAGGTTTGATTTATTCTTGGCAATAAACCAATTTCGCCATATGTCTTATAAAAACTCACCCACTTTCGAATATTCCATCTTGAAGTCTGCTTCAATTTTGAAACTTATTCAGCTGGATAGTGCTTCTTTAAAACCAATTCTACACATTCTAACTTAAATGCATAGTCATACTTTACTTTTCTTTCCATAAAAAATGCCCCAAATAGTGTCTAACTTTTTGGGGCATGTTCAAAAAAATAACAGGCTTTCTTTTTTTTATTGTTTTATAATACTCCTTACATCAACTTTATTCTCTGAATCTATAATTTTAATGTAATAAATTCCTTTACTAAAATTCTTTATAGAAATTTGATTATAATATCCTTCAGAATTCTTATTCAATAATAATTTCCCATTACTGTCATATATAAGTATAGTATGTTTACCAAAATCAGTTAAAGTAATATTAATAATATCAGATGTTGGATTTGGATAAACTATCGTTTTAAGGACTTTTTCAAAATTTACAACATCTAAAGTATTACAATTTTCAGAAAATTTCACATCTAGATATGACAATCGGTTAGCCAGCCAATTAGAGATATAATCTATTTCATTTTCATTAGCACTATAATCTGGCCAAGCAAGATGTTCTCTTTCATAAACTCCATTTTCTTTCAGTGTATTATAATTACTTGTAAGCATAAGCATTAACTTATCATGAGTAATTAATGTACTTCTTAATTCCTGCCATCTTAAATTAAGCTTTTCACGAAAACCATCTTTTGAGCAATCATTTAAAAGACGATCGTAAAGTCCGTTAGATAATAAATCATTTGTAATATTTTCATGCTGACCATTCCATATCGTTCCATAAGTTCCGTCTAAATCCCATGGGACATAAAAATAAGGTTCATTGTTTGTGTATTTAGCAATATATAAATTTTTACCTCTATTATCTGTGGCTCTTATCAAATTAAGAAATATAAAATAATCTACAGCATTGTTAAGATCAAATTTAGTTTTATACACAGCATAAAAATTACTATTTGTCTCATTTACGACGAAATCAACAAATTTATATAAATTACTCCAATCCGTTACTTCTTTTGGATGTTTGTATTCCATACCACCCCACAATAAGTCATCATTATTATATGGAATCAAAGATGTAAACGTTGAACTATTTCCCCATTGATCTCCTTTATAGAGCTCTCCTCTTATACTTCCGTTATGTTTTTTTAATTTCAATAATTTTCTGTTTACTTTTTCACCAACACAATATATTCCTCTATATTCACCATTTAAAAATAGTTCAGCATATTTCATTTCAATACCACTTACTACTTCCCGTTCTAAATTCAGGTAATATGGCTCGTGCATCAATTTCCATAAATCATTATTGGTTTTACTATGAAACCGAAGAGATTCATTATACATTGCCTGCAAATTATACCCATCATCAGAATGCATACCCAACAAACTCACATCATGAGTTTCATTACCATTTTGATCTTCCCAAAATTCAATTTCAAATGATTTTTTAGGTAAACTTTGTGAATAAGCTCCTCTAAGTTGTATTCCTATATCGGAAGTTAGACTGTTTTGATTGCTCTCAATTAATTTAAAACTAGCTAACACATTAGGTTCATCTACAATTTCATTATTTGCAGTAATTGTAATTAAAGGTAATGCAGTAAAATAAAGAATGTATTTTTTGCCATCGCTTGGATTAATTAAATTATATGGAGTCCCTAATTTAATTACATTAACAGGAATTTCAAAATTATAACTAACATCCAATGTTACAGAAGATTTTTCACCTTCCCACGTAGTGTTAACATAGTTTACATCCAGATTGGTTACAATGAGTGACTTGTTGATATCAATATTATATTGATTAGAAGGAATAATAATTATTTCTTGTGAATAAGAAATATAAAAAGAAAAAAAAAGAAAAATTAAAAGTAGTTTTTGTTTCATATGTGGCATTTTATCAAAAATGCAAAAATAGTCTTAACCATAACAAATCCTAGATTTGCACAAAAAAATGCCTAGCCTTTAAAGATATTTTTACTCCTAAAAAAAACTTTTTAAAACACAATTATATAAATATCAACACTTTGTATTATGAAATTAAATTTTAAAAAAAGCTTTTAAAAAATTAATTTAAAAGCTTTTTTCTGGTTAAATAATATTATAAATATCAAGAATAAAAAAGATAATTAAAATAAGCATAAAAACCAATTTAACATTTACGTCTGTTACCATTCAATCTCTTTCAATCCTTTTGATTTCAGAAAAGTATTTGTTTGACTGAAATGTTTGTTTCCAAACCAAAATCCTCTATTTGCGCTTAATGGCGAAGGATGTCCCGATTTTAAAATATGATGTTTTGAAGCATCAATCAAAGCAGCTTTCTTTTGAGCGAAACCACCCCATAGCAAGAAAACAACATTTTCTTTTTCAGCAGAAATCTGCTTGATAACTGCATCTGTAAATTTTTCCCATCCTTTTCCCTGATGACTTCCTGCTTCAGATTGTCTTACCGTTAAAGTTGCATTTAACAGAAAAACACCTTGATCTGCCCAACGTTCCAAATTACCTGTGTTAGGCATTGGTATATTGAAATCATCTTGAATTTCTTTAAATATATTTTGAAGCGATGGCGGAAAAGGAATTCCGTCATTTACAGAAAAACACAATCCATTGGCTTGATTTGGCCCATGATAAGGATCTTGTCCAATAATAACAACTTTAACTTCATCAAAATGACAATGATCAAAAGCTGAAAAAATCTGATTCCCTTTTGGATAACAAACTTTTGTTGCGTATTCGGATTTTACAAATTCGATTAAATCGTTGAAATATGGTTTTTCGAATTCTTCATTCAAAACTGGTTTCCAAGAAGAATGCATTTTTACGTCCATAATTTTTTTTATGCGAATTTCAGAAATTATTACTTAAAATCATATTTACTAAAAAGAAAAATATCAAAAACAGAAAGTCAAAAGTCAAAATGATAGCAAAGAAAAAAACTTATAATTCATAATACATAATTCACAATTCATTATTGTTTTCGTACTTTTGCCTCTACTTTCATAAAGAAATTAAATGATCAGTATTACAGAAAAAACATTACAAGACTTACAATTTCCAACTGTTCTGGAAACCATCTCAGATGGTTGCAACACCGATATTGGAAAAGAAAAGGCTTTACAAATAAAACCATTTAGAGATAAAGAAGAATTGATGCAATCGCTGATGCAAACATCAGAGTATGTATCTTCTTTTCAAAATAATAACGCAATTCCGAATCACGGATTTGATGCTATCACGCACGAAATTAAATTCTTAACAATCGAAGACAGCTTTCTTGAAGTTGGAAGTTTTAGAAAAATCGCAAACCTTTCTGCAACAACAAATGTCTTATTGAATTTCTTGAAAAAATTCGATGACTATTATCCCAATTTAAATGCTAGAGCTTCAAGAGTAGAATTAACCAAAGACATTATCACTGCAATTGATGCAATTGTAGATAAGTATGGAGAGATAAAAGACAATGCTTCTCCTGCTTTGGCTGGGATTAGACAAAATATGAACCTGGTTCGTGGAAAAGTAAACCAGAGTTTTGGTCTAGCTTTAACGCAATACAACGGTTTAGGTTATTTGGACGATATTAAAGAAAGTTTTGTACAAAATCGTAGAGTTTTAGCGGTTTTAGCGATGTATCGTCGTAAAGTAAAAGGTTCAATTTTAGGGAGTTCCAAAACCGGAAGCATTGCCTATATCGAACCTGAAGCCACTTTGAAATATTCTCGTGAATTAGCCAACTTGGAATATGAAGAGAAAGAAGAAATTACAAGAATTTTAAAGAATTTATCGAATGTAATTCGTCCGTATCTTTCTTTATTAATTGAATATCAAGACTTTTTGAGTGATATTGATGTAGTTGCAGGAAAGGCAAAATATGCAAATCGAATAAACGGAATCTTGCCAACAATTACAGAAGAGAGAAGATTATTCTTTAGAGAAGCGTATCATCCAATTTTATATCTCAACAATAAACAGAAAAAAGAAGTTACGCATCCGCAGACCATTGAGTTAAAACAAGAAAATAGAATTATTGTAATTTCGGGACCAAATGCTGGAGGAAAAACCATTTCCTTAAAAACAGTTGGTTTATTGCAATTAATGCTACAATCTGGAATTTTAATTCCGGTTCACGAAAGAAGCGAAACTTTCTTATTTGATAGAATCTTAACCGATATTGGTGACAATCAATCTATTGAAAACCACTTAAGCACATATAGTTATAGATTAAAAAACATGAATTACTTTTTAAAGAAATGTAATAGCAAAACCATGTTTTTAATTGATGAATTTGGTACAGGTTCTGATCCTGAATTGGGTGGTGCTTTGGCTGAAATTTTCCTGGAGGAATTTTATCATCGTGAAGCGTTCGGAATTATCACAACACATTATTCCAATTTAAAAATTTTAGCAAACGAGCTACCATATGCTACAAATGCGAATATGATGTTTGACGAAAAATCTCTTGAACCAATGTATAAATTAGCTTTGGGTCAGGCAGGAAGTTCGTTTACATTTGAAGTTGCTCAAAAAAATGGAATTCCGTTTGGATTGATCAATCGTGCAAAAAAGAAAATTGAAGTCGGAAAAGTTCGTTTTGATAAAACAATTGCTACTCTACAGAAAGAGCGTTCGAAGTTGGAAAAAACTTCTTTGAATTTAAAAGAAGAAGAAACTCGTGCTCGAGAAGAAAGCAAAAAGATGGAAAACATCAATACAAGAATCCAGCAAAAATTGGAAAGCTATCAGGAATTATATGATAGCAATCAAAAGATAATTTACATTGGACAAAAAATTGATGATATTGCCGAAAAGTATTTTAACAACAAAAACAAAAAAGAACTGATCGGTGAATTTTTGAAAATTGTTGAGATCGAAAACTCTAAACGTAAAAAAGCAACTCCGAAAGAAGTAAAAGCAAAAGTTGAAAAACAAAAAGAAATTATTGCTGAAGTACAGGTAAAAGTTGAGGAAATTCGAAAAGAGAAAAAAGAGAAGAAACTTAAACCCGTTATTGAAAAACCAAAACCAATTTTGAAAGTTGGCGATAGAGTAAGAATGCTTGACGGAAGATCTGTTGGAAGCATTGATTTAATCGAAAAAAATAAAGCAACAGTTAATTACGGAATTTTCACTTCGAAAGTAAGTTTAGATGAATTGGAATTGGTTGAAGCGGTTAAAAAGTAAAAATTTCAATCTCGGTGGCAGTTTTCAGTCTTTAAAAACAGCTAAAAACTATAAAACCAAAATAAAACGATTTAAGAAACGTTTTTCTAAAATACGATAAAATAGATGCTTTATTTTTTAAAATTCATTTTAAAGGATTTATTAAAGCCATTTTTGATTTATAAAATTTATTAAAAACAACAATTCAATAAACAAAACAAATAAGTACTAATTTAATTAATCCAAGTTCACTTTCATGTATATCTAAACATGAAATGTAAAATTTGAAATAAATATAATAAAATGGAAAGCCTTCCAGAAAATAAAAAAATAGTTCTTTTTGATGGAGTTTGCAATCTGTGCAGTTCTGCTGTACAATACATTATAAACCATGACAAAAAAGACATTTTTAGATTTGTTGCATTGCAATCAGAATTGGGCATTTCAATCTGTAAACACCTAGGAATCAGTTTTTCTAAAATGGATAGTATTATTTTGTACGATCCAAAAACAGCTTATTTTTATAAGTCTTCGGCAGTAATCGAAATAGCTAAAAATTTTGGAGGCTTATGGAAGCTCATTTCAATTTTTAGAATTGTTCCCATTTTTATAAGCGATAGAATTTATGATTATGTTGCAAAAAATAGATACAATTGGTACGGCAAGAAAGAAAGCTGTATGATTCCGACTCCAGAGTTGAAATCTAAGTTTCTTTAAGAAATTTCAAATTCTTAAATTCCAAATTCTAATTTCCACAATATTGTCATTTCGACGAAGGAGAAATCTTCGTAAGTAACTCCGTAACGAAAACCCAATCTTTGTCGAGCTTCTCGCGAAGATTTCTCCTTCGTCGAAATGACATACTTTACCTAAAAAAAATATATTCAATTCAAACCCGACAGGTTTTAAAAAACTGTCGGGTTTTCTTTGCGTATATAATTCAAAATAAAAATCCCAAACTCCGGTAAATTTGGAATTTGGGATTTTTTATTTGAAAATTTATCAAAAATTATCTGATCAATTTTCTATATTTCAAACGCTTAGGAGTTAAATCACCACCAAGACGTTTCTTTTTGTTTTCTTCATAATCAGAGAAACTTCCTTCGAAGAAATAAACTTCAGAATCTCCTTCAAAAGCTAAAATGTGTGTACAAATTCTATCCAAGAACCATCTGTCGTGAGAAATAATTACAGCACAACCTGCAAAATTTTCTAAACCTTCTTCAAGAGCACGAAGTGTATTTACGTCAAGGTCATTCGTTGGCTCATCCAGTAAAAGTACGTTTCCTTCTTCCTTCAAAGTCATTGCCAAGTGTAAACGGTTACGTTCTCCACCAGAAAGCATAGAAACTTTTTTGTTTTGCTCGCCACCACCAAAGTTGAAACGTGATAAATAAGCTCTTGAGTTCACTTGCTTTCCTCCCATCATAATCAATTCCTGACCATCAGCAAAGTTTTCCCAAATAGATTTGTTTGGATCAATATTAGAGTGCGACTGATCTACGTAAGCAATTTTTACAGTTTCACCAACAGAAAATTCACCACTATCAGTAGCTTGTTCGCCCATAATCATTTTGAAAATAGTCGATTTACCAGCACCGTTTGGTCCGATAATTCCAACAATACCAGCTTGTGGCAAAGTAAAGTTCAAATTATCATACAATAATTTTTCACCAAAAGCTTTAGCAACGTTTTTAGCTTCAATAACATTTGTACCTAAACGTGGACCGTTCGGGATATAAATTTCTAGATTTTCATCTAGTTGTTTTTGATCTTCATTTAATAATTTGTCGTAATTCTGTAAACGTGCTTTTTGCTTCGTCTGACGACCTTTAGCTCCTTGACGAACCCACTCCAACTCACGCTCTAAAGTTTTTCTACGTTTAGAAGCCACTTTTTCTTCTTGAGCCATACGGTTTGATTTTTGGTCTAACCAAGAAGAATAATTCCCTTTCCACGGAATACCTTCTCCTCTATCTAACTCTAGAATCCATCCGGCAACATTATCCAAGAAATAACGGTCGTGCGTTACAGCAATTACAGTTCCTGAATATTGCGCTAAATGCTGCTCCAACCATAGAACTGACTCAGCATCAAGGTGGTTGGTTGGCTCATCTAATAACAATACATCTGGCTGTTGCAATAACAAACGGCATAAAGCTACACGACGACGCTCTCCTCCTGAAAGGTTTTTGATTGGAGTATCTCCTTCTGGAGTACGCAACGCATCCATTGCGATTTCTAATTTGGTATCGATTTCCCAAGCACCAAGAGCATCAATTTTGTCTTGTAATGCCGCTTGACGGTCCATCAATTTATCCATTTTATCCTGATCTTCGTAGTATTCTGGAAGACCAAATAAGTCATTGATTTGGTTGTACTCCTCTAAAACTGCCATTGTTTCTGCAGCTCCTTCACGTACAATTTCGATAACTGTCTTAGAATCATCAAGAATTGGTTCTTGCTCTAAATATCCTACTGTATATCCAGGTTGAAAAACTACATCTCCTTGGTAGTTTTTGTCAACTCCAGCAATAATCTTTAAAAGAGAAGATTTTCCAGAACCATTAAGTCCCAAAATACCAATCTTAGCACCATAAAAGAAACTAAGATAAATATTCTTAAGAACCGGTTTGTCTGCTCCTTGATAGGTTTTGCTCAATTTCTGCATTGAGAAAATTACTTTCTTATCGTCTGACATTTTTTATTTTTTTATTATAATTATTTACTTTTTTTAAATCTCAAAATTCTAAACTCTGCCTTTCAAAGCATTGAATACCCAAGCATTAGCAAAAAATCCAACTCCAACAGCAGCAAATCCCCATCCTGAAACATCACTATATCTAAAGATTCCAAGAGCTATAAGCAACAACCCCATAAGTACCATTATCAAAGTTGCCCATCCTAAAATGGTATTTTTATTCATTCCCATAATTGTGCAATTATTTTTAAGTAGTAAAATTTTTAGAAACGCAAATATCGTGAATTTTAATGGCTTAATTAAATATTTTATAGAGCATTTCTTTTAGCAAATCCGATTGCGGTAAAGCATTGGCTCCCACACCTTTACTTTTAACATCAATATCACGTAAGGCTCCAACAATTTGACTCACCTTTCTCATTGGATAGTTTTTTACTGCCAAATCATACTCTTTTAAGAAATACGGATTAACTCCAAGTGCCGAAGCGACATTTTTAGGGTTTTTATCTTTTAATCCATGATATTTTAAAAGCTGGACAAAGAACCCAAATACCAACCCTGTAGTCATAACTAATGGATATTCTTTAGGGTTATGAGCAAAATTTTCTGCTATCTTATAAGCTTTCAATTGATTGCGTTCTCCGATTGCTTTTCTAAGTTCAAATACATTATAATCTTTACTAAAACCAATATTCTCTTCAATATGCTCTGCAGTAATCATCGTGCCTTGCGGTAAAATAATCTGTAGTTTTTCTAGCTCGTTGTTGATTTTACTCAAATCTGTACCTAAAAATTCTACAAGCATGGCATTGGCTTTCGGATCAATTGTATATTTTTTCCCAGCCAAAACGCGTTTAATCCAGTCTCCTACTTGATTTTCGTATAATTTTTTACTTTCGTAAACAACACCTTTTTGTCCTAATAGCTTAGTAACTTTTTTACGTTTATCTAGTGTCTTATATTTATAGCAAAAAACTAAAACCGTTGTTTGCATTGGATTTTCTACATAAGACTCAATTTTATCAATTGTTCTGGATAAATCCTGCGCTTCTTTCACGATAACAACCTGACGTTCAGCCATCATAGGATAGCGTTTGGCCGTTGAAACAATATCATCAATTGATACATCTCTTCCATATAAAACTGTCTGATTAAAACCTTTTTCTTCTTCAGCTAATACATTCTGTTCAATATATTCAGACAATTTATCTATATAATAAGGTTCTTCACCCATTAAAAAATAAATCGGTTTAATATCTCCGGCTTTAATTTCATTAACAATTTTTACTACTTCGTCCATTCAATCTTTTGTTTCAAGTTTCAGGTTTCAAATTCTGTTTCAAAACTTGAAACTTTAAATTTGAAACCTGAAACTATTTTATATTTTTGCTTTATGCTTAAACTTAATTTCCCTGCTTATACTTTCCGATTCAAAAATAGCGAAAATAAAGTGTCTATTTTTGATGAAATCAGGAAAAAATTTATAATTCTTACGCCAGAAGAATGGGTTCGCCAACACGTAGTTCATTTTTTAATGCATGAAAAAAAATATCCCAAATCACTTATTAATGTTGAGAAAGTTTTAACCGTCAACGGATTACGAAAACGATACGACGTTGTTGTATTTAATCCAAATGGTTCTATACACATATTAGTAGAGTGCAAAGCGCCAGAAGTTAAAATCTCTCAGGCAACTTTTGACCAAATTGCCCGTTACAATATGACAATGCAGGCACGGTTTTTGAATGTTACCAACGGACTGAACCATTTTTATTGTCAAATGGATTTTGAAAACGAGAAATATGAGTTTTTAAAAAATCTGCCCGACTATAAAGAAAACCACTAACAAATAATAAAGAACTAAGTACTTTTGGATAAAATAGCAGTTGTAATTTTAAATTGGAACGGAGTAAAATTGCTGGAGCAGTTCTTACCCTCTGTTATTCAGTTTTCAGAAGGAGCAGCAATTTATGTTGCTGACAATGATTCTACGGACAATTCTGTCGCGTATGTTACAGAACATTTTCCAACCGTAAAAATTGCAAAAAACTCTGGCAATTATGGTTTCGCAAAAGGTTATAATGACGCCTTAAAACATATTGATGCTGAAATATATGCATTAGTAAATTCAGATATTGAAGTCACAGAAAATTGGCTTCAACCCATTCTAGACACTTTCGAAAAAGAAAATCAAACCGCTATTATTCAACCTAAAATTCTTGATTTTAAAAACAAGGAATATTTTGAGTATGCAGGTGCTGCCGGTGGTTTTATCGATAAATACGGATTTCCCTTTTGCAGAGGAAGAATATTCGATACAATTGAAAAAGACAATGGACAATACAATGACAATATTGAATTGTTTTGGGCTTCAGGTGCTTGTTTCTTTATTAGAAAGAAGGTTTTTCATGAATTGGGAGGTTTTGATGAAAGCTTCTTTGCGCATCAGGAAGAAATTGATTTATGCTGGCGAGCTGCAAATGAAGGGCATATTATAAAATACAATTACCAATCTGTTGTTTATCATGTTGGTGGTGCAACTTTACAACAAGGAAATCCTAAAAAAACGTATTTGAATTTTAGAAATTCATTACTAATGCTGGTTAAAAATCTGCCTTCAAAAGGATTGTTTTTTGTGATTTTTTTCAGAATGGTATTAGATGGTATTGCCGGTATCCGTTTTCTTACACAAGGTAAATTCGGGAACACTTTTGCTATTTTAAAGGCCCATTTTTCTTTTTATTGCTTATCTTTAAAATATCTTAAAAAACGAAAAGATTTTCAAATACAGCAATACTATTCGGTGAAAAGCATCGTTTTCCTTTATTATATCAAGAAATTGACCTTATTTAAAGAAATCTTTAACAGTATTCAAAATATTAAAAACTAAATTTGTAATCAAGTCTAATTAAAATTAAATTTATGAGAAAAATAGTTATCGCACTATCAGTATTAATGGCCCTAACATCTTGTGTTTCTAAAAAGAAATATGCAGAGTTAGAAGCTAAAAACAAAGAGACTCAAGATTTGTTAAACTCTTGTACTGTAAAATTAAACACGTGCTTAGAAGAAAAAGCTGGATTAGCTGCTACAGCTGAAAGCTACAAACAACATAATCAAGATTTAATCAACAGCTCTAAAGATTTAACTATCTTAACTACTAAAGGTGCTGAAAACCTTGAAAAATCTCTTGAAAGTTTAAAAGAAAAAGATTTGAAAATCTCTAGACTTCAAGACGCTTTAACTAAAAAAGACAGTGTTACTTTAGCATTAGTTACAAGCTTGAAAGGTGCAGTTGGAATCAATGATCCAGACATCGAAATCAATGTTGAAAAAGGAGTTGTATTTATCTCTATCGCTGATAAATTATTATTCAAAAGCGGAAGCTACGACGTAAGTGATAAAGCTAAATCTGTTTTGGCTAAAGTTGCTAAAGTTGTAAACGACAAACCAGATTTCGAATGTATGGTTGAAGGACACACTGATGACGTTCCTTACAAAAGCAACGGAATTATCTTAGACAACTGGGATTTAAGTGTTAAACGTTCTACTTCAATTGTACGTGTATTAACAAACGATCTTGGTGTGAACCCAGCTAAATTAATTGCTGCAGGTAGAAGTTCTTATGTACCATTAGTTGCAAATGATTCTGCTGAGAACAAAGCTCGTAACAGAAGAACTCGTATTGTTGTTATGCCAAAAATCGATCAATTCTATGATATGATTGAAAAAGAAATGAAGAAACAACAAAAATAATTAGAGTTTCACATACTTTATAATACAGAAAAAGCAGGTCATTAGACCTGCTTTTATGTATCCTTAATTTTTTTAATAACCAATTAAATATAAATCAAGAATAGCATTATTTTTAAGTAACTAACTAAATTTTAACATAATAAAGTTACTCATAATTTCTCTACTTTTATACTTTTAGTGTATTTTTTTACAAAATATCAATATCTCCCTTACCTTCCCTTACGATAACTGGCTCATGTTCAGAAAGATCAATAATTGTAGAACCTACGTTATCTCCATAGCCACCATCGATTACCATATCTACAAGATGCTGCCATTTTTCGAAAATTAATTCTGGATCGGTAGTATATTCTATTACATCATCTTCATCTCGAATCGAAGTTGAAACAACCGGATTTCCTAACTGGCGAACAATCTCTAATATAATATTATTATCAGGTACACGAATACCAACTGTAGTTTTCTTTTTAAACTCTTTTGGCAAACTATTATTTCCAGGTAAAATAAAAGTATATGGTCCTGGCAAAGCTCTCTTTAAAATCTTAAAAGTTGAAGTATCAATCTGTCTTACATAATCTGACAAATTACTCAAATCGTGACAAATAAATGAAAAGTTCGCCTTCTCTAATTTTACGCCTTTTATTCTAGCAATTTTTTCTAACGCTCTCGAATTGGTAATATCACAGCCTAAACCATAAACAGTATCAGTTGGATAAATTACCAAACCACCATTCTGAAGCACTTTTACCACTTTTGCAATAGCCGCTTCACTAGGTTTATCTGGGTATATTTTTATAAATTCGGCCATTTTTCTTTTTTGTTAGTTTTTGTTTCAGGTTTAAAGTTTCAAGTTATGCAGTTATTCTCAAATTCAAGCAACCTGAAACTTGAAACTTTAAACCTGAAACAAAAATATTATTATCCTACGACATCTAATTTAGCAAATCTTAACAACAATTTCTTAATTCCTCCTACTTCAAATTTAATTTCTGCTTTTCTATCTGGCCCAACACCTTCTAGATTCATCACTTCTCCTTTTCCAAAACGTTCGTGCATTACCACATTTCCAACAGTTAGTTTACTGTCAAATAAATTCGAATTTCCGTTACTTGGCGCATTTCCTGAAACCGGTTTTAGTTTTCTAATATTCAAATCAGGCTTCGGATTGTTGTCTGTAATATGTTTTGGTGGAGTTCCTCCTACCGGTTTTGCCAATCGCAATTTTGATTTATCTACATCTCCAAAAATATCGCCATCAATTGGAGACTTATAACGATAATTTGTTTCGGCTGGAGTTAAATATTCCAAAAACTGACCGTCAATTTCTTCAATAAAACGAGAAGGTTCACTATCCGTTAGTTTTCCCCAACGGTAACGAGACTGAGCATAAGTCAAATACGCTTGATGTTCTGCACGGGTTAACGCTACGTAGAACAATCGGCGCTCTTCCTCCAATTCACTTCTTGTACTCATACTCATAGCACTTGGAAACAAATCTTCTTCCATACCCACCACAAATACATGCGGAAACTCCAGTCCTTTTGCTAAGTGAATCGTCATCAAAGCAACACGATCATCATCGTTTGTATCTTTATCCAAATCGGTTGCCAAAGCTACATCTTCCATAAACTCAGAAAGCGCACCTCTTGCTCCGTCAATTTCTCTTTGTCCTTCCGTAAAATCTTTAATACCGTTTAAAAGTTCTTCGATATTCTGAATTTTAGCCATCCCTTCAGGAGTAGCATCTTTCTTCAATTCCTGAACCAATCCGGTTTTCTTTGCAACGTGGTCTGTAATATAAAAAGCATCTTGATTCTGATCGATAACCTGAAAACTCTGAATCATAGTAACAAAATCCTTCAATTTGTTCTTTGTACCAGCATTCAATTTCAAATCGATTTTATCAATGTTTACCATTACTTCCCAAATCGAACGTTTGTAATGATTGGCCGCAATAGTTAATTTTTCGACTGTTGTATCTCCAATTCCACGTGCTGGATAATTGATTACACGAACCAAAGCTTCTTCGTCTTTCGGATTTAGAACCAGACGCAAATAACATAAAACGTCTTTAATCTCTTTACGTTGGTAGAAAGACAAACCTCCATAAATTCTATACGGAATATCACGTTTTCTCAAAGCATCCTCCATTGCACGCGACTGAGCGTTGGTACGATACAAAATTGCAAAAGCACCATTATGCAATTGATTTTGCATTTTCTGTTCGAAAATCGTACTTGCAACAAAACGACCTTCTTCTGCATCAGTCAAACTTCTGTGAACTTTAATTTTTGGTCCAAATTCGTTTGCTGTCCAAACTACTTTATCTAATTTGGTTTTATTGTGTTCCATCACGGTATTTGCCGCTTCTACAATGTTTCTTGTTGAACGGTAATTCTGCTCTAAACGAAACATAATTACACCTTCGTAATCTTTTTGGAAATTCAGAATGTTATTGATATTCGCACCACGGAAAGCATAAATACTTTGAGCATCATCTCCAACCACACAAATATTCTGAAATCTGTCTGATAAAGCCCTAACAATCAAATATTGAGAGTGATTCGTATCTTGGTACTCATCAACCAAAATATAACGAAAACGATCTTGGTATTTAGCTAAAACTTCAGGAAAACGAGTCAATAATTCATTGGTTTTCAACAACAAATCATCAAAATCCATTGCACCAGCCTTAAAACAGCGATCAACATACTGCTGATAAATCTCTCCCAATCTTGGTCTTTTGGCCATTGCATCTGCTTCAACCAGTTCTGGATTGTTAAAATAAGCTTTAACCGTAATTAAACTATTTTTATAATTAGATATACGTCCTAAAACCTGTTTTGGTTTGTAAACATCACGATCTAGCTGCATTTCTTTAATAATAGAAGAAATCAATCTAGCCGAATCCTGAGAGTCATAAATGGTAAAGTTTGAAGGATACCCCAAGTGATCCGATTCGGCACGCAAAATACGAGCAAAAATAGAGTGGAAAGTTCCCATCCAAAGGTTTTTTGCTTCGCTCGCTCCCACGATATCCGAGATCCTGTGTTTCATCTCGCGGGCTGCTTTATTGGTAAAAGTAAGCGACAAAATATTGAAGGCATCAATACCTTGAGCCATCAAATACGCAATTCTAATTGTTAAAACACGTGTTTTTCCCGAACCTGCACCAGCAATAATAATCATTGGCCCGTCTTTCTTTAAAACAGGCGCTCTCTGCGCTTCGTTGAGCTGGTCAATATATTTCTGCATGTAATTTTCTCCTTTTATGCAAAAATAAGAATTAAAAAAGAAAGTTCCTAAGATGCTTTTGGAAGGTTCTAAGTTGCTAAGTTTCTAAGATGATAAGTTTTTTTTGAAGCCAAACAAAAGGCATTTTATTAGACATGGTTTCCCGCTTTCGGCTATATCTCTCCGCTCCGCTACGAGGATACCGCCTCAATCGGGGCTAGAAAACAGACAATTGGTTTTCTTTAAATATTTTGAGAAAACTTGGAATTAGATATTATATTTATTTTTTAATTTTTCTTTAAAATCAGAAAAAGAAATAACTCTTCCAGCTTTAATATCATCCATACTTTTTTGAAGTTCTTTATTTAAATCTTCATCGGGAACATCGTTAAAAAAAACTTCGGCATCTTCTATAATTTCATCCATTTTCTTATGTTTTCTAATTTTTAATTGCCTCCAATTATTATGCCATACAGTTTTGAATAGCCGTTGGTTAAAACCAACGGCTATTCAAAAAAAAAAACTCAGTATCTCAGATTCTTAGAATCTTAGCAACTTAGAATCTTAGAATCCTTATTTAAAAAACACATCATAAGCAAATCGGATCAAAGTACCTACAACCACAATCAAAAAGAAAATTCTAATAAATCCGTTGCCTTTGTTAATGGCTAGTTTTGCTCCGAGCCAACCTCCAAGTCCATTGCTAATTGCCATTGGAATTGCAATTGCCCAAATGATTTTTCCTTTAATCATAAATAGGCAAATCGAACCGAAATTGGTTGCTAAATTTACCATTTTAGCATTCGCAGAAGCGTGAAGAAAGTCGAATCCTAAAAGCGCAATAAAGGCTACAACAAAGAAACTTCCTGTTCCTGGCCCAATGAATCCGTCGTAAAATCCAACAATTATACTAATAACAACAGCATAAAATATTTGGGTTGTTGCCGAATGGTCTTTAGCAACATGCTGCCCGAAATTTTTCTTGGCGTAAGTATATACAAATAACAACGATAAAACCACTAACAAAAGCGGTTTCATAAAATCATTGCTGACCAATGTTAAAATTGTAGAGCCTAAAAATGCTGACGGAACCGCCAAACACATCATAATAATTAAAAGTTTCCACTGAATGACTACTTTCTTCAAATATTGAAAAGCCGCAAAAGCAGTTCCGCTAAATGCTGGAATTTTCAAGGTTCCAACTACAGTCGAAACAGGAAGATTTGGTAATAAAACTAATCCCATTGGGGTTTGGATTAATCCGCCGCCGCCTACAATTGCATCAATAAATCCTGCAGCAAACGCCGCCAAACAAAGAAAAAGTATTAAGTATGAATCCATTAAAAATATATTTTGGTCTCAATAAAAAACAAGTTGCAAAAGTACATCTTCCTTTTTGTTTATTACCATAAATTTAAAGTTGATTTTTGATCAAAAAGTATATTTTTGCTTAAAAATTATTCAAATGGATTACAACAAAATAATAGAACTTGCGAGTTATACTTTACCAGCCTTAGTTACAGGAGTTGTAGCTTATCGTTTTTTTGAGTTACATATTAAAAACAATGACAGAAAACGTGCTTTTTTATTAAATAAACAAGCACACAAAGAATCATTACCCTTACGTTTACAAGCTTACGAGCGTATGACTTTGTTTTTGGAACGTATTAACTTGACAAAATTGTTAATCAGAATTTCTCCTATTTCTCAAAACAAACATGATTACGAAAATTATGTAATTGACCAAATCGAACAGGAATTTGAGCACAATTTAACACAACAGATTTATATGTCAGAAGAATGTTGGACAATCATTATAACTGCAAAAAATGCAACAATCCAAATTATTCGTAAAGCTGCAATGAGCGATAAAGTTGAAAATGCTGATAAACTTCGTGAAGTAATCTTAAATGATTTATTAGAAAAACAATCTCCAAGTAATGCCGCTTTGAGTTTCATTAAAAGTGAAGTTGCAGACCTTTGGTACTAAAAATATTTTAGATTGTAGATTATAGATTTTAGATTGATTTTTCTAAATCTGAACTCTTAAATCTACAATCTTAAATCTTAAATAAATATCTTATTGTCGCTCATAACCTCAGACTTATTCTGAGCATATTCGTAGCCTTGCTCCCACCATTCTTTCATTACCTCTTTATTAAAAATCAAGGCATTATCTGTTAATTTTATGGGAGTGTAATATAAATTTAGCTTTACATTCTTATTGTTTGCCATAAGTTTTCCTATAGCAATATCATGTTTTTCCACTTGATCTAAAGCAATTCGGAACAAATCGATCATTAATGAAAACGGATTTTTACCTATTACTGTTTTCGTTGTATTTACTTCTGTTTCAAGCACAATTACATCTATTTCTGTAGCTCCTCTGTTAATTGCTTCACGTATTGGAACTAAGCTCGAAAATCCGCCATCCCCATATTCACAGTTGTTTTTTTCAACCAAACTCATAAAAGGAACATAATTGCTCGATATCCAAGACCACTCACAAAATTCTTCATAAGTACAGTCTTTTACCGATTTATACTCTGATTCGTTTTTAGTAAAATTGGTTACCGTAACAATAACGTCGGTTTTTAGTTTTTTAAGTTTATTGAAATCTGAAAGAGAAAAATTATTCTGAATATACTTTTTCAACCCTTTACTTTCTCCAAAAGTTCTTTTTCCTTTAAAAAACTGACGTAGTACATTAAAGTGATTAATTGTTACAATGTCAACGCCATCTTTATTTTTTACCACAAACGGACAAATATTAAAAATGCTTGACATGGTAACATTAGTGTATACAGAATGTATTTTTTTGATATGTCCGAGAGCTAAATGCGGAATCAATAAACTTCCGGTAGAAGTTCCTATAAACAAATCGTATTCATGTCTTTTTTCTTCTATTAAATACTGGGCAACACCGCCGGCAAAAGCGCCTTTACTACCACCACCTGAAATAACCAATGCTCTCATAAATTGTAATGTAGGTTTTGTTTTTGGATTTTATTTAAGCTGAAAGAATATAGAATATAGAACAAAGAAAAAAGACTTCTACTCAATCTATTTTTCTATTCTCTATTCTCTATTCTCTATTCTCTATTCTCTATTCTCTATTCTCTAAAGCTCTTTCAACAAACGATTCAATTGGAATTGCTCATCGGGTGTCAAATTAGGTAAAATTCTATTAAATGAAGCACGCATTTCAGGATTTTTTAACAGAAGTCTAATTGTGTCTCTTCCAAATTTCGAAAATTGCCACATATGGTGTGTAGTAGCGCCAACTAAATTACTCAAAACCTGATCGTTAATAATTTTAAAAGCGATTAGTTTTTCTAAAGCATTTTGTCTTGTTGTTGCTTCATATTTTGTTGATGAAAACGCAATCAACTCATTTACCAAAGAATCTGGATCATTACTGTAGTTTGGTGTTGACAAAGCAAGAGAAAGCCACAAAGTCCTAAGATTATAATCATTAAAACCAATCCAATTTTTAGATTTATCCAAATATTCTATTCTATGATTGGGAAAATTTCTCCACAGCCAATAAAGTGCTATTTCTTGTGTCTGATAGGATTTATCATCTAAAAGTGTTTCGTAATTTGCTCTAAAATCTCCTGGAATTTTGGTTAAAGATCCAGCCAGATTTTGACGGACTTTAATATTATTGGTTTGCATTGCTAAAAGCAAAAGTGACTTTTTATCTTCGTATTTTTCATTTTCCAACTGATCAACAACCGCTTCTTTTACAGATTGGTAAACATCTGATTCCAAAACGTTTTTCAAGATATCTGTTTTCTCTCCTAAAGGCGCTTTTTTTAATTTATCGATTTCTAATCTTTTTTGAATTGCTTTGTTTTTACTTAATAAAGCATTTGCAGTTGGCGTATCAAAAGCAGTTGATTTCAGCCAAGTTTTTTGAAATTTATCCAAATCGAAATCAGATACTTTTTTTATCTCGTCGAAAAAATTCTGTGTGTTTACAGTTTGATAAGCGTACTTATTTAAATAACTTTTGATTGCTTTTTTAAAAGCTTTATCTCCAATAGATTCATGCAAAACGAATAGCGCCCAAGCTCCTTTTTCGTAAAATGTCAGCGAACTTGCTTTTGGATTTAAAACTGGAATAGTATCGGTGCGAGAAGCAAATTTTATCTGCTGTGCGGTATCGTATAACTTAGAATAAAAGTAATCTTCTCCATAAATATCTTTTTCAGCAAGCAAGGCAAAGTATGTCGCAAATCCTTCTTGAAGCCAATGGTGTGTGCTGCTTTCGGCTGTAATTAAATCTCCAAACCAATGATGTGCCAATTCATGCGCATCTACATTGGTATAATTTCGATCGCAAAAGCCTGTTGAATCTACTACATAACGAGTCGCAAAAAGAGTTGAAGTCGTATTTTCCATTCCTGCATACAAAAAGTCTCTAACAGGGATCTGTCTATTAATCTTCCAAGGATATTTTACGCCAATTTCTTTTTCTAGGAAATCAAAAATGCGTTTTGAATAACGATAAGTGGGTTCAAAACGATCTGCATCTTTAGGCTCGTAATAATATTCTAAAGGTATTCTGCTTTTAGATTTAAATTCTCTTTTATCATATTTTCCAATCGCCAGCATTAGCAAATACGAACTCATTGGCTTCTCCATCTGATATTGCCAGTGATTTAGATTTCCGTTAGCTGTTTTTTCTTTTAAAACTCCGTTTGAAACTACTTGATAGTCTTTATCATAAGTAATGCCTAGATTAAAAATCAATTTTTCATTCACATCGTCAAAACTCGGAAACCAATTGCTCGTGTATCTTCCCTGCCCTTGTGTCCAGATTTGCACTTCTTCGTTTTCCATATCAACAAAATACAAGGCTTGTTTTGGTTTTGTTGAATAATTAAAAGTTAGCCGATTTTCTCCTTTTTTAAATGGAAAAACCAATTTTAATTGTTTAGTTGTATTAATGAAAATGATTTCTTTCTCGTTGATTTTCACATTCGAGAATTCCATGTTTTTAGCGTCAAGCGAAATCGTATCACAATCCTTTAAAACCTCAAATTGAAAATCGACAGCACCTGAAACTGTTTTTTCTTTTGGATTCAAAGACAATTGTCCTGAAACAGATTTAAAATCGGCGTATTTCGTTTGCTGTGCAAAAAGAAAACTGGTGAATAATAAAAAAATGTATTTCATTGAAAATTTTATTTTAAAGAATCTGTTTCCCAAGATCTTGGATTGTTTTTAATATAATCGTAAATCTTTTCAAACCTCTTATAATTTCTAACAATATGATCGTGATAATTAGCCTGCCAGATTGATTCTGAACCGCTTATTTGTTTAGTAGTAATTGATTTAAAAATGGCTACAAATGATGAAATTGAATTTGATTTACGAGAAAGTTTAGATAATAATTGATTTTGAATTTGATTGTCATCGAAACCATTTTTTGAATCAGATTGGCTCTGTAGAGGCGCACTGCTGTGCGTCTCACGCCCGTATGTCGACAAAGATATGTCCGAAATTTTGTTTTCTGTTGTGGATATACTGGACGTAGACGCACTGCAGTGCGTCTCTACGATATGCGTTTCGGATAGAGAATCGGAATCAGATTGGCTCTGTAGAGGCGCACTGCTGTGCGTCTCACGCCCGTATGTCGACAAAGAAATATCCGTTGTGGATATGCTGGACGGAGACGCACTGCGATGCGTCTCTACGATATGCGTTTCGGATAGAAAATCGGAATTAGATTGGCTCTGTAGAGGCGCACTGCTGTGCGTCTCACGCCCGCATGTCAACAAAGAAATATCCGTTGTGGATATGCTGGACATAGGCGCACTGCTATGCGTCTCTACGATATTCTGGGTGTTTTCCATATTAATAGAAACATCTGTATTTTGAATTTCGATTAATAAATGAATATGATTTGGCATAATAACCCAATTATGAAAAAACCAATTTTTTCGAATCTTTATTGATTTCAATAACTCATTTTCAACAATCTTTCCATTTTCATTTAAAATCATTTTTTCTTCTTCGACACTGCCAAAAATACATTTTCTATCTTTTGTAACTATAGTTATAAAATAAACTGCTTCACTAGAATAATCCCAGTTTTGCAGTCGGTGCGAATCTATTTTGAATTTTTCTTTAAATAATGGTGTCATTTGGCATGTAAAATCCCAAAGTTACAAAAGGTTTCCTTTACAAATAGAATGAAATTTGTAAGTTTACCATATAAAACCGCAAATCGTGTCTATACCTCAAAAAGCCTTATTTAACTGGAGCAGCGGTAAAGATTCTGCTCTAGCCTTATACAAAACACTTCAAAATACTGATTTTCAGATAGAATGTTTATTGACAAGTGTAAATCAGCAATATCAACGCATTTCGATGCACGGAATTCGCGTTGAACTATTGCAGGAACAAGCCCAAAGCATCGGAATTCCGTTAAAAATTCTTGAAGTTCCAGAAATGCCAACTATGGAAGTTTATGAAAAAGTGATGACTGAAGTCTTAACCGAATTAAAAGAAAACGGAATAACACATTCTATTTTTGGAGATATTTTTTTGGAAGATTTGCGTCAATATCGCGAAAATCAGTTGGCCAAAATTGGCTTAAAATGTGTTTTTCCAATCTGGAAAATTCCAACTCAAGATTTAATTCAGGAGTTTATTGCATTGGGATTCAAAACAATTGTCGTTTGTGTAAACGAAAAATATTTAGACAAAAGTTTTGTTGGCAGAATTATCGATCAGGATTTTATAAATGACTTGCCTAAAAATGTAGATGTTTGTGGTGAAAATGGTGAATTTCATACTTTTACTTTCGACGGACCAATATTTTCTAAACCAATTGATTTTGAAATTGGCGAAATTGTTTATCGAAAATATGAAAAACCAGAAAAGAAAGATTCGTCAAACACAGCTTGCGATACCAATGATGAAACTGCTTTTGATTTTGGATTTTGGTATTGTGATTTAATTAAAAAATAAATGAAGTTTTTTTATAAATTTATATTTCTAGTTCTTATTTCTTTCTCTTTGCAAAGTTGTTTGGTTAACAGATGCAAAAGGCCTCAAATTACCGGCTATATTTACGATGCAGAAACGAAACAACCTATAGGAAATTGTATTGTTGGAGAGACTTTAAGTCAAGCAAACGGTTACTTTTCGTTAGTAGAAAAGCGCTATCGCCAATTTACATTTTTTGGTTTCGAAGCACCAACTTTAGCTGTAAATGAAGCGATTAAAAAAGAAGGTTACGAATCTCAAAACATTCAATTTATACAGCCTTTTGGCGGTGGAATGAAAAAAGGAGCTTTTCATAATGCAGACACTATTTACATCAAGAAGACTATTTTAAAAACAAACTAATATGGCTTTAAAAGAAAATGATGAAGTGCAAAAAGTACTACTCTTTTTGAATGAAATTGGTATTGAAATTATTGAAAAAGAGCTTGAAGAAACCTTTTTACCAGGCTTAGATTTAGGGCCTAATTGCATTTATATCGATTATAATAAACTATTATATCCTGGCGATATTTTACATGAGGCTGGGCATCTTGCAGTAACGATTCCTTCAGAAAGAGAATTGGTTGGTTCGACACAAATTTCTAAAGATTGGCCGACTCAAGGCGACGAAATTGCCGCTATTTTATGGTCGTATGCCGCATTGCATCATTTACAATTTCCTGCTGATTTTGTATTTCATCCAAACGGTTACAAAGGTCATTCGGATTGGTTTATTTCTAACTTCGAATCTGAAAATTATATGGGATTGCCTCTTTTGGAATGGATGGGATTGTGTCTTGGAAATGAAAAAGCCGAAAAAGAAAATAAATCTCCTTTTCCGGCTATGCAAAAATGGATTCGGGATTGATCTTAAGTAGATTGGTCAACCCAAGTTTTCAAAAACCATTTGTTATCTTTTAGTTCAAAGATGTAATCAATATAAATTCCGCTATCAAGTCCTCGTTCTTGAAGTGTGACTTTATTTTTCTTTACCACCAAGGCGCGCTTTAAATATTTCTCATCCGATTTTCTATTCAAATTAAGGGATTTATAATTTTCTTTTGGCATTGTATAATCCGCTAATTCAAAATCATCATTATTCATTTTGTATTTTAAAGGAAAAATAACTCTACTGATTTGAAATTTCTGATCTTCATTAAATTTCTTAAAAAAGACATTAAAATCTTCTGGAGCTGTTTTGGTATTCTGAGCATAAACTACAGCATTTAAACTCATTGCAAAAACAAAAACTATAAAAAAGTACTTTTTCATTATTCTTCATACATTTTAAGCAAGTTCGTAACGGTATTCCAGTTTCGAATTGTTGCTGTTACATTTAATTTTTTCTCGATATATTTTTGATCAAAACGTGTTTTTCCAGCACCAACGGCATATTTAATAAAAATCCTGTTTTCATCGATACTTGCTTCGTCTGGTTTAAACTGACTGATTTTCAAATCGTTTATACTTTCCTTTTTTAAATTCATTGAAACAAAAGCCACATAAAGCTTTTTGGTATCAATATCTTTCTCTTTTAAAAACGGATTATTGGCAAAACAAGATTCTAAGTTCTCTTTGGTAATCATCACAACAGGAACTTCGTGTCCAAAAACTTTAAATATTTCCTGTTTGATTATAAAACCAACTTTAGAGGCTTCTTCTTCGCTGTCTACAAAGACATTTCCAGATTGCAGATACGTTCGAACATTTTTAAAACCAATATTTTCCAGCATTGCTTTCAAAGCTTCCATTTTCATCATGTTATGCCCAGAAACGTTGATTCCGCGTAAAAGCGCTAAATGTGTTTTCATTTTTTCTAATTTAGGTCAAAGATAAAAAACTATTCGTCATCATCTTCTTCACTGATTTCAATATCAAATTTCACTAAGAAATCATTGAACTTCTGCTTGTACTTTCTTTTCGCTTGTGCTACAATTTCGTCTGCTTCTTCATTAGATTCTATTGCATCAAAACCAAACTGTTCTTTAACCCATTCTTGAAACTCTTCTTTATTCTCGCTTTCTTCATAGTATTCTTCATCTTTATAAAAATAAGCAGAATCAAAGTCTACAGAAATTTCAGTGTCTAATGTCAGCAACTGAATTAGTTTACGAGTGCTTTCTGCCACAACGTGAACTCCACCTTCGTCACCAAAAACAACAATCGGGCAATTATTCAAATCTTTGTCAATAAGCCAATACGCATATGAACTTCCAGATCCGTTTGCGCCTGCAAATTCGATAAAGCTATTGTAAAACTCTTCTTCTTCAGACCATGTTTTTATTCCTGTTTTCTCTTCAGTTATAGTAAGTCCAAAACATTCCGAATAAGATTCTACTCCATGTTCTTGCTCGAATTCATATAATTTCACTAAATCTTCAGGTAATTTATAGCTGCCAAATTGAACTGCAAATTCTTCTAATGAAAAACTGCCATCGTACTCTGAATATTCTGTTTCATTATCTTCGTCATCTTCTTCTTCAGATTCTGGAGCCATCAACATTTCAAATGTTTTCATGACAGCATTTTTTACGCAGAAAAACTCAATTCCGGGAGCATTTTCGTCATTCATCCATTGGTATTTTGGATCTCCGTTTTCATCAAGATATTCCAGAATAATCATAATTTCTTCATCTTCATGACACCACAAAGCGCGCATTCGGATATTAAAACCATTTGAAATTTCTTCAGAAATCTGGCTGTATTTTTTTCCTTCATAATCAAAAGGAATAAACAAATAAGTGGTTCCAGAAATATGTCTAACAATTTTTCCGTTTTCTTTCAATTCTTCATTTTCAGACAAAACTTCCACCATATTGATAAACTGATTACGGAAATCTGCATACGAATACTGCTCTTTTTTATCGTAATCTAAGATTGAAAGTCCTTCTTTAAAAATATCTAAATAGTTATTGCCCAATATTTCGTTGCCATAACTTGAAAGCTCTACAAAAGCATCGTCTACAATATCCGACAGTTTGTGTGTTGAAGGCAGATAATTCTCGACAGTTATAATAGATCCGTCAGTGTCTTGCACATTGCTGCAAATTAAAACGTCGGGTCTGCCCGAACTTATGATCGCCTGAACATCTGTAAAACGTTCAAAATGAAAGAGCATATCATCTGTATAAACCAGCCAAGCTATAAGATCACCTTTTACAAAAAGTTCTCCGTGATTATATTCTCCTGCAAGCGTATCGCACTGTAAGCCTCCGCCCAAATAATGAACGCTTCCAAACAAATTGATATTGACTGTTGTTGTCTTTCCTAAAACAATTAAAGCCGGAGAATTATCCGTATCATAAGAACTGATGAGCTTTGCAACTGTTAGATTTCCCTTGAAAATAAACCCTAAAATAAAAATATCCGGATATTCTTCGGTACTAAAATCCATCTCAAACAAGTCCATTTCTACATCATCTTCTGCTAATAGAAATATCGGATTTTCTTCGTAATCAGGAAAACGCCAAGTATCTTCAAAAACATTATAAATTTTCTGATTCTTGAAATCGGTAAGATCTCCAATAATATTGTGGGCTTCGTGTCGGTTAATTACCTTGAATGTAATACCAGAAAACACCATAGTTTCAAAAGGAACTTTTTCTTCTTTAATCATAATTTGAGGCTTATAATTTAAATGTTTTAACAAATCTAATAATCTTTTTTATTAAAATTATACTGACGATAAAAATAAAAAACTCTGTTAGTTTCCCAACAGAGTTTTACAGCTTTTACTTATTTCAATTTTAATTTGCTTTCTTAAATACAAAACTGCCGTCACATGCGCGAGCATCATCTAGCAAATGTCCTGACTTGTCCAGAGTAAAACTTTCTATCAAACTGCCTGTACAGTTTGAAATGAATGAATTCTCCTTTTTCTCTTTATAAGTTAATACAAAACGAGTTAGATTTTCTTTGCTTATAATCTCAAAAGTTCCTGTAAGTGTTACATCAATATTTTCATAAACTCTCCTTTTTGAAAATGTATTGTCTTTATTAAATTCATAAGAATACTGTTTTGAAGAAGGGTCGTTTGAAAACTTAGCCTCGGTATATTGTATCCACTTCCCGTAATAATCTGTAACGGCTGTATCTGCCTTGTCGCTTAAATCGTCGTTAGAACAAGAAATTAAAGAAACAAACATTGCAATCAAAAGTCCAATTTTTTTCATTTTTATAGTTTTTAATGAGTTAATTATTATTAAGATTTTACTTTCTTAAAACAGTTGCGTCTAAACATTGCAACTTAACGATAAGTTAATATTCAAACACTTGAAAACAACAAATCATTTTTAAAATTCCCAATTAAAATCTATCTTCGCTTTTTAAAGAGAAAAGAAAATAGAAGAAAGAAAAAAGACAAGAGCTTTATCTTTTTTCTTTCTTCTTGGCTCTACAAAATCTAATCTTCGAATGTCTAATAATCTTCTAGAAACTCCAATTGAATACTTAAAAGGTGTTGGTCCGAGCCGTGGCCAGCTGCTTCGTAAGGAATTGGGCATTCATAAATATGGAGATTTAGTCAATCTTTTTCCGAATCGATATATTGACAGAACACGTTATTACAAGATTAACGAATTGCAGAATACGGGTTCTGAAGTTCAGATTATTGGCAAAATAATCAACATTAAAACCGTTGAATTTGCCAAAAACAAAAAACGTCTTGTGGCAAGTTTTGTTGATGATACGGGACAAATTGACTTAAATTGGTTTCAAGGTCATAAATGGATTCGCGAAAGCTTAAAAATTAACGAACCTTTGGTTATTTTTGGAAAATGTTCATTGTATGGAAGCCAGTTTAGTATGGCACATCCCGAAATTGAATTATTAAGCGAACACGAAAGAAGTTTACGTTCGGCTATGCAGCCCGTTTATCCTTCAACAGAAGCTTTGGCTAATAAAGGAATTTCGAACCGTACCATTAATAAATTGATGGAACAGCTTTTCTTGGAAACACAGGCGTTGTTTACAGAAACTTTTCCGCCGTTTTTAATTGAAGAATTAAAACTGATTCCGAAACGCGCTGCATTATTCAACATTCATTTCCCAAAGAGTGCTGAAATTTTAGCGAAAGCGCAATTCCGACTAAAATTTGAAGAATTGTTCTTTATTCAGCTGCAATTAATTACAAAGAATCTCATTCGAAAACATAAAATAAAAGGACATCCATTTGACAAAGTGGGAGAACTTTTTAATGAATTTTATAAAAATCATTTGCCTTTTAATTTAACGAATGCTCAAAAAAGAGTTATCAAAGAAATTAGGACAGATATGGGCAGTAATGCTCAAATGAATCGTTTGCTTCAAGGTGACGTGGGTTCTGGAAAAACGATTGTGGCTTTTATGAGTATGCTTTTGGCAATTGATAACGGTTTTCAGGCTTGTTTGATGGCTCCAACAGAAATCTTGGCCAATCAGCATTTTTTGGGTTTATCTGAATTTGCTAAAACCCTAAATATCAATATTCGAATTTTAACAGGTTCTACTAAAACTGCTGAAAGAAAAATTATTCATGAAGAACTAGAAAGTGGAGAACTTAAAATTCTAATTGGAACTCATGCTTTATTGGAAGATAAAGTGCAATTTCAGAATTTAGGCTTAGCCGTAATTGATGAGCAGCATCGTTTTGGTGTAGAGCAAAGATCTAAATTATGGAAGAAAAACGATATTCCGCCACACGTTTTAGTCATGACAGCTACTCCTATTCCGAGAACGCTGGCCATGAGTTTATATGGCGATTTGGATATTTCGGTTATTGATGAATTACCTCCTGGAAGAAAACCAATTCAGACTGTACATCGTTATGATACAAATCGTTTGAAAGTTTGGAAATTTCTTCGTGATGAAATTGCAAAAGGAAGACAAATCTACATTGTTTACCCGCTTATTCAGGAGTCTGAAAAAATGGATTATAAGGATTTAATGGACGGTTATGAAAGTATTTCTCGCGATTTTCCGCTTCCGCAATATTCTATTTCTATTCTTCACGGAAAAATGAAGCCAGCTGATAAAGATTCTGAAATGAAGCGTTTCTCTGAAGGAAAAACCAATATCATGGTGGCAACAACTGTAATTGAGGTTGGTGTAAACGTGCCAAATGCGAGTGTAATGATCATAGAAAGCGCAGAACGATTTGGGCTTTCGCAATTGCATCAGCTCCGCGGGCGTGTTGGGCGTGGTGCCGAACAGAGTTATTGCATCTTAATGACGGGACATAAATTAAGCTCTGACAGCAAAACTAGAATGGAAACCATGGTGCAAACCAACGATGGTTTTGAAATTGCCGAAGTTGACTTAAAACTTCGTGGTCCTGGAGATTTAATGGGAACACAACAAAGTGGCGTTTTAAACCTTCAAATTGCTGATATTGTAAAAGATAGAGATATTTTATCTCTGGCAAGAAATTATGCTATGAAAATCTTAAAAGAAGATTCTGCTCTTCAAAAACCAGAACACGCTGTTTTAAGAAACATCTTTATAGAATTAACCAAGAAAAAGAATATTTGGAATTATATAAGTTAGAAAGCTTCTAAGTTGCTAAGATTCTAAGAATCTGAGATGCTGAGATTCTAAGATACTAATTTATAAAGGTTTATACTCTAGCCCTTATATTCAACATTAAAAAAGTCCAAAGATTTTAAACTTAAAATCTTTGGACTTCAAAACTTAGCGTCTTAGTAGCTTAGAAACTTAGTATCTCAGCATCTTAGTATCTTTGCAACTTTAAAAAAAAACTCCATTGCGTCCTTTATTTTCATTCATGTGATTTAGTTTTGCTGGGGGACAAATTTAAGGGGTGAATATTTTTATCGGACACAATGAAGTATATAGTTAGTATTTATTTTTTTGCTTCATTTTTCTTTTCAAAAAGACCGCTAAACAAACCTTTGCTGATTTTATTTTTATCATCCTTTCCGGTTGCAATCATGTGATCGATATATTCCATGTACGTTTTCTTCCTCTCTTCTAGAAAACCTACAAGATATTCTTCAGAAGCATGCATACCGCTAGTTTCCTCAATTTGTAAAAGTTTCTTATACAAGGGTTCAATAAATTTTACAATAATATCGTTTGGAACCGATTTTCGAGTGCAGAAGAAGCCTACAATTTCACCATCTGTATCTGCCACAATTTTAAAATCGGTTACAACCCAGTAATAACGACCGGTTTTTGCCATGTTTTTTATAATGACATGAATGTTTTCACTAGATTTTATACTATCCCACAAGAATTTAAAAATTACTTTTGGCATATCGGGATGACGTACAATATTATGAGGCTGGCCAACAAGTTCAAATTCATCATAACCAGAAACATCTATAAAGTCTTCATTGGCATATAAAATGGTTCCTTTTTTATCTGTTTTACTAAGCAACACTTTATTCTTATTCCAGTCCACTTCTCTATCCGAAGCTGTTGGACGGTGTAATCTGGTATCCATAACTCTTACATTTAAATTAATTTACAATTCAATTCGCATAAAATGAATCCATAAACCTTAATTCGACTCGATTTCTAAGACAAGTAGAATGTTTCTGATTTTACGAAAAACTGTTTCCAATTCATTTTCAAGCCATTCTGGAATTTCATTATTAACAGCAAGATTAAGCTGTCTAATATCATTCATAATCTGAATTAGCTTTTTATATTGAAAATCAAGATCGTAAACATGCGAACTCGTTCGGTAATTTTTAAAAATCTCCTTTACCTCTATTTCAAAATCAGATTGAATCCCCATTTTTTCAATCGAATCTAATGTTATGCTTTCATTCAAAAAATCTTCAATTATTCTTTTAAGACTATGCAGCGTAGGCACTGCAGTGGGTAAATCATGCTTAAACATACAACAGGTTTAAAAAATATTAATATTGTTTTCTTTGGGACTTGATTATAATTCTAGTTTTAAAAAACTAGTTTCTATTGGTTGTTGATTTTACATGAATATCATTGACTAAATCATCAATTTTTTTGGCACTTTCTCTCATCATTTCAAGATAACTAAGCAGCTTGTCATTATCTGTATGTCCCTTTGAAACATCAATTAATTTTAAAACTGAATTTACTGGTAGTTTTAAATCTAAAGTCGTTCTATGAATAAAATCATTATAATCTTTTGTAGCTGACATTGAGCTGTATTTTGCTGAAGCCAATTTCATGTTTTCCAACTCATACTCGTCTGAAATTTTAGAGATATGATTTTCGCTATGTTCCTTAAAATAATATGCCCAATAGCCGTTCATAAAGAAAACCACTGCGGCCAAAACGGTATGAATAATTAATGTTTCGACATCAAAATTTACTTGCGAAAAATACACCTGAAGGCCGTTGGCATCATTATAAATATAGTTTTGCAGGTACGCCAATCCAGCATGATGGAGAACAACCAATAAAGTTAGCGGAATTTGAAGCTTCCAATTCTGATAAATAATCAAAATGGTACTGGCAATGAATACGGTAAAATGCATTTCGAACATTCCATGCATTTGATAAATGTACTGCGCCATAAAAATAGCCAGAACGACAGATAAAACGTATTGGTAAAATTTGGAATTTTTCATGAAAAATTTTGCCGAATAATAAAGCAAAAGATTCAATGTACCGACGCCAACGCCAATTTCAAAAGTATCGTATTTAAAAGAAAGTCCAATACCCAGAAGAAAATATACTGCAAGTACATAATTAATAATTGTATCTGATTTTTGTGTCATTGTAGACATAAAACTGTGCAGATAATCTTGTTCGTTTAAGCTAGCTTTTGTTTTCATAGGTTTAGATTTAGGTTTTTGGAAAAAGTTATTTAGTACATTTTGGTAACGAACATCCGTATGCCTTAAGAGCTAAAGCATTAAAAGAAGGTTTCTCTTTTTGGTTAAGAAGAGAATCAATCGCCATTTGAGCATAATTGCTTTTGGTGTCTGTACAATATCTGGTTTTATTGTAATTCCCTCTATAATATAAATTATGTGACTGATCTAGTAAAACTGCCTGCGGAGTAGAGAAAACACCACATTTTTTGGCTATTGCTTCATCAAAATATACAGGAATCTCAGCACCAAACTTTTCCTGAATTTCATCAATCGTAAAACTCTTCTGTTTGTTTAACACCACAATTTTAAAATTGACCTGATCTCCGTATTTTTTAATTAAGTCGCTAACATGCGGGACATTAAACCGCGAACAGGGACATTCGGGATTATAAAAATGGATAAATATGGGTTTGTTGTCAAATGCACAGCACGGACCAAGTTCAATTTTTGAACCCATTGCAATCGCATGATAATTTTTAGGAATAGGTGTTGGAAGACTGTATTGGAACTCATTCTGCCAAAACAGATAACCAATTGAAAGAAGCAAAAATGTAAACCATAAGCTTAGAAGTAATTTTTTCTTCATAAATTATTTTTTTTAATATCATTCAACAACAAACAATAAACACTTGTTAATATAATTATTCATTATATATAATCAAAAACCAAAAAAAACAACTTCTACATACGTATTTTAACACAAAAATCAAACACAACCGTTAGCATTCATGTTAAAATCTTTCATTTTGTTTAACATATCAATGTTACAAATAAAATCGATAAAGTGCAAAAAAAATCAGACAAATTGCAAAAAAAAATCTTCTATACTAGAAACGATAAGCGCTTATCTAAGTCTTAGAACGTAATTTTACCCTCAGCATCTCTACTTTCTTCAAAAAAAATTACACTTAAATTAAACCTTTTTGCCTGCCTGTAGTCTAAATGCAAACCTTTGTACCTACAAATGTTAAATAAACGCTAACAGCTTTCGATTTCGCACCAAAAAGTTAAATTTGTAAGCTTACTAAAAACAAAAAACTAAATTCTATACTCACCTCATTTTTATGAAACTAAAACATCTCATTTACACCCTTTTAATTGTTGCAATTGGTGGCTTTATCACCTACAGAATTATTTCGAACAAGGGCAAAAACGATGAATCTAAAAATTTCAATGATAAAAAAGCTCCAACAACTGTTAATGGAATTGTAATAAAGACGGCTACTTTTGACAATAATTTAGCATTATCAGGATCTATTGAAGCAAACGAACAAGTAGAAATTCATAGTGAGGTTTCAGGAATTGTTGAAGGAATATTTTTTAACGAAGGCAGCAATGTAACAAAAGGACAAGTGCTTCTTAAAGTAAATGATATCGAATTAAAAGCACAGCTAAGACAAGCTCTAACTAGAGAAGATTTGGCTGCTGAGAACGCAAGAAGAGCAAAATTATTACTGCAAAAAGAAGCCATCAGTCAAGAAGAAGCAGATGTCGCAAAAGCAGATCTTGCTTCTGCTCAAGCGCAAAGCCAATTAATTAGAGCGCAAATTTCTAAAACTTCTGTTAGAGCACCTTTTTCAGGAAAAATTGGTTTACGTAATATTTCTCCAGGAACATACATTACACCAACTGTTTTAGTGGCAAAATTAGTCAACACAAGTAAGCTAAAAATCACTTTTTCTATTCCAGAAAAATATGCTGCCGAAGTAAAATCTGGATCTGTAATCGATTTTAGAGTTTCTGGATCTGACAAAACGTATAATGCAAAAATCTATGCTATCGAACCAGAAGTTGCTGTTGCTACACGTACACTTCAGATTCGTGCGCTTGCTGATAATAATGACGGAAAACTTTTTCCTGGGACTTTTGCAGACATCAAATTGCCTTTAAATATTATCAAAGACGCGATAGTTGTTCCTTCTCAAGCAATTATTCCAATTCAAGACGGTAAAAAAGTATTTGTTGCCAACAACGGGCAAGCAAAAGAAGTAATGGTTGATGCGACAACAAGAACAGATTCTTCAATTTTAATTTTATCAGGATTAAAACCTGGAGACACTTTAATTACAAGCGGTGTTATGTCATTAAAAAACGAAGCTCCTATCAAAGTTAAAGTAAAATAATTATGAGTTATGAGTTTTGGGTTATGAGTTAAAAGCTAAATCTTACTAATCAAAAATCTAAAATCCGAACTCTACAATCTAAAATCAAACATGAGTTTATCAACTACAAGTATAAAAAGACCTGTCTTAACAATAGTACTGAATCTGTTAATTATACTATTCGGTTTTATTGGTTATACGTTTCTAGGTGTCAGAGAGTTTCCATCTATTGATCCTGCGCAGGTTTCCATTCGTACCAATTACACTGGTGCCAATTCTGATATTATTGAATCGCAAATTACAGAACCTCTTGAAAAAGCCGTAAATGCGATTGATGGAATTCGAAATATTACTTCATCCAGCAACCAAGGAAGCAGTACCATTACAATCGAGTTTAATTTAGATAAAGATTTAGAGGAAGCGGCTAATGATGTTCGAGACAAGGTATCGCAAGCCATTAGAAATCTTCCACAAGATATAGATGCCCCTCCAGTTGTTTCTAAAGCCGATGCAGATAGCGAATCTATTATTTCGATGACGGTTCAAAGTGACAGCAGAAGCTCTTTAGAATTAAGCGATTATGCCGAAAATGTTATTTCTCAGCGTTTGGAAACTATTCCAGGCGTAAGTGGCGTGCAAATTTGGGGGCAAAAACGCTATGCAATGCGTTTATGGATAGATCCTGTAAAACTAAATGCTTATAAGTGTACAGTTGCCGATGTGAGAAACGCATTAAATGCTCAGAACGTCGAACTGCCATCTGGTAAATTAACAGGAAACAATACTGAATTAACCGTAAAAACAGTTGGAAATCTTTCTAAACCAGAAGAATTCAACAATATTATCATTCGCACAGATGGCGATAAAATCGTAAGGCTTAGTGATGTAGGCGGTGCCGAATTAGGTCCAGAGAATATAGAGACTTCCTTGATGTCTTCTGGGCTTCCAATGATTGGAATGGCTATTGTTCCAATGCCAGGAGCCAATTATCTGGATATTTCAGCTGAATTTTACAAAAAATTTGAAGCCTTAAAAAAAGATTTACCTAAAGACATTAAACTTAATATTGCGCTTGATAACACGCAATTTGTAAAGAAATCTGTATTGGAGGTTGCCGAAACTTTAGGAATATCAATCGTTCTGGTAATTATTATTATTTATTTATTTTTTAGAGACTGGGCAATTGCTTTCAGGCCATTAATTGACATTCCTGTATCGTTAATTGCTACATTCTTCATTATGTGGCTTTTTGGTTTCTCAATAAATGTATTAACACTTCTTGCTATTGTGCTTGCAACAGGACTTGTTGTGGATGACGGAATTGTTGTAACTGAAAATATTTTCAAAAAGGTCGAAGAAGGAATGTCTCCTATCGAAGCAGCTATTAAAGGTTCTAATGAAATCTTTTACGCTGTTATATCCATTTCTGTCACTTTAGCAGCGGTATTTTTGCCAGTAATTTTCTTAGAAGGTTTTGTTGGCCGACTCTTTAGAGAATTTGGAGTTGTAATTGGAGCTGCAGTATTGATTTCAGCCTTTGTCTCCTTGACTTTAACACCAATGTTAAATGCCTATTTAATGAAAGGCGGCGAACAGAAGAAATCAAAATTCTATATTAAAACTGAGCCCTTTTTTGAAAAAATGAACAGCAGTTATGCTGAATCACTGACAAAATTCATGGACAAAAAATGGATCAGCTTTCCTATTTTAATTACTTGTTTTGGAATTATATATTTATTCTTTACGATTCTTCCAAAAGAAACAGCACCTTATGATGACAGAAGTTCTGTTACCATGCGTATGACCACGCCAGAAGGCTCTTCTTACGATTATACTTATCGTTTTATGCAAGAAATTTCAAAACTTGTTGACGATTCAATCCCAGAAAAAAAAGTTAGTTTAGTAATTACTGCTGGAGGATCTGGAGGTTCTGCAACGAACTCAGGTTTTGTGAGACTGTCATTAAAAGAACCAGACGAAAGAACCAGATCTCAAAAAGAAATTGCAGACAAATTAAGCAAATGGACAAAAAGATATCCTGATGCTAAAATAGCAGTAATTCAACAGCCTACAATTGCCGTTAACAGACGTGGCGGTTTACCAATACAATATATTATTCAGGCTCCAAACTTTGATAAGTTGAGAGAAAAAATCCCTGTTTTTATGAATGAAGTAGGTAAAAGTGATGTGTTTTCGACAACAGATGTAAACTTAAAATTTAACAAGCCTGAAATCAACGTTACCATTGACCGTGCAAAAGCAGAAAGTTTAGGAATTTCTATTCTTGATATTGCACAGACTTTACAGCTTTCTTTAAGCGGACAGCGTTTTGGCTATTTTATTAAAAACGGAAAACAATATCAAGTAATTGGACAATTTGACCAAAAAGACAGATCGAAACCTTTGGATTTGACTTCTATGTTTGTGAAAAACAAAAATGGCGAATTGATTCAGATGGATAACGTTGTAAACGTATACGAACAAAGTAATCCGCCGCAATTGTATCATAATAATAGATACATGTCTGCAACAGTTTCTGCTGGATTAGCGCCAGGAAAAAGTATGGGAGACGGAATTGAAGAAATGGATCGTATTAAAGCAAAAGTTTTAGATGAAAGCTTCACTACAGATTTAGCTGGAGAATCACGAGATTTCGTAGAAAGTAGCTCTAATACTTCTTTCGCTTTCGGATTGGCTTTATTGTTAATCTTCTTGATTCTTGCGGCACAATTTGAAAGTTTCATTGATCCATTCATTATCATTTTGACGGTTCCAATGGCGGTTGCAGGAGCTTTATTCTCGTTATGGCTCTTCAATCAAACATGGAACATTTTCAGTCAGATTGGTACTGTAATGCTGATTGGTCTGGTAACCAAAAACGGTATTTTGATCGTAGAATTTGCCAATCAGTTGCGAGAACAAGGCAAACCTAAATTAGAAGCTATTTTAGAAGCTTCAGAAGCACGTTTACGTCCAATTTTAATGACGAGTTTGGCTATTGCATTGGGAGCACTTCCTATTGCAATGTCTCTTGGAGCTGCGTCTACGAGTAGAATTGGTATGGGAGTTGTAATTGTGGGAGGAACTATTTTCTCATTGGCTTTAACGCTTTTTGTAATTCCTGCCATTTATTTTATGTGGTCAAGAGCAAGAAAGCATTATCCAGAATTTGATCATATTGACGAATACGAAAGAGAAAGCATTAAATAAAAACCAGAAATATACTTTCTGGTTAAAGAAAACGAATATGAATATCAAAAAAATATATTGTACAGTACTTATCCTGCTTTTTTGTGCAATTCAGACAAAGGCACAGGAAGTTCTTACTATTGAACAAGCTATGACCATAGCTTTGGAAAATAATTTTGAGATTAAAATTGCTAAAAATAATTCCAAAATAACCGAAACAAATGTAACAATTGGTAATGCAGGAATGTTGCCGACTGCAACCGCAAATATTACAGACAATAATAATCTTACGAATTCAACACAAGTACGTCAAGATGGTACATCAACTACATTGAACAATGCTAAAAACAATAGTTTAAATTATGGCGTTAGTTTAGGCTGGACCGTTTTTGACGGAATGAAAATGTTTGCCAAACTAGATCAGTTGAAAGAACTTCAGAAACTTGGCGACGCAGAACTTAAAAGAACTATTTTAGTCAAAATTGCTCAGGTAAATTCGGCTTATTATGATTTAGTTCAAATGCAACAGCAATTGTCGGCATTAGACACTACAATCGTAATTTCGAACCAGCGTTTGACTTTGGCTAAAAATCGTTTCAGCATAGGAAAAGCTTCAAAACTGGAAGTATTAAATGCACAGGTTGATTTAAACTCAGATCAGGTTGCTTTATTGAGACAGAAAGAAGCGTATGCTAATGGTAAAATTTTACTGAATCAGCATTTAGCGCGCGATCCAAAAATTGATTTTAAAGTGACTGATAAAGTTACAGTTGATAATAAATTGGTCTTGGCGGATTTAATGGAATTAGCTCAAAAGCAAAATCCAGGTTTGGAAGCCGAAATTATAAACAAACGTATAGCCGAACTAGAGCTTAAACAAGTAAAAGCAGACCGCTACCCTACTTTGAGGTTAACTACGGGATACAATTTTTCTGAAAGCCAGTCGAGCTTAGGATTTACTAGCGAAACATCTTCTAAAGGTTTAAACTATGGTTTTAATGCTTCTATGAATATATTCGACGGTTTTAATCAGCATCGTAATGAAAAAGTTGCCAAATTACAGATCGAAAACTCACAGCTTGCTATAGAACAGCAAAACATAACGTTAAACACACAGTTGAGCACTGCTTTTCAAACCTATTTAACCAATTTAGAATTAATTGATTTAGAAGAAGATAACGAAGCAATCGCAAGACAGAATTTAGAAATCACTTTAGACAAATTTAAAATTGGAACTATTACAACGCTAGATTTTAGAACGGCCCAACTTAATTATGTCAATGCAAAAGTGCGTTACAGCAACGCGCAATACGAAGCAAAATTATCTGAAATTGCTTTAAAAGAATTAGCAGGAAATATTAATTTTTAATTCACTTTTAAAAATCAAATATTATCTGCCCAATCTGCTAAATCTACGAGCTATTTTTCTCTCGCAGATTTAGCAGATTTTTTTTAATTTCAGCAAAATTTACATAACGTTTTTACGAAAACATTCTGTTTATTCTTGGTGCTGAATATTTTTATAATTTACTTCCAACAGAATATTTTTTTACTTTAAATTTGTTACAAAACAAGTTTCAATGATTACATACAATACCAAAGATTGGTTTACTTTTATTTTTCATTTTCATAAGTCAGATACAGTTCGAAAACTGTTCACGATTATGATTGCAATTGGAATTTATGCCTCAGCTGTCTGTTATCTTGAACTTCATTATTTTAAAGTGACCAAAAACGATTACATCCACAATATTCCAATCATGCATGGAATGCTTGGATTTGTCATCTCACTTTTGCTTGTTTTTAGAACCAATACCGCTTATGACAGATGGTGGGAAGGCCGAAAACTTTGGGGCAGACTTGTAAACAACAGCCGTAATCTTGCTATAAAACTATCCGCAATTTTAAAAGACGAAAATGATAGAAAGTTTTTTAGAAAATACATTCCGATGTATGCAGATATACTTCATCACCATTTAAAAGATGAAGATACAGGCAAAATGCTATTTGATGATGTCGAACTGGAAATTGACCAGCATAAACACAAGCCAAATCAATTAAAGAGAATCATGTATCATAAAATCAATGATTTGTATGATGCAAAAAAAATATCGGGAGAACAACTCATTACTCTAAATGAAGAATTAGTTGCTTTTACAGACATTTGCGGAGCGTGCGAACGTATTAAAAACACTCCTATTCCCTACTCTTACAGTGCTTTTATAAAGAAATTCATCTTCTTTTATACTATGACGCTTCCTTTTGGATATTCTGTTAGTTTAGGTTATCTAGTTGCTCCTGTTGTTGTTTTTATTTTTTATGTTTTGGCAAGTTTAGAACTTATAGCTGAAGAAATTGAAGATCCGTTTGGAAATGATGAGAACGACCTTCCAACAAAAAAAATATCGGAAAACATCAGAAAACATGTGGAAGAATTGATATAATTAAACGTTAAATCCGCAGTTTATATTCTTATTTTCATTAAATTTAAAGTCTTCACCAAAAAATAAATTTAATGAACAATCAACGATTTTTAGTCAATCCGCTCCAATTATCGCAAGAAAAATCATTAAAAACTCTTGTAGAAAATAGAACTATTTACAATTTGAATCATTGTGAATTGAATCTATTTGAAACCTACGAATCGACTCAAAAAGTTCCATTAAAATTTAATGATTTGGTGGTGACCAGCATGCTTCGCGGTAAAAAAATCATGCATCTTTTTGATGACCCTGAATTTGTATATCTTCCAGGCGAAACTGTGATTGTTCCTTCGAATGTAGAAATGAAAATTGATTTTCCTGAAGCTTCAAAAAACAATCCGACGCAATGTTTAGCATTGGCTATCGATCAGGATAAAATTGCTGAAATTTTAAATTTCTTAAATCAGCAATATCCAAAAGAAGGCAGTAATATGTATTGGCAGCTCAATTACCAGAATTATTTCTTTTACAATAATATCGAAATGGCTGCTACCATAAACAAACTCATCAAAGAATGTATGAGTACTTCGATTACCAAAGACATTTTTGCCGATTTGACTTTAAAAGAATTACTAATTAGGATTATTCAAACTCAGACCGTAAAATCTCTTGACGAAGGAAAACCTTTTGAAGATAACAATCCGATTAAAGAAGTTACTGAGTATATTAAGCAAAATTTAAAAGAGAATATCAATTTGAAATCGCTGAGCGAAAAAGCTTGTATGAGCACCACTTCTTTCTATCGTTTCTTTAAACGCGAACTCGGAATGAGTCCGATTGAATATATTTTAAATGAAAAAATAAAATGCGCTAAAAATCTATTAAGAAACCCAACGCTTCAAATTAACGAAGTTTGTTATTTAGCAGGGTTTGAAGATGCGAATTACTTCATTAGATTATTCAAAAAATATGAAGGAATCACTCCGAAACAGTATCAGTTACTATATATTAATTAGAGATGCTAAGATGCTAAGATTCTGAGATTCTAAGTTTTTAAACTTGAAACCTGAAACTTAAAACAAAAAAACTATTCAATCCTAAATACTGGTTCCAAATCCTTCTCTTCTTCGGGAGTAAAAATTCTATATTCTATTTGAAAAGTTTTCTTTAATGGAGTTTCTAACGAAAAACCTCCTACTCCAAAGGCATCAATTACGGTTAAAGTAAAGTGAGCATGTTTCCAATATTCAAATAAATCTTTGTCTACCCAAAATTCAACATCTTCAACAGTACCAATACATACATCTCCAGTTCGCTGGCAATAGCCTCCTTTTTCAAAACACTGTGGCTGTGTGCCTTCACAACAACCACCTGCTTGATAAAACATCAAATCACCGTGTTTTTCTTTTAGAATATTTATCAGTTCAACTGCTTTTTCTGTGGCATCAATTCGTTTAATCATCTTTTTATCATTAAAATTTAAAAAGCAGTAAACTCTATGAAGAAATTTACTGCTTTGACATAACCAACTATTTATGTTTTACTTTCAATCAAACAGTAATTCGATTATATTGAATATTTTCAAATCAAAATTGCCTGGAGTGAGCTCGCTTAATGTCATTAAATTTTCATTTAACGCCCCATACATTCCGCTAACTTTTTCCTAAGAATACTCCAGGATTTTGATAGTTAGCCTTTAGAAAAATCCTAGTTTCTTTTTGTCATAAGAAATCAGCATGTTTTTAGTTTGACGGTATTGGCTCAACATCATTTTATGGTTTTCACGACCAATTCCAGATTGTTTGCAACCACCAAACGGAGCACCAGCTGGGTAAGAATGGTATTGATTAATCCATACACGACCAGACTGAATTGCTCTTGGAACCTGATAAATTTCATGCGCATCACGAGTCCAAACTCCTGCACCTAAACCGTACATCGTATCATTTGCAATTTCGATGGCTTCTTCTGTAGTTTTAAAAGTCGTAACCGCCAAAACTGGCCCGAAAATCTCTTCTTGAAAGATTCTCATTTTGTTATGACCTTTAAATAAAGTTGGTTTAATGTAATAACCGCCTTCTAATTCTCCTCCTAATTTATTTTCATCTCCTCCCGTTAAAACCTCTGCTCCTTCTTCTTTTCCTAATTTAATGTAAGACATGATTTTTTCCTTCTGAACAATCGAAGTCTGAGCCCCAATCATAGTCGATTTATCCAACGGATTTCCCGCTATAATCGCTTCAGTTCTTTCGATAACTTTTTTGATAAACTTGTCGTAAATATCTTCGTGAATTAATAATCTAGAAGGACAAGTACAGATTTCACCTTGATTTAAAGCAAATAATACAGCACCTTCTACGGCTTTGTCAAAGAAATCATCATCATGATCTGCTACCGACGGGAAGAAAATATTTGGAGATTTTCCACCCAATTCTAAAGTAACCGGAATAATATTTTCTGTAGCATATTGCATTACTAAACGTCCTGTTGTAGTAGAACCCGTAAATGCTGCCTTTGAAACTTTTTTATTGGTTACCAACGGACGTCCTAATTCGGCACCAAAACCGTTTACTATGTTTAAAACTCCTGGAGGAAGAATATCTCCAATTAATTCCATTAAAACCATAATCGAAATTGGCGTACTTTCTGCTGGTTTTAAAACAATTGTGTTTCCTGCCGCAAGTGCTGGAGCAATTTTCCAAACTGCCATTAAAATCGGGAAATTCCACGGAATAATCTGCGCCACAACACCAAGAGGTTCGCTTAATGCAATAGAAACAGTTTGCGAATCTAATTCTGCTATCGAACTTTCTTCAGCACGAATTACGCCTGCAAAATATCTAAAATGGTCAATGGCTAAGGGAATATCGGCAGCAAGTGTCTCACGAACTGGTTTTCCGTTGTCTACCGTTTCAACTGCTGCAATATATTCTAAATTGTCTTCAATTTTTTGTGCAATCTTATTTAGTAAAATACTCCTTTCGGTTACCGAAGTTTTTCCCCAAGTTTTAAATGCTTCATAAGCAGTATCTACAGCCAATTCGAGATCTTCTTTCCCAGAATGTGCTGCTTTTGTAAATACTTTTCCATCAATTGGAGAAACAACATCAAAGTATTCTCCTTTAATTGGGGCTACAAATTTTCCACCAATATAGTTATCGTATTTTGCCTTAAATTCAGGTCTTTTTACTGCGGTACTCATAATATTCTTTTTTTGATTCACTTCAAATTTAGTTTCATAAAAAGAAACAGAATAGCACTTTTCGTTCATCTTGTAGCACAAAAATTACACATTCGTTTTTTTTAGACTTTTATAATAATCATTTAGCAAAATTTTAATCTATAAATTGCTAAATAATTAGTAGACAGCATTTTTCGGTCATTTAAAAACAAATAGAAAAAACTACTCAATTTTTTCTTACTCCAACGCGCAATCCTTATATTTGTAACCTCATACAAAGAATTAAAGAACTACAATGAAAATATCTTACAACTGGTTAAAACAATTTATTAAAACTGATTGGACATCTGAGCAGACTTCTGAATTACTAACAGATTTAGGTTTAGAAGTTGAAGTTGTTGAAAAATACGAATCAATTAAAGGAGGTTTGGCAGGCGTTGTTGTTGGACACGTTCTAACTTGCGAAAAACATCCTGATGCTGATAGATTGAAAGTTACTACAGTTGATGTTGGTTTAGAAGCTCCTGTACAAATTGTATGCGGCGCTGCAAATGTGGCTGCAGGACAAAAAGTACCTGTTGCAACAATCGGAACCGTTTTATACGATAAAGATGGTGCAGAATTTACCATCAAAAAAGGAAAAATACGCGGACAGGAAAGCCACGGAATGATCTGTGCTGAAGATGAATTAGGTTTAGGAAATAGCCATGACGGAATTATGGTTTTGTCCGAAGATTTGGTTCCAGGAACTCCTGCTTCTGAAGTTTTTCAAATTGCAAATGATGAAGTTTTCGAAATCGGATTAACACCAAACCGTGCCGATGCAATGAGCCATTATGGAACTGCTCGTGATTTAAGAGCAGGAATGCTACAACGTGGTGTAAACGTAGAATTGATTACGCCTTCTGTAAGCAATTTTAGAGTTGACATGCGTACGCTTAAAATTGACGTAAATGTTGAGGACAATCATTTAGCACCAAGATATTGCGGTGTAACTATTTCTGGAATTTCAGTACACGAATCTCCAAGCTGGCTACAAGACCGTTTAAAAGCTATTGGTCTAACTCCAAAAAATAATATTGTTGACGTTACTAATTATGTTCTACATGAATTAGGACAACCTTTACACGCTTTTGACGCCGCCAAAATCAATGGAAAAATTATTGTAAAGACCGTTGCTGAAGGAACTAAATTTGTTACTCTTGATGATATTGAAAGAACACTTCATAAAGAAGATTTAATGATTTGCGACGAAAAAGGTCCGCTTTGTATTGCTGGGGTTTTCGGAGGAAAAAAATCTGGAGTTTCTGAAGGAACTACTTCTATATTCTTAGAAAGTGCTTATTTTGATCCTGTAAGCATTCGTAAAACAGCAAAAAGACATCAATTAAGTACAGATGCTTCTTTTAGATTTGAAAGAGGAATTGACCCAACGATTACAGAATACGCTTTAAAACGTGCGGCGCTTCTAATTCAGGAAGTTGCGGGCGGAAAAATCACTTCTGATGTTGTAGAAGTTTATCCTAAAAAGGTTGAAGATTTTTCTGTTTTGTTGAATTTTAGCCATGTTTCTAAAATTATTGGACAAGAAATTCCAAAAGATACGATCAAAAAAATCTTGGTTTCTTTAGACATTAAAGTAAATAGCGTTTCTGATACCGGTTTAGGTTTAACGATTCCTGCATATCGTGTAGACGTTCAGCGCGAAATTGATGTAATTGAAGAAATTTTGAGAGTTTACGGTTATAATAACATTAACTTCTCTAAGAAATTTAATGCTACAGTAGCAAATTCGCCAAGAACAGAAGATTACAAAGTCCAAAACGTAATTGCTTCTCAGTTGAATTCGCAAGGTTTCCATGAAATGATGGCTAATTCATTGACGACTGCAGCTTACGCGAAATTATCAGCTTCATTAAAAGAAGAACACAATGTATCGATGTTGAATCCGTTGAGCAGTGATTTGGCTACACTTCGCCAATCTTTATTGTTTTCTGGATTAGAAGCGGTTTCATATAACATTAATAGAAAAAATTCAGATTTAAAATTATTTGAATTCGGAAAAACATATCACAAGTATTTAAACGGTTATGAGGAACATAAACACCTTTCTTTATTGATCTCTGGAAACAGAAACAAAGAAAGTTGGACAAATCCGCAAAAAACAACAGATTTCTTCTTGTTGAAAGGATATGTAAAAGCAATTCTATCTCGTTTAGGAATTGAAAAGATTTCTAATGCCCCAGTTCAATCGGATATTTATTCTGAGGGAACTGCAATTACTTACAACAACGATATTTTGGTTGAAATGGGTGTTGTTAAAAAACCTATTTTGAAGCATTTTGGTATTAAGCAAGACGTTTATTACGCAGATTTTAACTGGGATTTGGTTTTAAAAATCATTACAGGAAAAATTAAGTATACTGAAATTCCTAAATATCCAGAAGTTCGTAGAGATTTGGCTTTATTAATCGATGAAAAAACGACTTATGAAAGCATTTTCAATTTGGCAAAACAAACAGAAAAAGCGCTTTTAAAAGATATCAATCTATTTGATGTTTATCAAGGAAATAAATTACCAGAAGGAAAAAAATCATACGCATTGAGTTTTACTATTCAAGACAATACTAAAACATTAACCGATGCTCAAATCGACAAAATCATGTCTAAATTACAGCAGACTTTCGAAACTGAACTTGGTGCAAGTTTAAGATAATTTCTTTCTTACTTTTAAAATAAAAAACCCGACAAAATGAATTGTCGGGTTTTTTATTTTGTTTCAAGTTTCAAGTTTCAGGTTTCAAGTTTCAGCACGTTTAAAATTATGTTAAGCCAAACAGGGTGCTTTGTTTGGCTTTTATCTTCTTTTTAAAGCTGAACATGATTTTACTATTTTCTTGCCTTAAACGCGTAACAAAAGACGAAATTAGACTTAACCCTTTACTGCACGAGATTTTTTTCGTTTCTATTAATATGTTAGCGCAGCAAAAACGGGATACTCTTTTATTTTTTCTCTTCCGTTTAGAAAAGTCAGCTCCATTAAGAAATTACATTGTACAATTTCGCCACCTAATTGCTCTACCAATTCACAAACTGCTTTTGCTGTTCCACCAGTCGCTAACACATCGTCGTGAATTAAAACTCGATCTCCTTTTTTAATAGCATCGGTATGCATTTCTAAACTATCAGAGCCGTATTCCAATTCGTAAGAAGCAGAAATGGTATCAAACGGAAGTTTTTTTGGTTTTCTTACGGGAACAAATCCGGCATTTAACTCTTGCGCCAATAACATTCCGAAGAAAAAACCACGAGATTCAGCGCCAACGACCTTGTCAATTTTTTGTCCATTTAAAGAATCGAGCAAAATTTTAAGGCAATTTGTTCGCGCTTCTGGATTAATTAGCAAAGGTGTGATATCTTTAAATAAAATTCCTTCTTTTGGAAAACCCTGAATATCACGTATATAATTTTCGAACTGCATTTTTTTTTAATTTTATGTTATTTTTTCCTTGTTTATCTCACATTTATGTCTATCTTTGCATCCGCAATAAGCAATCAACAAAGCTACAAAAAAATAGCTAATTGATAACAAAAAGGCCTCGTGGCGCAACTGAATAGCGCATCTGATTACGGCTCAGAAGGTTACTGGTTTGAATCCAGTCGAGGTCACTACTAAAAAAACGTTAAAACTTAGGTTTTAGCGTTTTTTTTATGCTTTTAATACGTTTTTAATACGTTTTAACTTACTTAAATAGACGGTTTAGACATCCTGTCGAGATGACTACTCAGGATTTAAACCAAACTTAACATACTGATTTACAAACATAAAGACATTTAACTTATCTTTATATTAAGAATAATTTAACACTAAAAAACTAAATTATGAATTATAGAGACGAGCAACAAAAGGGAAAAATTTCTCCAGAAAAAGCACAGAAAACGCTTAAGAAGGAAGGAATAAATGTAACAGTTGAGCTAGCAGAAGAAATATTGTACTTTCTCCGACTGATAGCGAATATTAGTATTGTAAAATTTATCGAGAAGAACAAAACGACTGAAAAAAATAAATGAATGTAGATATGTTGCGTTGAAAAAAAATGAAGAAATTTTTAAGCTTTACAAAATTCACAACAAACGCTGTAGCAAAGAAGTCCTTAAACGAAAATAGCAAAATTCATCATCAAGACAATATTTAACATTTAAGAATGCTGTATCATTTCATCGTTGTAAAATCTTTACCGCATATCTTCGATCATTAATTATTGCTTAAATGAAACAAAATTTGGCTTTTCCTGAATTGTCTTTTTAAGATTATAGCTCCGATAGCAGTGGAAATCCTTTTGTGCTGGTGTTCGGCGCAAAAGATTGGAACGGATAGCGGGAAGAGCTCCTAAAAAACATTAAGACAAAATAACAGAAAGCAGTTCACAGAACCAAAGAAAGCCAGCTCTGCCTTAAACTGAACTATCTTTTTAAATCCTGCAAAATTCCCAAATTGTTTTCAACTGATGTTAAATGTAAAATAATGAAATACCATTCAAAATGTTCTATTGAAGGGACAACACATTGAAATTGAAAGAACTATTTCAGGGGTCTTTTCAATTAGACTCCTTTAATATTTTCTTCAGGCTCTTTTTAATTTCTCGGCCGTCATATGTCGCAAAATTTAAGTTAGTGCTAATCTTATGCAGTTTTTTTAAATTCATATTTGCCAGCAATAGGATATTTAATTTCATTTGAAGCCGTTCTTTTTTATTGTCAATCAGATAAGGAAGTCGTATAAATAAAACTTCATAATTCATATAAAGGGCCAAAAGATACAGAAAGGGCAGTATAAGAAATGTGTAGACAACCGGAAGAAATAAACTCTTTAAATTTTCAGCGGTGATCAGACTTTTATAATCGATTAGAGTTTTATAAAATACATAGATAAAAATAAGGATTCCAAGTCCGGCAAACAGACTTTTTAAACAGCTGGCCGTCTTCAGATGGTCAGCATTGGATCTTGAAGAATTTTCTGCCACAATCTGCATTAGACCTATAAAAGTCATAACTGGAATTATAAACATCTCTACACCAAAACTGAAAGTGTAAAAATTAGTGATAAACTCCAGAGGTATGACTGCTTTTAAGTTATCAATTATTATTGGTATGAAATAAGAACCTTCCTTTGCTTTATTCATATTAAAAAACAAAATGGTGGCTGAAGTCAAAGACCATAATATAGTATCTTTAAGCAGCCCCATATTCCAGACACCAGCCACATAGAAAGCAAAGGTTATTGCCCCTATATAGCAAAACATTCCCCATAAAGGAATTTGAATCTTACGATCAAAAAACTTTATTAAAATATCAAAAACGCCTTTAAATTTTACGATTAAAAGAGCAGTAATAATAAATATGGAACTCCATATCAGTATCGCAGTTTCTCTGGTTGAGAATATTTCAAACATAATTTTTAATTAAATAAAAGAATAATAAGTATCTATATTTGCAGCTATCGGGATGTTAATTCTGCGTACTGTCCCTACAGTTCCAAAAGTAATCTTAAGCATTAAATTAAAGGCAGGTATTTATACTCATTCATCGCGCCCAATTTTAAAATGTTTATTCGAAAATTGCTTCGGTCACTAATTCCTGTCCGATCAAATTCTAATTTAAAACTGGCAAATACCAAATAGAAGCTTTGTTTTAAGAAAACTGCAACCACAAAAAAGGTTGTTGCATTAGCATCATACAAAGAGCATTATCAACACTTTATCAATAGCAAAAGATTCTCAATTGGTTTAAAATCTATTAAAAAAGTGCAATAAATATTATTAAATATTCCCAAAAATCATTATGTTCGCTTTAAGAGAAGTTGGTAATCCTTAGAAGTTCCAAATGCTAAAAAAGGATGAAAAAATTCCTTCTATATATTTTCACACATAAATAGCTTTATTCAAGATTCCAAAAATATGTCCTTACATGAAGATTTAATAGGGGCGCATCCATCTGCGCCAAACCAATTTGCAAGATGGATGGACAGCTCAGACATTGAGCCGACAGATGCCAGATGCCACCGCGCGCTTACCAGTAAACTAGCCGCCGATGAACCAGCGCTGATTGAATGGCTCGCTGAAAAACTTATCCATCATCACTACGATCAGATCAGGATCGACAGGCTAAAACAGAAATATCGTGAAGCCGGATTTCCGGATTATGCCGAGCAGAACAGAAACCTTCCAAGGGCCGATAAAACCAAAAAAGGAAACGCCACCGAAATACTTCTTATCGAATACATCAAGAGCTGCCAGGGCAAACCTTTGGTACACGCCTTCAAACTTCGTTATAATCCCAACGTCGATCAGTCTGTCAAAGGCGATGATACACTGCTGGTGGACATCCTTACCGATGCAGCTGGGACGCAAAGGCTGAAAATATTCCTGGGAGAAGCAAAATTCAGGAAACTGCCAGCAAAAAAAGTTATTACAGATATTACCCAATCGTTGGGAAAAGACAAACTTCCGCTGTCTTTTTCCTATATGATCAGTGAGCTGAGCAGGGATGCTGCCACAAAACCTACAGCTGACCTGCTTGACAATTTTCTGATAAGCGAAATAAAATCAAGGGGAGACATCATTTATACGGGACTTCTGCTCAGCAACACCGATACCTTTAATGTTGTGGAAAGGCACCTGACCGCAGACAATCCCGAAATGATTTTTATATCGGCTGGCATTGATAATCCCCAAACCCTAATTGACCAGGCCTTCCTAAGGGCCGAAGCAATGCTTGCTAATCCAGAAACACTATGACAAATGAAGTAATCAGGGAGAAACTTTCCAGGATCGAGAAGGATGAAACCATACAAAATCTAATGGCGCAGGCAAATGCCCGCTATATTTTATTCAATACCTCAGAAGACAGGAAAAACTTTCCGCCCTATACCATCAACGATGACAGCCTGAACATACTGGCGCTGTATTATCTTAATTTTGGGTGTTCCTTTGCAGAAAATGAAAACTTCTCCGAAGCAATAGAACCATTGGAAAAAGGAGCTTCTCTGCTTGAATTCGTACACAGTGCGGAATCTAATAAGGCCAGTACAAGCAATTACTACGGACTGGTTGCCTCCCTGTCCTATTACGTCAGTTTTCAATACTCCAAATCCTTTATCCTGATCAAAAAATTCAGCTCGGATTCCGTTATTGCAGAATTGATACATTTATTCCTGCTCAGGGAATTTGCAGCCCTGAAAAGCAGGATAAGCACCATGCTTATTGATGAAACCTACCAGGATTCCTATATAGCAGAAAATCTTCAGCAAGGACAGGCACAGCAGAAAATTTATGAAATAATCATAGCAAAATCCCTGGATGCTTTTCTCAATTATTTTTACAGCGGCGATAGAGAACTTCTTGAAAAAGCAAAGTCAATGCTTCGAAACCTCAAGGAAATAACAGAGCTTGAATCTGATCCCGGAATCTGGTGGGTGGTCAGACTGCTTCTGCTGATCTCAGAAGGCTTCGGACAGGCATCCCTTTGGAATTCACTCTCTCCCTATTTCGATTTGGATAATCCACAGGTCAGGGGGTACATAAAATCTCTGGTATACATGCAGCCCAGGGGAATTTATGAACTTTTTGTCACACAGAGAAGATCCATGGAAAAGGTGCTTAACAATCAAAACGGATGTATTGTCAGCATACCTACCAGCAGCGGGAAAACCAGAATCGCCGAATTGGCCATACTGGACTGCCTGATGGAAGACCCTGACAATAAAGTCTTATACATTGCTCCTTTCCGTTCCCTTGCTTTTGAGGTCGAAAATTCACTTGCGCCGATTCTTGAAAATGCCAGCATATCGGTTTCGCACCTTTATGGTGGCAGTCTGTACAGCAAACTTGATGAAAAAGTAATCGAAGATTCCGATGTCATAATCGCCACACCGGAAAAGGCAAAGGCCATACTGCGCGGAAACCAGGACCTCATTGACAGCATAGCACTTATTATCATTGATGAAGGCCATCTGCTGGGACTGGATAAAAGAAACGTCGTAAACGAAATGTTCTACGAAGAGCTTCGTTTTTATATGGATCAGAACGGAGGCAAGTTCCTGCTCCTCTCAGCAGTGCTGCCCAATTCAGAGGACTTGGCCCTATGGCTAACGAAATCGGATCAGACTATTTACAAGGATAAATGGCGTCCTTCGGACGAAAGGCTGGGAATATTGGAATGGAGCGGCCGCCTTGTTAATCTGAACTGGATCAGCAAGGATGAAGAAAGGGCATCATTTAACAGGCGTTTTATTGTAGCTGAAGAGCTGCCGCTCAAAAAAAGGGAACGGATAGTTAAAACCAATCCTGCAAACAGGAACGAAGCTGTAGCAGCAACTGCATACAAATTCAGGACATTTGGCTCGGTACTTATATTTGTCGGTCGTAAAAACTCTGTATTTGTAATGGCAAAAGCCTATTTAAAAAGCCTTGGAGGCAATGCCACCGACCATGTATGGAAAAATACGGCGGACTGGAGGGCATTCGAGCTGGCTTGCATGGAAACTTATGGAGACGCCGCTAATTCCTGGCTGAATTTTGCACGTAAGGGCATACTCTGCCACAATGCCGATCTGCATGCCGATGTAAGACTGCCCCTGGAAAGGCTTATGAGAGCCGATAAGCCCCTGGTGATCATAGCAACATCAACTTTGGGACAAGGCGTCAACTTAGGGGTTTCAACGGTAATTTTTTCTACCCTGCATCAGGCCCGCTCTGATATTTCTTCCAGAGATTTCTGGAATATCGCCGGAAGAGCCGGAAGGGCTTATGTAGACCATGAAGGAAAAATACTTGTGGCCATGGAAACTGCAGGCAAATCACAGAGAGCAGTTGCCGCTGAAGCGCGCGCAATCAGGAAAAAATATTTTGACAAGGAGAAAATCGACCATGCCAAAAGCGGTATTATGCTGCTTATTAAAGAACTTATAGAACTAGCTGATGATAATGCTATTGATTTTGATCTGCTCCTGGAGCTAATTGCAGAGAACAGAACAGATGAAATCGGCAGCCAGGCACAGGAAATCGATGCCAAACTGGACTGGATCGATGATACGCTCCTTACTCTGCAAACCCTGAATAACCCTACAGGGGAAATCGATCTTTCCTGGTCTGAATCCTTTTTTGCAGGATCACTGGCCAGTATACAAGCTGAAAATGAAAGATCAATTTCTGCAGATGAAGTCTCTGACTTTTTAAGGGCACGGATAAAAGGAATTGTTCAAAAGGTTGGCGAAGACCGCAGACAATGGAACATGATAGCACGCTCGGGGCTGCCACTCAATACAGACCTGCTGATAGAAGAAAAGCTCGATACCATAATTGGTCTTGTGCAGGGCACTTTTTTTGATGATTTTTCCCTTGTCCAGACTAAAATTGATCTACTGGCATCCTTGGAAACCGTGCTACAGGACTTGCCTGTTCTGGTTGAAAATGGCAGCACCATACAGAGCGACTCAAAAGATGAGATAAGAAGCAGATGGCTCAGCGGAGTCTCACTTTCGGAAATTCTACCCCTAGAGAATGCCACAACAATCATTACCAAATTATACACCTTTAACCTTCCGTGGATTTTAAATGGTATTGCAAAGAAAATGCGGCTAATGGAATTGGACGATGAGGCAGAGATAATAGAAGAGCTTTCCATACTTCTCGAAGCAGGCCTGCCATCACTTAAAGCGGTAAAAATCTATCAAGCGGGAATAAGGTCACGTTCTGCGGCCAATGAATTGGGAGAAGAGTTTCAAGATGATGACTGGAACAAAAGTGTATACAGCTACAAAAGGGATCTTATATCCAATGCGGAGGATTATAAATTCCTTGCTGCCGCAAATACAGTAGAGTGGCTTGAATTGCTTGCAAGCGCTGCTACACGTAAAGATATTAAAGTCAAAAAAGTGCCATCGTTCACTTTTGGTGAAATACATATACAAACCTCCACGTTTATAGCAAGGCACATAAACGGCATGCAGTACTTAATAAGTCCTGATCTTCAGGTTATGGAACATATTACCAATGATGTAATTGATTTTACGACGGTAAACGATGTAGCGGGAATCGAATTTATATATGATGATTTTGAAGGACAATGGAATATGCATGTACATAATCCCTATGTTCATTTAATTGACTAACACTGTATTATCACAAATGAAATTACTGTCCATTTTACAAAATGGACAGTATTCATTTCTCTTCATACCTTCCATAAAATGCATCGAAATTTGCAGATAATACGATCTCATTTAGATTTTTTAACTGCCTGAAAATAAAAAATTAATTTACTACCTCTTTGTGTTCCAGGCCTTCTAGCTTTTGAATGGCCGCTGCCAATAATTTTGCGTGCCTGCCTAAATTGAATTTTCTAATTCTGGGTGCGTTTTCAGCATCTTCACTAATTCTTTCCAAAATCTCACCTAAAGCTTTTTATCTAATGCATAAACTTCAGAAATGCTTGCATTTGAAATGATTCTTTCTGGAAAGTAGCGCTTTTCAATAAAACTGAAAAAAGATTCAAGGCCGGCACTTTTTAAATGTAGCAGCGTTTCAGATAGCTTCTCAGAGAAATAAATCAATTTTTAGCTCTGATGGAACAACAATCAATTAATTCATGGCGACAATGAAAGACAATTCTAACTTAACTTAGAACATTCTTTTAAAATCCTCCATAAATTTTGTAAATTTATATATTAGTTCAATGCGATGAATCAATTGAGTTTTTATAATTTTTGAATCAATCCCCAACAGGACATCTAAACCAAATTAACGAAGCCAATGGAAGACAGACCACTACATATAGAAAGCCAATTTCTTTAAATCATCCAAAAATGATGTTGTAATTTGTCCTGTCCCCGTCACTACTAAAAAAACGTTAAAACCTATGTTTTAACGTTTTTTTTTATGCTTTTTACCATGTTTTAACACGTTTTAACTTACTTTAGTAGACGGTTTAGACATCCTGTTGAGGTGACTACTCAGGATTTAAACCAAACTTAACACACTGATTTACAGTTACAAAAACATTTAACTTATCTTTACATTAAGAATAATTTAACATAAGAAAACTAAATTATGAATTATAGAGATGAGCAATACAAGGGGAAAATTTCTCCGGAAAAGGCACAAAGAATGCTTAAAAAAGAAGGAATGAATGTAACAGTTGAGCTTGCCGAAGAAATATTATATTTTCTTCGGAAGGTGGCTAATATACAAATACAACATTTTTTAGAAAAAAATGATAAAAAGAAAAAGGGATGATTACAAAACTATAAATCATATCTTTTTGTATCTTAAAAAGTTAAAACAGATTTATAAAATCAGAAAAAAGCCTGAAAGCGGAAAAACCGAAGTTCCTTCGGTTTTTCCGCTTATAATCCTTCTGACCTTAAAATTATCCATCACCTTATTCTATCTTCATTCCATGATTGTTGTTGTCTTTCAGGAACTGCTTTAGCTCAGGGTGCATTCCCGAAACTTTATTATCGATGTATTCCTGTATAAAAGGAGCGATTTCGTACTGGCAGTCCTCCGGAGGGTCCATTCCCATATCAAGATAGTCTTCAATATCCCCAGAACACAATAGGGCGGATTCCACCATCGAAATCGTAATTAGAAAAAAGGTTAATATATACGAAATCCTTGTATTGACATTTCCAAGATAAATATCCAACTGTGCATTGCTTGATCGTATCAGATTATGCTGGGAGAACTGCCTTCCATTATTGTGGACATAATTATTAAGCTTCCCTGTCAAAACCTTCCAGTAGCCCTGAAGGTTATAACCTGTCAGCACCTCCTTGATATTCTCATTCTGTTCAAGGACATTCATGTAATTCTTAAAACTTAATTTTCCCCTCACTCCCGCAGGGGCTTCCACAACTTTGTTGGTCAGCCATGCCTCGACAGCCTTTTCGTCATCGGTCATTACCTGATTAAATTCCAAAGATGAAAAACCTTCCACAAACGCCTCCAGATCATCCATTTTGAAATTATCAAGGGAATCTTGGGTAAAAGGTTTTCTTTGGTTCACAACCGCCAGCGTATAAACATAAAGCAGCAGGTCATCCCTTAATCTTCTTACTAAAGTATTGGCATCGGCAAAACTCCCAATGGAACAGCACAATTTGATGCTTCTTAGCGTCTGTACCGAATTCTCAATTACATGGCCACTGACATTTAGAAGCTCTTTATCGGTTATCAATGAAATTATTCTTCCGCTGAAGCTCAATAGATTTGAGAAATTTTCAAGAAAATCAGCATTGCTGTCATACTCTTTTTCAAATTTTTTAAAAGCCTCCGTTTCAATCATGGGAAGCTCGCCTTGATAATGAATTTTCATTTTTAAAGTTGTTTTTGATTAGTATAAATCCCACCAAAGAATAACACCTGCTTTCCGATTACCCTAAATAGAGTTCGGTACGCTAAAAAGCGTCTTACCCTGTATGCCAAGTAATTATCAAATTTAGGTATTATTTTGATTCAAAGATATTCAGCAGCTGCGCAGTGATTTTGCGCAGTAAGTCAAAATAAAAAATAAACACATTTAAGAAAATTTTCATATTCAAATTTGCTTTAATTAAATTTTATATCGTAATATTGCAATATAAATATAAAACGATGGGGGCAACAAAAACAGATCACTTTACAGAAAGCCAGAATGAGCTGGCTGTTCTAGCCAAAGCGTTAGGCCATCCTGCGCGTATCGCTATTATGGAATATTTATTAAAAGTGGATGCCTGCATCTGCGGAGATATTGTAAACGAACTTCCCCTTTCACAGCCGACAGTTTCACAACACTTGAAGGAATTGAAAAATGCAGGGCTGATAAAAGGAAACATTGAAGGAAATTCCATCTGCTATTGCATCAATGAACCTGGACTTGAAAAGATAAAAGGTTTCTTTCAGCACATATCAGATCATTTGGCAAAGAAGAGAAGCGAATGCTGTTAATCTATAAAAATATGGAAATCAGAAAACTTTCAGACAAACACTGGGATCAGGTAAAAATAATCTACCAAAAAGGAATAGATACCGGCAATGCCACTTTCCAGACCAGCGCCCCTTCATGGGAAGACTGGGATCAGTCACATCTTAAGTCTTGCCGAGTTGTGATGCAGGAAGATGGTAATGTAATTGGTTGGGCTGCCCTTACCCCTGTTTCTTCACGCTGCGTTTATGCAGGCGTTGCAGAAGTGAGCGTATATGTGGATCCAGCACATTCAGGAAAAGGAGTCGGGCTTACCCTTTTAAATGAACTTGTCCGACAGAGCGAAACAGAAGGAATCTGGACGCTTCAGGCAGGAATCTTTCCTGAGAACACGGCAAGTCTCCGTATCCATGAAAAAGCAGGTTTCAGGATACTTGGAACAAGGGAGAAAATCGGAAAACAAAATGGTATCTGGAGAGATACTGCGCTTCTTGAAAGAAGAAGCTCCGTTATTAATTAATAAAAATATAGTTTAACTAAATATAAAAAATTATGAAACTTTCAGAAATTAAAGAAGTGCTTAAAACAGTAGAAGCTGTAAATTTTGAACTGCCGGACGGCACATTTGTACCGGAATATTTTCACGTAACTGAAGTAGGCTTGGTTACCAAAAACTTCATCGACTGCGGAGGAACAGTAAGAAAAGAAACAGTTGTAAACTTCCAGCTTTGGGATGCCAATGACTACGAGCACAGGCTTAAACCTCAGAAACTGATCCACATCATTGAGCTTTCAGAAAAAGTATTGGGAATTGAAGACCATGAAATTGAAGTGGAGTACCAGAACACTACTATCGGCAAATACGATTTGGATTTTAACGGTAAAAACTTCACTCTACTTAACAAACAGACAGCCTGCCTTACTCAGGAGCAGTGCGGTATTCCATCAGACAAGCCTAAAGTAAAATTATCTCAGTTAAATACTGACAATGCTAATTCATGCACTCCGGGCGGAGGATGCTGCTAATCAATAAACAGATAATCAATAACCCTTTACAGCCAAAAAAGTATGTTATATCCACAAATTGAGAATACCGTCAAATCATTTGATTTTAAGCAGATCTCCGAAGATCGCAAAGCAGTACTGCAGCCATTAATCGACTTCATTCAGACTAAAGTGGACAGTAATCTGGAAACCAGACTAAACCTAATCTGCACGCATAATTCCAGAAGAAGCCACTTATCGCAGGTTTGGGCGCAGACTGCGGCTGCCTATTACGGCATCAAAAACGTATCATGCTATTCAGGAGGAACAGAGGCTACCGCCCTTTTCCCAATGGCAGCGGAGACTTTGAAGGGTTCAGGATTCAACATCAAAACGCTTTCAGAGGGATCAAACCCGGTTTATTCCATAAAATATTCAGCGGATGAGCTTCCAGTCGTAGGCTTTTCCAAAACCTATGATGATGATTTCAATCCTGAAAGCGGATTTGCCGCAATAATGACCTGCTCGCAGGCTGACGGCGGATGCCCGTTTATAGCAGGCGCAGAGAAAAGAATTCCGATTACCTTTGAAGATCCAAAAATTTCTGACGGAACGCCTCAGCAGAAAGAAACTTACCTGGAGCGCAGCCTGCAGATTGGAACTGAAATGTTTTACGTATTCTCACAAATAAAAAAATAAAATGTCAGCAAATAACTGTGCACCAGTCGTCGGACGCAAAAAGTTAAGCTTCCTTGACCGCTTCTTGACCCTTTGGATTTTCCTTGCCATGGCTATAGGAGTGGCAGTAGGATACTTTATTCCTTCAAGCGGAGATTTCATCAATTCTTTCTCCAGCGGAACAACAAACATTCCATTGGCAATAGGGCTTATCCTGATGATGTATCCGCCTCTGGCAAAAGTAAAATACGAACAGATGGGACAGGTTTTCAAAAACACTAAAGTCTTGGGCGCATCTTTATTCCTGAATTGGATTGTAGGACCTGTCTTAATGTTTTTATTGGCGCTACTGTTTTTGAACGGATATCCTGAATACATGATTGGGGTGATCCTGATCGGTCTGGCACGTTGTATCGCAATGGTAGTGGTATGGAACGATCTTGCCGATGGAAACCGTGAATATGCAGCAGGACTTATCGCCCTTAACAGTATTTTTCAGGTACTCCTTTACAGTGTATACGCTTACATTTTCATAACCATCCTTCCTCCCTATTTTGGATATGATGGTTTTGAAGTCAATATCAGCATTGCGCAGATTGCCGAGAGCGTCGGTATCTATCTAGGTATTCCTTTTGCTCTGGGAATCATAAGCCGTTATGCTTTGATAGCCCTAAAAGGTTCTGAATGGTTCGAAACTAAGTATGTGCCTTTTATCTCGCCGATTACTCTTATTTCATTGCTCTTTACAATTATTGTAATGTTCAGCCTGAAAGGGGAACTTATTGTTCAGATCCCTATGGACGTAGTGCGTATTGCAATACCGCTTGTCATATACTTTACTTTGATGTTTGTCATCAGTTTCTTTATCGGCAAATATTTTGGAGCTGACTATTCAAAGGCAACATCTATAGCATTTACAGCCACCGGCAATAATTTTGAACTTGCTATTGCCGTAGCAATCGGCGTGTTTGGAATAAACAGCGGTCAGGCTTTCGCAGGAGTTATTGGTCCTCTGGTAGAAGTGCCTGCTCTTATCGCATTAGTTAACCTTGCATTCTGGTTCAGAAAAAGATTTTATTTAAATCAGGCTTCGAGTCAATAAATGAATCTAAAAACAGGATATGAATGGAAAGCTTTAATTTGTTTTTAAAGAGCATTGCTCCTATCAGCGATCAGGAATTTGAAAATTACAGTCCGTATTTCAAAATAAGGACATTAGCCCGAAACAGTTATTTTGCTCAAATTGGTAAAATCTCACATGAAGCGGCTTTTATTAAAAAGGGGCTGCTGAGAACTTACTATATAAATGAAAAATCCGAAGAAGTGACTTCGTGCTTCTGTTCAGAAAATAATTTGACAACTTCCTACAAGAGCTTTATTTCACAGCAGCCTTCGGAACTTTCCATTCAGGCCGTAGAAGATACTGAACTTATAACAATCAGTTACAATGACCTGCAGATTCTCTATCAAAAAAGTCCTCTTTGGCAGAATATCGGAAGGACAATTGCCGAGCGGCAGTACATGGTAATGGAACAGTATGCAAGTGTTTTGTGCAATGAAAGCGCAAAGGAAAAATACATGCGTATGCTTAAGGAACAGCCCGCAGTTGTAAACAAGGCTTCAGTAAATGATATTGCAAGCTATCTAGGGATAACCCGCAGGACTTTGAGCAGAATAAGAAATGAGATAGCACAAAAATAGAGGACATTTGTCCTTAGTTTTAATTATGCTTCCCCATAGTTTTGCTTTTATAATCAATTAAAAATAAAATGGAAACAGCAATTATCATTTCATCCTTCTTTCTTGTTCTTTTTGCGGTCTTGGCCTTATATGATGGCTTCTATCTGCATATTTTCAAATACCAGCTTCACAATCGGGAAGAAAGTAAAACCGAGCACATTACCCATACATTCAGAGCTGTTTTCTTTCCGGCAATCCTTTATTTTTTATTCTTGAAACAAAATAATCATACGGCTTTTGTAATAGGCTTAACCATTGTCCTTTTAGACATACTGGTGCTTGGGTATGACGCTTTTATAGAAAAGGACAGCAGGCAGTTTATGGGAGGGCTTCCTCGCTGGGAATATATTGTTCATTTATTCGTAAATGGGTTTCATTTTGCGTCAATTGCGGTTTACCTCTCCATCAGACTTACTTTTCAAAATGGGGAAATAATGATTTCTAATACCAATCAATCTCCAGGCTACTTTAATTTGTTAATTGTAAATCTTTTACCGGGAGCTATCGTAATGGCGATTCTTCATGTTTTCTTATGCATGCCAAAAACAGCCCCTATCTGGAATAATTTCAGAGGCAAAATCAATTGTTGTTAATCCCGCTTTCTTCAAAAGCAGAACAAAAAAACTATGAGTTTGGAAATAAATACTATTCACAATCAGTTTTATATCATTTTGGGCAAATATATTAAGGCACGTATAAATGATACGGGCGATGCATCTGATGTTTTGCAGGAAGTTTTTATTAAGATAAACGAGAATTTAGGATCACTGACTGAAGAAAGTAAATTAAAAAGCTGGATTTTCACGATCACAAGAAATTCCATTATTGACTATTACCGAAAAAATTCCAATCATAAGAAATCAGAACTGACCGAATGTATGATGCAAAAAATAATGCATGAAACAGATTTTGATACTTCAGAAAGTCTGGACTGTTGTCTAATGAAATTCATTGAGCGGCTGCCGGAAGACTATCGGGATATTATCATGGATAGCGAAATCCATGGAATTAAACAGAAAAACTTAACAGAAAAATACAGCCTTGCCTACGCTTCCATACGATCTAGAGTGCAGAGAGGCAGATCCAAATTAAAGGAAATGCTTCTGGATTGCTGCAGTATTGAATTAGACCGCCGTGGAAATGTTATGAATGTTACGTCTAAAAAATCATGCAGCGGAGGAAAATGCTGATATCACCAAATCATTTTTGGAAACTTCATATATAAAAATTCAGGCTGTTAGAAAAAAAATCATCAAAGTCTGCATCATTTTTAGATTAGTACGTCTTAAGTAGTATTAATCATTAAAAATTAAAATTATGAAAAACAAAATGTACCTTACTCTTGCAGCATTGGTATTGTCTGCTGGAAGTATCTTCGCTTATGCGAACTTATCAAAAACTGATGCAAAGAAAAACTGCACTGAAAAATGTTCTACGCATTGCTGTAATGACGATTCGGGAACTTGTTCTCCGAAAGATTGCAAAAAGTAATATTTCACGTTACTACTTAAAAGACAACTCAAAAAGTTGTCTTTTTTTATGCGCAGGAATCATTCATAAATTTAATTCAAATGTTTTGTATTTTAGCATTTGCTTAAATAAGCAAATGATATATATTTGCATTATGGAAGATATAACTTGTATACGACAACAGGCAGATATAAAACAAATAGTCCGCTGTAAAGACAGAGTGCTAGAACTCAATGACTCTTTTGATTATTTATCCAATGGGCTTGAATTGGCTGTTAATAATGTGAGATTAAGAATTCTCTTTTTACTTTATGAAGAAAAACAGCTCTGTGTATGTGACATAAGTGATATTCTTGACATGAGTATTTCTTCAATTTCGCAGCATTTACGAAAACTAAAAGACAGAAAACTTATTGAAACTAAACGGGAAGCGCAAACCATTTTTTATTCATTGGCAAACGAATATGAAAAAATGCTAAAACCTTTCTTCGAAATTTTAGAAAAAATATGAAAACAGAGAATAAAATAATTGGAGCTGGATTTTTTACAGCAATAGCTGCTTCATTGTGCTGTATTACTCCCATATTAGCACTCGTTGCCGGAACAAGCGGGATTGCATCTGCTTTTTCATGGCTTGAGCCAATGAGACCTTATTTCATCGGCCTGACTGTTTTAATTATTGTTTTCTCTTGGTATCAAAAGCTGAAAACTAAAAAGCAGTTAGACTGTAACTGCGATACACAAGAAAAATCAAAATTCGTTAATTCTAAAATGTTTTTAGTAATTATCACCCTATTTGCAGCCCTTTTGCTTTCGTTTCCTTACTATTCAAATATTTTTTATTCAAATACAGAAAAGAAAATCTTAGTCTCCAATAAAACCAGCAGCCAAAAAGCTGAGTTTACAATTAGCGGAATGACTTGTGCCAGCTGTGAAAAACATGTGAATCACGAAGTGAATAAATTGATTGGAATAATAAATTCAAATGTAAATTATACTAATGGTAACGCAATTGTAGAATTTGATAATTCCAAAACTAGTATTAATGAAATTGAAAAAGCAATAAATTCAACAGGCTATACAGTAACTAACAAAAAATTAAAATGAAAATCGTTCTACAATCAATAATAACCTGCCCCCTTTGCTCCCACAGTAAAGAAGAAACTATGCCAACTGATTCATGCCAATTTTTTTACGAATGTGAGAACTGCAAACAAACTCTTAAACCAAATCAAGGTGATTGCTGTGTATATTGCAGTTATGGAACTGTGCCATGTCCACCAATTCAGCAAGATAAAAAATGTTGCTAAATTGAATAATTTCTAATGGACAATAGATTATCATGCACAAATTTTGATTAGAAAATTTTAAGAATAATAATTTAAATTTACTGATGACATTTTTTTTTCACTCTCTTCAACTTAAATCTATAAGTTATTATGAAAGAAATCACATCTATTACTGAATTAACGATTTTTAACATTTAACCCTTACGATACATACAAACCGTTTCTCAACAAACTTTTAAAATAATTATCTTACAAATTCACTTGAAAATAAGCTAATTTCTTTAAATCGTTCATAGAATGATTTGTAAATTGTGAACTAAACGTCACCACATAGCCAAATAGCACCAATTGAAGACAATTGGTGCTATTTTTTTATTGTTTTTAATCAAATTATCAACCTATCTACGATGCATTTTATATTAAGGCATCAGAACTAAAAATAAAACCAAGCGGCCAATGCGATACCATGTAATTGTGCAAGTATCGCTTGCACAATTGAAAAATCAGTGCAAGGCTCAGAAAGGTTCTGCCGTATCTTCTATTTCAAAAAGAAAACCTCTACTTTCAGGAGAATAACTTGTCGAATCAGCATTGAATTGCCAATGATTTTTTAATGCAACAATTGGGTTGGACTATCAGTTCTCAAAAGAAGAAACAGGACTTCATAGCGGCCCTAGCCCCGATAGCAGTGAAAATCCTTTTGTGTCGGGGTTTGGCACAAAAGATTGAAAGGTATAGCGGGAAGAGCTCCTAAAAAACATTTAAGCATACCTACACTAATTTAAATAGCATTTCAATAGCTCCAATCTTCGATTACTGCTTGCTGCTTAATCAGGCAAAAAAACAATTAATTCCAGTTTTTAATTTCCTATATCTATTTGGAAAGATTCAATTCGTTTTTCAAGAAACTTTCAATTTCAAAAAATAGATGGCAGCTATCCGGCATTAATGATTTTCCTTCTGTGTCAAGTAATAGAAATTCTGGAGCGTAATCAGTATAATAGTTTTCTGCGACGGTTTTTTTACTGTTTGGAAGTCCTGACAAATTATACCAAGTCATTTTTTCTTCTTCAACTGCTTGTTTCCATTTTTGAAAATCAGTGTCAATACTTAAATAAACGATGCTGACTTTATCTCCATATTGCTGTTCTATATTTTTTGAAAATTTGATCTCATACCTGCAAGACTCGCAATCACTTGACCAGAAAACAACTAGCACGTATTTTTTGCCATTTAAAACCGATTTAAAATCATGTGCAACCCCATTCACATCAAACCAATTAAAGCTTGTTGCAAATTCACCTTTTTGCAGCATTTTTATTTTACTTAGGTATTTTTTTATGGCAGCATAACTTCCAGAATGTTTCAATTCATCAGAAAACAATTCGATCATGCTAGCGATATCATCCGTTTGCAAACTTCCTCTTTGAAAATAAACGGCCTGCAATACACTGTAACTATCAGGATGTTTTTTAATAAAATCTTTATTTACATAGTGATAATTTAAATCATGTGTATTCAACCAACTGTACAACTTGTGCTCTTTTAAACCTATAGAGGAAACTTGAACATAAGGCATTCCAAGCCACTCGGGATAGGTACAACTGAGTTTTATATCCTCGTTTCCAACTAAAAACTCTCCATCATAGCCATACTCCTCAGAAAGCGCTGCGTCTTTGACTGCAAGATCAGTTATTTCTTCATTATTTTTTAACAGCACAATAGTTGTCATTCTTGTTTCCGGTACAGAAAAATGATACTCAAATTTCCCTCCTATAGCCTTTATGGTATCAATTGTCTCGACAGAATCTCCAAATTCTGCATAGCCTGTCATTTTTATTACGACATGATCAAAATAATTTTTAATTGGAGAAAGGTCAGCCGTTATTTTTCCTTCTCTCTTATTTGCAAATGACTTAAAAGAAAAAAAAGGCAATATTAAAATTAGTATTACTATATTTTTAATTTTCATAATATATTTATTGTGACAAAGTGTTAATTCAAAAACTAAAAAATTCGTAAATTTCTTACTTAATAAGTTATTTATTTACAATTTGAGCTATAATTAGCGATTCCATCTTTCCGCCAGTTAAAATGAGGAACTATATTTTTGTCCGTTTGAATACATTTAAGGTTGGGATTAAAATAGGCATGAAAATTCAGGTTTTGATTGTTTCCATTACTAATATTCAAACTCGTAAGTGAATTTGAGTTGCAATAGAGCGCATATATTTTCGGGTTTTGCGAAATATCCAAACTAACCAACTGATTGTTTGAACAAGTCAAACTGAGCAATAATGGATTTTGGCTTACATCAAGGGCAACCAACTTGTTGCTATAACAAACCAATTCGTTTAATGGAGCGTTGGATACATTTAATTTAACCAGCTGATTTTTATAGCAGCTCAAGTACGTTAAATTTATATTTTTTGAGACATCAAGAGAGTTCAGTTTATTTTCGTCTAAATACGCTTTATTCAAAGCAATATTTTTGCTTAAATCCAAGTTGGTCAATGGCGTATTCATACAAACTAAATAACTCAAATAAATATTATGTGTTAGATCTAACTTGTTCAATGGATTATTACTACAAGAAAAATTCGACAAATAAAGATTTGCCGAAAGATCTATATCTGTTATTTGATTTTCAGAACATCCGAATGACATCAAATTAATATTATGTGATAAATCTAATGTCTTTAACTGATTGGTATTGCAGTAAAAATTAGCTAAAACTATATTTCTGCTTATATCTAAGGAAATTAATTTATTTTTTCCGCATCGCAATTCACGCAAACTTATATTTTTAGAAACATCTAGTTCATCTAATTGATTTCTCTCACAACTTAAAGATGTCAATTTCACACTTTGCTTTAAATCTAATGCAGTTATCCTGTTATTTGAACAATTCAAAGATATCAGAGCTTCATTTCTGCTAATATTCAATATGGTTAATTTGTTTTCTTCACAATTCAAAGTGGTTAATGCCAAATTATCAGATAAATCCAACTTGGTTAGCTTATTTTCTAAACAAATTAGTTTCTTTAATGAAACAAAATCTTCTATACCAGTTAAATCTTTTATATCAAGATTTCTAAGATGAAGTTCCGTTACTTTTGCAATATCAGCAGTAAGAACTTTTCCGTCTGGTACACCATGATCATAACCAGAATCCCTTAAAGCATTTTCAAAATTAATATCAGGAATTAATGTGTATTTATTTGCGTCTTGAGCTAAGATTGTATGAAAAAAAGGCAAAATAATAAATGAGAATACAGTAAAATAAATTCGCTGTTTTTTATTTTTTTTTGATGAATAGCTATTTGTAATTAACACCCTCTATTTTTTTAATTAGTTCTTTTTGTTTTACATCCTTTATTTCTTTTTTACTAAACTTAATAAATAAGAAATCCTATCCGTATAATATTTGGCATTTTTTTGATAAAAGATTCTGGCATCGGGTTTTAAAGCAGGATCATTATCCCACACAAATTTACCAGGATGCTTCACTTGAAACTCCTTCATGGTCTTAGCAAAATAATAATATGTTGTCTCTTTCCATTCTGCTTGTTTTCTTTCAAATGTTGCTCTTTCTTCTTCAGTTTTATTTCCATAAACAATTTCTGAAACAGCATTAAAAACTTCTGTCTCCCAGAACTGAAGTTCATGATAGTATTCTTTTCTGCAATTTAACTCTTCCTTACTATTGGTTATAATGCATTCATTAAGTTCTTTTTCAGCGGTTGGCAAAGGATCCGTAATGTTTTGGCTAAAACAAGTTGTCAATGTTAAAATAAAAAATAAAATAAATTTTGAAGTCATTATTACAGTCAGTTTTTTAATAAATTTTGGTTTTGCAATTATAATAAAAACGAAGTTAGGAATTTTATCAACTGACAAAGAATCACTAATTGCTTTTTCTCTTAAATTAAGTCTACTGAGATAATTGTAACCATTTGTTTTTTTGCCCAATTATACTTGATTTCTTTTTGCTATAAATTTTCCATGTGTCTATTTTTAAATAAACAATTATCTTAGAATATTTATCTACGAATTATTTTGGAATTAAACAGATTTTTACATCAATCCCCAACAGGACATCTAAACCAAATTTACATAGCCAATGGAAGACAGACCACTACATATAGAAAGCCAATTTCTTCAAATCATCCAAAAATGATGTTGTAATTTGTCCTGTCCCCGTCACAACGCCAAATGGCGCCAATTGAAGACAATTGGCGCCATTTTTTATTTATTTTTACTATATAATCAACTTAAAATAATTTTTTCCTTTACTTTCTCTTTTTGACTGAAATTAAATTTTTACTACAGACGGAGGCGTCCATTGATTTTTAATAACGGACTGCTTTGGGCCGTAGCATCTGAAATATAAACAGAAATCATCTGCAGGGCTTGGCAGCCAATTGGCTTTTTTGTCCCCTTCCGGCTCCGCATGCTGCACATACAATGTAAGGGAACCATCGACATTGTACTTTAAATCCCGGTTTTTGGTTCCAACCGAATAGCGTTTTATGACATTGGGATAGAAAAAGTGATGCTCGTCATAAAGTGTAAGAGACCAGAAGCCGTCTACAGGCGGAAGGTTACCTTTTGCAAATGTCAGGGTATACTGTTTAGAACCATTCAGTCGAGATCCTTTTGAATCGAGATCCTGATAAAAATACTTTGTTTCTTTACCTGCATTCACCAGTATATTGGATTTTGCTATGGCTGTACGGGTGAAATAATCCGTTCCAAAAGCAGCACAGTTATCGGCAGTAGTCCAGTTCCCTGGAAGAGGTATTCCCCAGTTGCGAAATTGCAGTAATGGATCAACCAGTTCTTTGTCCGCTTTATGGGCTTCATCAATCATCGCTTTTTTCAATGCAGGATCTTTCTTTGCTGCTTCGATCACCGACAGTACCTGTGCGTAACGAGCTTCCTCGCCGGGCAATGGAGGAGCATCTTTCAATACAATAGGAAGCTGATCGAAAAAGGTATCTGGAAAGACCCATTTCGTTTCTTCAGATCCGCCATCTTTTGTCGGCGAACCTAAGGATGGAAGCCTACTCCAGTCCTGCTGTTTCATTTTTCCGTCAAATTTATCCAGAGCATAGACATCAATAGAATTAATTATGGCCTGGACTGCATTTTTATCTGAGGGCGTATCATCCTGAAAAACTCTAGGTACAATAAAGGCTGTGCCTGTTTTGCTGTAAAATACTTTAGTGATTCCTTTAGGCACCTCTCCTTTCCAGTTAGGCCCCGCCAGCATGTAAAACCCTGGTTTTGTACCATACATCTTCCCAAGCTGGGCAAAAGCATCTGTGCGAAGATCCACCACCTGATATACCCAGAAACGCTTGCCAAAATCCGGAACCTGTATCACGACGGGAGTCTCATCAAGAGCGGCAATAGCAGCTCCGTAAACCACATCCTGATTTGGACAGGCAACCCAGCGCTGTTCAGGCTTAATATAATCATGCAACATTGCCAAAGAATTTAATGGCGCAAATGGCAGTACGCCATTCATAAGACCTACTTTTGGTGACTGCTTGAACGCAAGACGTCTGTTGTAAATGTTTTCCATTGGCCAAGCCCAGAAATAGGCATCTCTTGCGACCTGTCTTGCATAAGATTCTGTAATCTTTACATTTACATCGGGGCCATTCGGTACTGAATCCGAAAATTTGCCTGAAACATCACCATCAGTTTCTGCAGAAGAGAATGTTCCATTTTTATCACTTTTATTCTTATTGCAGGCTGTCATTGCAAGAAGTACAATGATTAAAATCAATTTGTTTTTCATCTTTTAAAATTTAAAAAATAACTATAGCTTATTTAATTTTTTCTACGTCATTTAGTTTCCACCTCTGATCATACAGCTTTGGAGTTGGGCCTTAAAAGCGGGCTAAAATTTTAAATTTCCCTTTAGGGTCCGTTGGAATTCAATTTGATTCGCCGGATTCAGGTGCAGTTGATTTTAGCAAAAGCATCAACCGCTAGTTGAAAATGTACTGCCAGCATGCACCAAATGGCAGATTCTATTCCTCGTTGATACAAAATCTGTTCCTGAATATTAGCGTGCTTAAAATCTGAAATTGCCGAAACCTTACATAATCTACTAAAAAATAAACAATTTCAAATTATTATACAGTTTAAAGCTACAATATTTTTTTTAAAATACATTCACTTTTATGCACAAGTATAAAAATCAACAACATTAACTAGAGCTTCTCGTCCAAGTATCGTTTTTGCTTATGTCAAGTCATGGCAATTTTTGCTCTGGACTTGGTACTATCATGCCACAAAATGTTAATGAGAATATTAAAGGTTCTGTCGCATCTGTCAGAATCAAATATAAAAATTGAAGTAATTTAAAAGTTAGCCCGCCAATTTACAGAATGATTTAAACATAGTTATCCCTGGTCTAACCATTTGATTCTTTCTCAGCATATGCACAACTTCAATTCCGCTCAATGTTCGTCTTGCCGATTCAAAACTTTTAAAGCCTAACCCATTTTGTATCCTCCATTTTATAAATCGATGGTCCTGTTCGACAATATTGTTGAGATATTTACACTGCCGGATTTTAATCTTTGTGAATGAACGTTTGTTATAGACTTTGATAGCGGCAGTATTAGAACCGCTTTTATCAATGTTTACTACTCTTGGTCTGTAGTTATTACTAATTGCTTTAATTAGAAATGACTGCGCACTCATTCTTTGTCTTTTTCTGGTCAAAAGAAAATCAACCGTATTGCCTAATTTATCTACTGCCCTATATAAATAACACCAAATACCTTTTACTTTGATGTAGGTCTCATCCAATCTCCAACTCTCCCCCACTCTGCCTTTTCTCTTCTTCATTTCTGCCTCAAGCAAAGGTGCAAACTTGTAAACCCAACGCTGAATCGTCGCATGATCCACAATGACTCCTCTAATCTTCATTAGTTCTTCAACATCACGGTAACTAAGTGTAAATCTTAGCTTGAAATATACTGCCTGAAGAATTATGTATTTTGGATAACAATGACCTTTAGTATTCATCTTTTGATCGGTTTAAAATTCTAAAGATAAAAGTTATTCCCAGATGCGACAGAACCAATGAAATTATGGCGTACAAAATTAATGCTCACAGGATCTCATTTTACAAACCTTTTTAAACTGCAAGATATTGAAAACAGCATTATATCAGTACAATACCCCCAGCTGTAAAATAGTCCGCAGGCCAAGCTCACATTATCCACAAACCCTTAAATGAGTTTTTTAAGCATGCCGTCAAATATAAAACCATGAAACGGCAGCACGGCATACCAGTATAGTCTTCCCATAAGACCGTGGGGTTTAAAAGTGGCCGCCTGATATAAGGTATTGTTGATTATTTTAAATTCCAGCCAGGCTTCGCCCGGAAGTTTCATCTCGGCATACAAAACCAGTTTGCCCTTCTTCTTATCGGCATATACAACCCTCCAGAAATCCAGTGCATCCCCTGCATGTATCTGCGTTTTATGCGTCCTTCCCCTTCTGGTGCCCACACCGCCAAAAACCTTATCGATGAATCCGCGCAGCTCCCAGAGCCAGTCGGCGTAATACCACCCGGTCTCTCCTCCTATGGACCAGATCCGAGCAATTGTATATTCCCTGTTTATGACTGCTCTTTTTCTTCTGTCAATGTAACAGCCCTTTTTTGGGACCTTCAGGTATTGGGAAACATTTCCTTTGAACTGTCCGCTGACACGGGAGTCTTTCCAGCTCGAGATGATATCATCATCACTGATTTTTTTCAAAGCCCTCTCTAATGCCTGCCGGTAAGTAATAGGTGTAACGCCCAGCAGGCTGTTAATCCTGTTATCTCGGCAGATGACTTCCACTTTCATGCTGCTGACCAGCGCCGAGGCCAGCTTAAAGGAAGTTGAAGTCACAAAATACAGCCAGTAGGACGATAATTTCGGGGTCATCACCGGTACGGTGTAAATGTATCTCCGTAGTTTTTTTGCTCTGGCAAACTCCAGCAGCATTTCCTTGTAGGTCAAAATATCAGGTCCCCCGATATCAAAACTTTCACCATAAACTGCCGGATTTAACAGCGAGCGGATTAAAAACTCCAAAACATCGCTGATGGCAATCGGCTGGCATTTGGTATTGAGCCATTTTGGGGTAATCATAAGGGGCAGTTTATCCACCAGATCACGTATTATTTCAAAAGAGGCGCTTCCCGATCCTACTATTATTCCGGCCCGAAGCACCGTTAAGGGCAATGCTGCAGTCTTTAAAATATCTTCCACCGCCTTCCTTGATGACAAATGTTTGGATAATGACTTATCATTTACAATTCCGCTGAGGTAAATAATCTGTTTTGCATTTGTCTGGTTTATTTTTTCTATAAAATAATGTGCCGAAATGCTTTCCAGCTGATCATAATTGGAAGCGCCGGACATGGAATGGATCAGGTAATAGGCCGCGTCTATATCATCGGGAATACTCTTCAGGCTTTCCGGATCCAGAAAATCAGCTTCAATGACCTGTATTTTATTTTCAAATTGTTCAGGAAAGTAAAACCTGTTTTTATCCCGAACGCAGCAGATTACTTCATTTCCGTGATCCAGCAGCAAGGGCAGCAGCCTCTTGCCGATATAACCTGTAGCGCCTGTTAAAAGAATTTTCATCTCTGAGCTGTTTTACAATTTAAAGCTTACCAAACCATAATCCATCGCGAAAACCTGGCCTGAAATTGATGCTGCATCTTCAGAGATAAGATAGCCAGCCATACGTCCAACCTCCTCGGGTTTTAGATAATTTTTCAAGGGGTGTCGTTCCTTCATATTTTCCTTCATCCTGTCGTTTCTTAAAATAGATGCTGATAAAGAAGTCTCTGTAATAGTCGGGGCAATAGCATTGATACGGATTAACGGGGCAAGCTCGGCGCCGAGCGATTTAACCAGACCCTCTACTGCTGCTTTCGAGGCCGCAATACTGGCATGAAAAGGCATTCCGAGTTTTGCCGCAACACTGCTGAATAAAACAATAGAAGGTTTTTCCCCTTTCTTTAACGCAGGCAGATAATGCTGAATCACTTTGACTGCTCCCACCACATTAATTTCAAAATCATTTCTGAAATCATCCAGGCTTAAGCCCAGAATGGGTTTCAGGTTTATAGATCCCGGACAATAAACTAGGGCATCCATACTTTCAAATTCAGGCAAAGGATCCCCGAGCACATCGATTGCAAAATGAATTAAATTCGGATGGATAATATCAGGAGCTGTCCTGCTGATATTGATAATCCGGCAGTTTTCCAGATTCTGCATTACAACAGCATTCCCTATTCCTTTACTGCCGCCAACAATTACAATAGTTTTCATTTTTTTAAGATTAAATTTAAGAGCTGGGAGGACTGTTTGTGCTATGATTTTCAATAAAATAAGATATTCTTTATTAATAAAATAAGATATTCTTTATTAATTATCAAAAAAGCTAAACTGTGTTTTAGCATAAAGTTATCTTAGTATCTTAAAGATAACAATTGTTTGACAATTTTAAATAAATATTAAACAAAATAAAAATTATTTTATCTAAATTAGCTATGCTCTTCTCAATTCTTCAAGGAGAATCCCTCAAAAAATACAATCATGAAAAAATTAAAACAGCAGTTTGCTGATCGTGACCTGGACCGCATTATTGAAATGGCATGGGAAGACAGAACCCCTTTTGAGGCTATTGAACACCAGTTTGCGCTTAAGGAAGCTGATGTAAAAACTTTAATGAAGAAGGAACTCAAAACAGGCAGTTATATACTTTGGCGTAAAAGGGTAGAAAATTGTAAAACAAAGCATCTGCAGAAACGCTGTGAGCAGATCAGCCACTTTAAGTGCAGAGAGCAGCGGGGCATTTCCAATAACAAAATAGCAAAGAAGAAATAATAAAAATGATTACCTGCCAATTATTGGAATTATGATAAAAAATATGGAATCCCTGTAACAGGAAACTTTTTAAAAACCAGTATATTCGCCATTAAAGACCAAAACACCAATCAAACCTAACGCTATGTACCGAAATCCAGGGCTTCTACAAAATATAATTGATGCTATCCCTCTTCCCGTCGGGGTGTATGTGGGAGATAATTTAGAAATTGCACTGGCCAATGATGCCATGGTCAAAACATGGGGCAAAGGAAATGATGTGCTTGGAAAAACCTATCTCAGCGTGGTTCCTGAAATTGAAAACCAGCAGATTCTCGATGAGGCCCTTGGCGTTCTTAAAACCGGAACTGCCTTTCATGCTGTGGGCAGAAAAGTAGATCTGGTCATGCAGGGAATTATGACCGAATATTACTTTAATTATAGTTTTATTCCGCTTTTTGACGAGCATGGAAAAGTCTATGGCGTGCTTAACACCGGCGCTGACATCACAGATCTGCACAAAGCAAAAGAAGAAACCCTGAAAGCAAATGAAAAATTAACCATAGCCATAGAAAGTTCCGGGATAGGAAGTTATGAAATAGACCTTGAAACCAAAAAAATCAAGACTTCAGCAAATTTCAATACGATCTGCTCGATTGGAAGCGAAACAACAAATGACGATTTAATTGCAAAGCTGCACCCAGAGGACCTTCATGCGCGCGAAAAAGCGCACCAGCAGTCCGAGGAAACGGGAAAAATATGCTATGAAGCGCGGATTTTAAATGATGACGGCGCCTACCGCTGGGCTAAAATCAATGGAAAGATTATCAAGGACAAGGACGGGTCTGCAAAGACCATCATTGGTATTGTTCAGGATATACACGAGCATAAGGAATTTCAGGAGGAACTAAAAAAGCAGGTCGCAAGCCGTACAAATGAGCTCACGCGTTCCAATCGTGATCTGATGCATTTTGCCAGCGTAGTGAGCCACGATCTTCGAGAGCCGCTGCGAAAAATTAAAATTTTCAATACACTCTTACGAAATGACATAGAAGAAAATGTTAATGAAAAATCTAAAAAATACCTTCATAAAGTAAGCCAGTCCGCCCAGAGAATGGAAAATATCATAGAGGGAATTTTGACCTATTCCACCCTTGACAAAACTTCACAGTTTATAGAAACAATTAATCTTAATAAGGTTATTGAAGACATAAAAATAGACCTTGAGCTCATAATAAGGGAAAAAGGTGCTATTTTAGTTACTTCTGATCTTCCACAGATTCAGGGAGCCCCGATTTTAATTAACCAGCTTTTCTATAACCTCCTGCAAAATGCCTTAAAATTTTCCAAAGCGGACCAGCCTCCAAGGATTATCATAACAAGCAGCATCATCAATAGTGACGGCCAGGATTTTGTACAGATAAAAATAAAGGATAATGGTATTGGAATTGAGGCTGAATTTGCAGAAAAGATTTTTACGGCATTTGAAAGACTGCATTCCAAAGACCAGTACGAGGGAAATGGCCTTGGGCTTGCCCTGTGCAGAAAGATTGCCGAAAGGCATAATGGTAAAATAACTGCAGCCGGGGAAAAGGACAACGGCGCTGAATTTACGGTGACCCTTCCTTTACAACAAAAAGCCGATACGCTGTAGAAATTGAAATTTACAACTTCCCGCCGTTAGAGCAATTTTACAAATAACAGCAATCTGTCTGATAAAATAATATTAGACAGCTTCATAAACACATATTTTTTTTATTTTGCATTCCTGTAAATTTCAATCTTGCCAATCACATCAAAATCCAATGTGTAATGGGCAGCAGGCTGATAATTTTCATCGGTGAGGACAATTTTCATGACCTGATGAATTGAAGGATGAGTGTCTGTATCTGCATTTTTTGAAAGAACAGGGTAAAATGACAATATTCCCTGCGGAACATTACCGTTTATAAAAAAAACAAATTCTTCTATTTTAGTGGGCTCCACAAAAGACTGACCTGGAAAGTTAAGTGGATTTTGCCCTATAAAAGCCTGAAACTGCTCAAGCTCAGTACTATTAAAGCACAGTGCGTTTAAACTGGAACTATCGGCCTTGTCAAGTCTGAACCATTTGAGATTTAGAATTAACCTTTTAGAATTAAAACTGCAGTTAAAATATGCCAGCTGTGTATTTATGGTATACATGAAGACTTTCCTTTGTTAAATTTAATTCTCCTATTCAATTTTAAAAAGTTACCCTGATTTCATTATGTTTCATTACTGATGCCATGACCAGGAGCCGCATCATTTTAAAAAGCCGATACTGTTATTGTACTGCTAACTTACTGCAATTTAATCCTGCAATAAAAGCCTGAATAAAATTTAGAATCATTCTAACGGCAGCAGCCTGATAACCAAAGGTATTTTGAAGTAATTTTATTTGGAAATTATAGACCTATGAAAATGGATGTTATGGATAGAGAGATTCTCTCGGACACTCTTAAAAACATAGATAAAAAAATTGAAGGGTTAAATAATCAAAAAATTAAAGCCTTCTTTGAGTCTCTGGGACTGGAGCAAAGAGATGACATTGCTAAAGATTATCTGAACTGGGAAAACATACTTATTGTGGTTCCCAGCCGCAGTACTTTAAATGAACTGAAGAAATATAAGTATTCCATATCCCGAATCTCTTTTATTGCAAATCCTAATGCAGAGCAGATTCATATTTACGATTTTAATGAATGGAAAAACAGCACCCGGAACAAGACACAATTTCAGATCAGGGAACTGCTGAAAACCAATTTTGGAGGCAGTCCAAAAATATCTGAAAATCGGGACTGGGTTAAATTAATGCAAAAAAATCATGGAAGCTGAAAATCATTACATCACCAGAAGCGGGTGGCTGAGGGCAGCAGTTCTGGGCGCCAATGACGGAATTTTATCCACCACCAGCCTGGCTATTGGCGTGGCAGCTGCAAGCGTGAGCAGAGAACCTATTCTGCTGGCGGCAACAGCCGGTTTAGTGGCAGGTGCATTGTCCATGGCCGCAGGCGAATACGTATCGGTAAGCTCTCAGGCTGATGTTGAAACTGCTGATCTTACCCGCGAGAAAGAGGAACTTAAAAATATGCCTGAATCAGAGCTTGAGGAACTGACCCATATTTATATGAAGCGCGGGCTGAACAGTGAACTGGCAAAACAGGTTGCAGTCGAATTGACAGCCCATAATGCACTTCAAACACATGCGAGAGATGAGCTCGGAATCAATGAAATTACCCAGGCTAATCCCTTAATGGCCGCTTTCGCATCAGCTGTATCTTTTGTCATAGGGGGCTTGCTGCCGCTGCTGGTGGCTATTTTCGCTCCCATAAAAGAAATGGTATTGTACCAGTATGGTTTTTCAATACTCTTTTTGGCATTATCGGGAATGCTGGCCGCTAAGGCCGGGGGATCCCATACGCTGAAAGCTGTAATGCGTATCTGCATCTGGGGAACTTTTGCAATGGCAGCCTCAGCCTTGGTCGGTTATATTTTCGGGGTTCATACGGCTTAAGAAAAACAGTCCTGAAGCCGGAGTAAAAATTAATTGAATCTTAAGCAATTAAAAAAAATAAGAATCGCAGCAATGCGTTATTTCGTATATACCTAAAAACAGACTGCAAAATGAAACTAATTACATTATTGCTTTTAATGACCGTGCTTCCCATTAACTGGGAACCTGATTTTAATAATGCAAAAAAAACAGCAAAAGAAAAACATGAATTAATACTGCTCAACTTCTCGGGTTCAGACTGGTGCGGACCCTGCATTGTGACGCGCAGAGATTATCTTGAAAGCCAGGTATTCTCAGAGATGGCAAATGAAAATCTGGTACTTGTTAATGCTGATTTTCCAAGGAAAAAGAAAAATATCGGAACACCGCAGCAGGTTAAACGAAATGAAGATTTAGCCGAAATATACAACAAGGAAGGAAATTTTCCCCTGACGCTTCTTTTGGATGCCGATGGAAAAGTGCTTAAAACCTGGCATGGAAAACCCGAATCTACTCCTGAACAGTGGACTGCCGAAATAAAAGCGATCTGTGAGAGCCGAAAATAACATGCTTAAAAACCAAAAATATTCCGAGTCCCTAAAACTCATGGGGAACAGCTTTACCATAACAGTTGTTGCTGAAAATGAAAAAACAGGAAATGAGAATATTGCACTTGCCACCCAGGAAATCAAACGGATTGAAAAACTTTTGACTACCTATAAACAGGACAGCCAGACCAATCTGATCAATGATAACGCAGGAATAGCACCCGTTAAAGTAGATTTGGAGGTTTTTAATCTTATTGAAAGATCTATCGGAATTTCGAGAATCACACAAGGTGCATTTGATATTTCTTATGGAAGTATCGACAAAAGTCTGTGGAATTTTGACAAATCCATGACCAGTCTTCCTGATGCCCAGACCGCTCTCAAAATGGTACACCTTATTGATTACCGAAATATTATACTTGACAGGGAAAATACAACAGTATTTCTAAAAGAAAAAGGAATGCGGATTGGTTTTGGAGGTATCGGAAAAGGATATGCTGCCGAGATGGCAAAACAAATTCTTATAAAACATAATGTACAGAGCGGCATAATTAATGCCAGCGGAGATCTTTCGGCATGGGGACTGCAGCCCAACGGCAAAAAATGGACCATCGGTGTGGCTGATCCTGACTCGCCAAATGCGGCATTCTCCTATATGGAAATCTCAAATAAGGCGGTGGCAACCTCGGGCAATTATGAAAAATTCGTGACCATTAACGGAAAAAAATATTCGCATACCATTGACCCAAAAACAGGACTTCCGATATCGGGAATAAAAAGCGTGACCATTATCGCCTCAAATGCAGAATTTGCAGATGCTATGGCAACTCCTATAGCGGTAATGGGGATTAAAGCAGGCTTGTTTTTAATAGATCAGATACCGGATCTATTTTGTATTATAATTGACGACAACAACAAAATTTACACTTCTAAAAACATTAACCTGAAATGAAAAAGCCAAGGCAAAAAAATCTCGTGCTTTTATGCAGTATTGCTTTAACAGGCATTCTTCTCACATCCTGCACCTCTGTAAAGGAATACCAGAAAGGAAAAATCAACGATTCTGAAATGGTACTTTCCAACAGGAAAATAGAAAAGACAGAACTTAGTTTTCAATCCTACCGTGAGGGAGCTTCCGGGGCCAATTCAGGAAAAAGCGGCGGCGGCTGCGGCTGTAACTAATTTTCATACGATCAAAAAATGAAAAGAATATTCATTACAGGATTTGCATTATTGGCATTATTTCAGGCAAGGGCGCAGAATGTCCCGGCCGATTCTACCAGTTATAAAAGCAATAAATTAAAATTGGAAGAAGTTAATCTGGTTTCGAGCTATTATAAACAAGACGGAAACAATTCAGCCGTTACGGGTGGAATCGGTTCTGAGCATCTAACTGATATTGCCAATACCATTGATGTTAAGCTGGTAAAATACGGCCAGACCGGAATCAAGCATACCTTTGATATTGAAGCCGGTATTGACCATTATACCTCTGCTTCATCAGATATGATTGACCTGAGCGCTAATTCATCTGCATCGTCTTCAGACAACCGCTTCTACCCTTCTTTGACCTACCTTAGGGAAAATGAAGAAAAAGGAAGAACGCTTGGAATCGGCGTTTCATCATCAACGGAATTTGATTACCAGTCTTTTGGAGGAAATATTGCCTTCTCGCAGAAAACAAAAGACAGAAACGGGGAATTCACGGCCAAATTCCAGACCTTTATAGATCAGCTCAAATTAATTGAGCCCGTTGAACTTCGTGCTCCGGGAAGTGAAGGTTATGAAAGTGCTAACAGAAATACTTTTGCAGGGACTTTGAGCTACTCCCAGGTTGTAAACAAAAACCTGCAGCTAATGCTTGTAGGGGACGTCATCAGCCAGAATGGCTATTTAAGTCTTCCTTTTCACAGGGTTTATTTTGCTGACGGCTCTGTCCATCAGGAAAAAATGCCCGATACAAGACTTAAAATCCCATTGGGAATAAGGGCCAGTTATTTCTTGGGAGATAACGTAATTATTCGCGCTTATTACAGATATTATACCGATGACTGGAGCCTGAAAGCACATACGGCTGACCTTGAAATTCCTGTAAAATTAACACAGGCGTTTTCTGTGAGTCCGTTCTACAGGTATTATACACAGACAGGAACGAAATATTTTAAACCGTACGGCGAACACACCGCTTCTGATGAATATTATACCAGCAACTATGATTTGTCTAAGTTTGACAGCAGTTTCTTTGGGATGGGAATGAAATTCACACCTCTTAATGGAATTTTTGGGCTCAAGCATTGGAATACGCTGGAGATTCGTTATGGGCATTATACCAGAACTACCAATATGACTTCTGATATTATCAGCATCAACATAAAATATAAATAACACATAATCAAACAAGTGTAATGGATATGAATTTACGGCATGCTTATTGTTTTTATCCAAATATAATAATGAATTTAAAAGTAAAATCATGAAAACTTTAAAATATTTTTTGATCGGGGTATTATTCCTTTCATTTGGTTACGCTCAGGCTCAGGTATCAGTAAATGTAAACATAGGAACACCTCCTGCCTGGGGACCTGCCGGTTATGCGGATGCCCGTTATTATTATCTGCCGGATCTTGAAACCTATTACGATGTAAGCACGTCCAATTATGTTTATCTCAATAACGGAAAATGGGTGCGAACCAGATCACTTCCCTCTGCCTATCGAAACTATGATCTTTATAATGAATATAAAGTAGTACTGACTGATTACAGAGGAGACAGGCCTTACGACAGCTTTAAATCCCATAAAGTAAAATATGCAAAGGGCTATAAAGGAAAACCTCAAAAAACAATAGGACAAAAGCCAGGAAAAGGAAACAATAAAGATAAAAGCCACCATGATAATGGAAACCATAATGGAAATGGCAAGGGAAAAGGAAATGGTAAACATTAATTTAAAAGAGGCTTTGGGGAGCCTCTTTTTTTATCTTCAAAGAGCAGCCAATACCTCATATTTTAAAATATAATCCATAAAAGCTATTCAATCAGTCTATTTTACAGATCGGTTTTAAAACGGCTGCAATGATTTAGATTCATAAAAAAAGGGTTCATGACTTAATTTAAGTACAATGAACCCTTTCCATGAAACAGATGTTAATTTACAAATAAATCAGAAAGGAATTGATATTTATAACTGACTTTTATTCAAAAATAATAAGCACTATTACAATAGAATTAAGGTCCTTTGTAACTAACTTAAATTTACACGTATTTTATACAATTTTTATGGACAGCTCGAATTTAATTTGTTAGATCTAAACTTGCAAAAGTACCATTGATTTCTTTCATTACTTCAGTGAAAGCTGGGTGAACTTAATTCTGTCTTTAAAATTAAAAATAGTTGAAACACTTATGCTTTCATTGATTTTATTGTGCTTAAGGAAAGATAAAAGTCATTTTTTTTTTACAGTATTCTTAGGGCCAACAAATGAAAATTTAAGTTTCTGTTGCACATCTGGATCTTTAGAAATTTCCCTCATTTCATCATCCATCCCTGAAGTTAAAGGCACTATGCCAGTTTTGCCATTCACCATATTTTTAATCATCAGGATCGGTGAGAACAGCAAGAGTTCAGCTTCCATACTTTTCGAAAAGAAAAATCCAAATCAAATGACTTTGCACATTACTATTATATGTTCATCAATGTTTAGAAAGCATTTTACATCAATCCTCAATAGTCTTAATGTAGCTTTATTAAAGATTTAATCTAAGCTGATCTATGATTCGAAGTCACTCTAAGTTTATAGGTATTTTTCTCTCTTGATTTATGGTAATTTTTTGACATTAATTCCAGTTCAGATTTATAGCTGTAATTACCATTAATCTAATTATAATAAATATCTAAATTATATGCATTATAGCCGCTGCCTAAGATATTAACTTGTATAACCATTTTATTTACCTATATTCGCTTAGTATAAAAATTACCTCATTTACCATCAAGGTATACGTTCTAAATAATTATTAAAATATAGGTGCTTTTCCAGCAAATTACTGCCGTTATTTTTCAAATAAAACATCGCTTACTATGAGCATTAAAGAAAAAAATGGTATTAAGGAAGTAGTGCTTTCTGATGAAAATAATTCAGAGAATAAGGTACATCCCACAGGAGAAAAGTTACCACTTCAGAAAATCAAAATATCAAAAAAAGCAGTTCAGCCTTTTAGCAACAGCATTAAAGCCGAATTTCACAATAAGCAAATAGAACCTGAAATTTTAGCACTTAAAGAACAACTTGATGCAAATGAACAGTATTTGTTAAATCTAACAAATGCTATAAACACCACAAACGCATCTGTTGAGTTCGATATGGATGGCAATATTTTAAATGCCAATAAAAATTTCCTCAAAATTATGGGCTACACTGCAAAAGATTTGCTGGGAAAGCATCATAGTCTTTTAGTTGATCCCTCCTATTCAAAATCAAATGCGTATCAGTTTTTTTGGAACAGCCTGAAAAAAGGTATTCATCAAAGGGACGAATTTATCCTGACGGCGAAAAACGGCAAATTAATATGGTTTTCGGGCAGTTATAATCCTATTTTCAATACTCAAGGGAAACCTTATAAGGTCTTAAAAATAGCAACAGACATAACACTTTCCAAAACACAATTTTTACAGCTGGCTGTCCAAGCTCAGGAAAAGGAAAAAAGATCATCTGAGTTAGTTATTGCAAATAAAGAACTTGCTTTTCAAAATAAGGAAAAGGAAGACCGTGCTGCAGAATTAATCATTGCAAATAAAGAATTAAAATTTCAGAATGAACAAAAAGAAAAACGAGCAGAAGAATTAATTAACGCCAATAAAGAACTGGCTATTCAGAGTATTGAAAAAGAAAAACGTGCTGCTGAACTTATAATAGCCAACAAAAAACTTGCTTCAGAAAAGATTTTGAAAGAGAAAAGAAAAGTGGAAAAGCTAAAAAGGGCTGCAGAATTAATAGTTAAAAACAGAGAACTTGCCTATCAGGAAAAGCGAAGCAGTGAACTGACCCTGGCTAATGATGAACTAAAAAAAGCGCAGGAAGAACTGGGATCATTTTCCTACTCAGTTTCACATGATCTGCGTGCACCTATTCGGGCGATTAACGGTTATACACAAATACTGATAGAGGACCATGCAGATTCAATAGATGATGATGGAAAAAAAATCATCCAAGCCATAGTCAACAACTCCAATAAAATGGGAATATTGATCGATGACCTGCTTGCTTTCAGCAAATTAGGACGCAAAGAGGTCTCATCTAGCAATATAAATATGACCTCACTAGTAAATGGAGTCATAAATGATATAACATTTGAAAAAGGTGAAAATACACCCATTTTTGAAATTGAAGAACTTGCCCCAGCAAATGGAGATTCCTCACTGATCAAACAGGTTTGGATCAATCTAATCTCTAATGCTATAAAATATTCAAAATACAAGCCAGAGATAAAAATCAAAATAGCATCAACGTTGCAAGACCACAAAATCATCTACAGTATAAAAGATTGGGGTGCAGGATTCGATATGGCTTATTATGATAAATTGTTTGGCGTTTTCCAGCGTCTGCACTCGCAGGAAGAATTTACAGGAACAGGCATTGGACTGGCGATTGTGCAAAAAATTGTCAGCCGGCATTCGGGAGCAGTTTGGGCAGAATCAAAACTAGATGAAGGTGCTGAATTTTACTTCAGCCTGCCGAATATTAAACATTAAAAAAACAAAAAAAATGGATTACGAAGATATTGAAATTTTATTTGCCGAAGACAGCATGGAAGATGCTATGCTGACCGTGCGCGCTCTTAATAAAAGCGGCTTTACAAACAAACTCCTGCATGTCAAGGATGGCGCCGAAGCGCTTGATTTTCTGTACTGCAGGGGAATCTATTCAAAGAGAAATCCAAAATTACATCCCAAACTTCTTCTCTTGGATTTAAAAATGCCCAAGATGTCAGGAATGCAGGTATTGGAAAAAGTCAAAAGCGATGATGCGCTTAAATCTATTCCAATAGTCATTCTTACCTCTTCCCAGGAAGATCCGGACATTGCAGAATGTTATAGTCTTGGTGCTAACAGTTACATTGTAAAACCTGTAGACAGCAACAACTTTTTTAATGCAATAAAAGAACTTGGGATGTATTGGATGATCCTGAGCCAGCCTGCTAATTAAGGATTTAACTTATATTCCTAAAACTATGATTCTATAGTAAATGAAAAAAGATATTAGAGCATTGATATTAGAAGACAATACTTCTGATGCAGATTTATTAATCCGCCACCTGAGAAAATCAGGGGTGTCGTTTGTAACAAAAATAGTCGATTCAAGAAATGTTTTTGAAGAATCTCTTGATACATTTTTGCCCGATATTATCCTATCAGATTATACGCTGCCTTCATTTGATGCTGTTTCTGCGTTTAAAATAGTAAAAGACAGGAGCCTTAATATACCCTTTGTCATAATTTCAGGTACTATTGGGGAAGAAAATGCTGTCATGCTTATAAAAGAAGGTGTTACGGATTATGTTTCCAAAAATAATTTCTCATCCCTGATCCAAAAAATAAATCGTGCCCTGAAAGAAGCAGAAGAATTAGTTCAGAAAGAAGAGCTTATTGAAAAACTAAAAATACAGACTGCAGCACTGCTTAAGGCAAATCAGGAACTCGAACTCCAAAATGCGGAGAAGGAAAAAAGAGCAATTGAGCTATTGAATGCAAATAAAGAACTGCTTGCTTTTAATTTTATCTCAAGCCATGACCTGCAGGAACCGCTGCGAAAAATTCAGACTTTCATTTCCATTATAATGGAAAAAGAGATCAACACGATGACTGAGGCGGGAAAAAACAATTTGAAACGCATACATGTCTCGGCAACAAGAATGAGACAGCTTATTGAAGATTTACTGGAATTTTCAAAAGTGAGTGTACTGGAACATCCCTATGAAGTGAGTGATTTGAGTGCTGTAATCGAAGATATTAAATCAGAATTTTCAGATGCAATTGATCAAAAAAAAGCTGTTTTTAAAATAAACGGATTAGTGCCTGCCTATATAAGGCCATTCCAATTTCGCCAGCTTATCTATAACCTGATATCAAACTCCTTAAAGTTCTCTATACCTGATATTGAACTTCATATTACCATACAATCTACTATACTTAAGTACAGTGAATTCAAGCTGCTTAATCTGCCAGGTAGTACGCAGGTTTGTGACTATTGGAATCTTACTTTTAAAGATAATGGAATTGGCTTTGAAGCTCAATACAACGAGACTGTCTTTATCATATTTCAAAGACTCCATCACATTGAGGAATATCCCGGAACGGGAATTGGTCTGGCTATTGTAAAGAAAATTGTAGAAAATCATAATGGAATTATAACCGCTGATGGTAATTTAAACAAGGGCGTTTTATTCAACATTTATATCCCAGTAATTAAACAAAAATTTTAAATTTATATTTAATTTTAGCCTTAGAAATCTATTAGATAATAAGGAAAATGGCATTGCACGCTATTTGTTCAATTATCGTATTAGTGCATGTAAGAGCATTAAAAACATTTTTAAACTCATAGCAGGAGCCCCATTTAAACGAGTTTTAAAATCACAAAACAGGCATTTTATTATTTGTGTTTTTTAGATATTTCTTTTCTGCCTTTTCTTTTCCAAAGAATAAATCCCGTAATAGAAAGTATTGCAGGACTGAATCCGGCAATTACATACAAAATTTTTATCCAAAAACTGTCATAATCCCCCCTGTGAAGCTGTTTCATGATCCAATAAAACCGGTCGGAAAATGATTTTTCTTCAATGCGTATGGTTTTGATCCAAGTTCCGTTATCACTGTCATAATAAACGTCGCTGCCTTTACCAAAATACAGCGGGTTTTGGGTATCAGAAAACTCACCGCTTACTATAATATCCGTTTTTTTATCAGCAGCTATTTTTACGGCAATTGGATTGAAATTTGGAATTTCCCAGGCATGTTTTATCACCTGGTCAATATTTGCCCTTGTCCGATAATTCTGTTCTTTCTTAGAAATTAATTCCCATTCAGAAGGTAAAAAAAGACTTTTATTCATCCAGAAACCTGTAAAAAAAAGAATAAAATTAAGCAACAGGGTCCAGACACCAATAATCCTGTGCAGCGAAGAATAAAGGGTTCTGGAAGATTTACGATTTAACTTCTCTTTAAAAACAAGTACAGCAAATATCTTTTTGCGATAAATGATCACACCTGTAATTAAGTTTAAAATTAATGCAATGGCCGCAATGGCCGTTATAAGCCTGCCTGGTTTATCAATTAAAAGGGAATAATGCGCAGCATACAGCCAGCGGAAAAAAGGCGATTGTAAAGAGCTAAAACTGCCTTCTGCTACAATTTTTCCAGAATAAGGGTCTACCATACAGCAATAGAGATAATTATCGCTGACATTATCCTGATAATTAAAAATCATAAATTCATAGGTGTCGCAGCTATTTCTGGGAAAAGTCTGCAGCATGATCTGCCGCGCCTGGGGATACCTCTCAGAGACTTTATGATACATCTGGTTTAATGAAATGGTTTTACTGCCCTTTACACAGCAATGCATTGGCGGATTATTGAAATACTCAATCTCTTTTTTAAAAACCAATAAAGCGCCCGAAATTCCAAAAAACAGATACAGTACCCCGAAAAACAATCCGAGGCAGCTGTGCAGTTTAAATGAGGTCTTTGTAATTTTTTTCAATGGAAGTTCTGAATTACAGCATTACAATTTTAATTTCAAAGATAAAATCACCTGGCGAAGGGTTCCCGGAGTAACCATACCACGGCCGCCATACCAATAATGTTCGTTGAGCAGGTTATTGGCAGAAAGTGAAAATACATAACGGGTTTTCTCAAAACTCAGCACCGAGTTGATTACCGTATAAGGATTCGTATAAAAAGAGCCATTGATATTATTGATCATCAGATCTTTACCATAATGACTGCCGCCTATACCTAATGAAAAGCCATTTAAAGCTTTTGACTGCGGAGCGTAATTCACGTACCAGGTTCCGGAAAGTTTGGGACCGGCATCTACAGGCCTTAGCCCTTGAGTAAGTGCATCGGAAACAATAAGTTTACTGTCATTATAAGCAAAACCAGCATGCAAAAACAGTCCTTTCATCGGATTTGATTCTAAATCTGCTTCAAAACCTTTACTGCGCTGCTCGCCATCCTGCAGATAGGAAGCCGTATCATTTGGATTTTGTCTTACCGCATTGGTTAGATCAATATTATAATAGCTCAAAACGGCATCCAACAGGTTCTTTTTCAGGAAAACTTTAACTCCCGATTCCCACTGGTTTCCATAAACGGGCTGGAAATTGGTCATCTGCCCGTTTACCGACTGCGGTGCCTGCGGCTGAAAACCATTCATATAATTAGCAAATAATGCTATTCTTTCAGGGATAATCTGGTAATTGATTCCCAATTTCGGAGAAACAGCCGTTTGTGTGTAATCCCCGGTAGTTGTCGCTGTTAATAAATCCTCAGTCCCTTTGTTATTGATGTAATTGATTCGGGCACTAAGCATTACACTTAAATTCTCCAAAGGGTTGATAACGGCTGAAATATATAGGGAATAATGATCCTGAATTGCCTTATAATTCTCTCCATAGGGTTTTAAGGCCAATTGACCGGAAATGTATTCATTATTAAAATTAGCATTCTCAGGATCTGTCCCAGCAGCTGAAACTTTAGTAAAATTCATAGATTTACTGGCAATCCCATAGAGATAATGATAGTATTCAACCCCCGCAATCAGCCGGTTTTTCACACTGCCAATTTTGAAATTCCCCACAAAATCCTGCTGGATCTGCTGGCTGGTAATGTTTTCCGGATACATTCTGTACACTCTTCGGGTCACATTCTGGCTGTTATCATCTAATCTTAATCGGATGTAATCGCCCGGAGTTTTATTATTGACTGAAATTAAATTGGTTTCCGATTTCCAATTCTCTGAAAGCCTGTAAATGACTTTTCCGTAAATATTTACTGCCTTATTATTGAGTGTAAGTGAGTTGTCATTGAAAGAACGGTAATAATCCAAATGGAGTTCATCTGCTGATTTAGCAGTCCCCAAAGCCACCTGGTAAAGCGGATTGTTGGTAGCGGTTTTGTTTAAAATTTCGGCATCAAGCTGAATATTTAAATCATCGCTGATTTTATAAGAAATACTTGGAGCTAAAAAAAATGTTTTTGAAAAACCCTGGTCCCGAAAAGTATCATTGTAGTTATAAGCGCCGGTTAAACGGGCAAGAACCTTTCCATCTTTGTCAAGAGGTGTATTGATATCAAGAGTTGCACGTTGCAGATTGTAAGATCCGCCCATTACAGTAATGTCAGCAAAAGTGGTCTGTTGTGGTTTTAGGGTAACCCGATTAATTAGTCCTCCAAAAGTAATCATAGTTGCGCCGCCTCCGCCAAAAATTACAGCGCTTGGTCCTTTGATTACTTCTAACTGGGCGATGTTTGCCGGATCCATATCAGAGGCCACATAACCGTTTACGCCATTTCTGAAGCTCGATCGGGTACGAAATCCCCGGATGGAATAATAAGGTGAAATTCCTGCCCAGCTGGGCGCAACACCTGTGGCATTTTTGAGCATTTCGCCTTGAGTGAAAAAATTTCTGTTTTTAATAAGCTGCGGTGAGACCGAAGCGGTCACCTGAGGATTTTCCAGGTTCTTGAGTGGCAATTTAGAAGCCAGTTCACTGGAAACATCTTTGAACTTTCTGACTCCTTCAATAATCACCTCGTCCATTAAGGTATATTTGCCCGATATGCTGTCTTTTTTTTGCGCATAGATTTGTAGTGAAGCCGTCAAAGCTGCCGCAAAAAATAGTACTTTTTTCATTTTGTAATTTTTATATAATTGTAATTTTATTAAAGTGCAAGCAATCTTTCATTGTTATACAACAATGAAAAATTATTCCAGTAGGAATTGCAATGGAAATTATAATTTATATAAAAAGAGAAGGGGGACGGAAAGTCTCTGTTAAAACAGAAACAGGCTTATTGTCGAATCTAGCCGAAAAGCCAGCTTTGATTTCAATAGGTTCTAATAATTTGAAAGTCTTATTTGAAGTGTTTAAAATGTAAACCAACTCTGTTTTTTCTTTAAGGTTGTTCTGCATTTTCTTTTCGTTGTCGTCGTATTTCTTTAGACTTTTTTGAAGTTCACAGCGTCCGTTACAGGTATTAAAAACCATTTTTCGCTGTACGCAGATTGTTTTTACAATTTCTTGCTGCTCTAGTTTAAAAGATACATAAACAAAAACACTGCCAAATGATGGCACTAAAATAATGCAGCCAAGCAATACGATTAGATACTTTTTCAAAGTTATTGTTTTGTTTATGGAGCGCAAAAGTACTCTTTTTTGTTTTTATCTTAAATAAAGTTCTTGTTTTCTTTACCAAAAAACACCACTTTGTCTATTTATAATACTTGGGATTAAAACGGTTCTCTCATACCTGTTTTTTTTAACATAATTCAAGGTGTTAACATTAAAAAGTTAATCTAATAAAGAACAATTGCATAACCATAATAATGCGACCGTCAAGACATAATTGAAGATCAATTGTCGTGGCAATGTCACGACAATCTTACCCAATAAATAGGTTGTTTTTTTCATTTTACATCAATCCTTAACAGGATAACTAAACCAAATTTGTAAAGCCACTGAATTTCCCGCTCTCGTTTTTTCAAATATAACTGTTGCTTCACTAAAGCAAAAAATTGGTTTGTTTCCGAATTGTCTTTTTAACTTTTTAGCCCCGATAGCAGTGGAAATCCTTTTTCGGCGGGGTTCGGCGCAAAAGATTGGAACGTATAGCGGGAAGAGCTCCTAAAAATTCTTCAGTATAACCCCACGAAAATTGGCATTTTGAAAGTGATATCCTTTATTTCTGCTTTTGGGCCAGTTACGTAAAAAATAAATTACCTTTATCCGGCATTACCACTTTCTAAGAAATCAAAATTTATTTAAGCTTTAAATCCAATCCTATGAGCCAAGAAGAATTATTGGTATTAATCCGCAAAAAAGATGAAAGGGCTTTCACCCATCTCTATGATATGTATTCAAAAAGCTTGTTTTCGGTCATAAATGTTCTGGTAAAAAACCGCGAAGAAGCCGAAGATGTCCTGCAGGAAGTCTTTGTAAAAATCTGGAAAAACATCGATTCTTATAACGAAAGTAAGGGCCGATTTTATACCTGGATCCTTAATATTGCTCGAAATACTTCGATTGATAAGCTTCGCTCGAAAAATTTTAATAACACCCAAAAAAACCTTTCCTCGGATAATTTCGTAAATCTGTTAGATGACAGTAATAAATTAGCTAATAAACTAGATGCAATCGGAATTCAGGAATTTGTCAAAAAACTGAAACCAAAATGTATCGAGATTATTGATCTGCTATTCTTTAAGGGATATACCCAGCAGGAAGCTTCAGAAGAATTAGCTATACCTTTGGGAACTGTAAAGACACAAAACAGAAACTGTATCAACGATTTAAGAAATTATTTAAAGATATAATGGAAGATAAGCAATATATTGAATCAGGCATTTTAGAACTTTACGTTTACGGCCTGCTGACAGAAAAAGAGAACCTGGAAATTGCCGAACTGGCCAGAAAAAACCCTGAGATTGAAAGTGAAATCATTTCTATAGAAAAAGCTGTTTCAGCCTTATCATCAAGCTTCTCACCTTTCCATTCGGCTGCCAATTTCGAGAAAATAAAAGCGCGTTTAGAGCTTAAACATACTAAAGTTGTCGATATAAAACCAGCATCAAACCTGCCGCAATACTTCGGCTGGGCGGCTGCAGTATTATTATTGCTAGGTTTTGGATATCAGACTTTAGAACTGGCAAAATCCAAACAGGCAGTCTCTGAGGCTGGAGGCAAAAAAAATAAAATTGAAAGAGAATATGCTATTTTAGACCAGCAGAATAAACAGACTGAGAAAAATCTGAGCATTGTGAGAGACATTAAAAATACAAGCGTTACTCTGGGCGGACAATCAGTATCTCCGGCATCATTTGCAAAAGTGTATTGGAACAGAGAAACAAAAACGACTTATATCGACGCGGCAGGTCTGCCAAACCCTCCAAAAGGAATGGTTTACCAGGTTTGGTCTTTAAAACTAAGTCCGGTGCTTACCCCGACAAGTATTGGTCTGCTGGATAATTTTGAAGAAAACTCTCAAAAAATCTTCGCTGTAAGCCAAACCGATTCAGCTGAAGCTTTTGGCATCACGCTGGAACCTGCAGGGGGAAGCCTCACACCTACAATGGAACAGCTTTATACTTTAGGAAAAGTCTAATTCCATAAAAAGACCTAAATAAAAAGCGCATATTGATCCTGTTCAATATGCGCTTTTTGGGATTCAATACTGCACTCTGGCGGAACTTTACACAACCCCCTTAGCCATAGTAAAAAAGCTAAAATCATCTTCCAAATTCACTTTAAAAATAAGATAAACTGAAGCGCAGGCTAAGTTAAAAGCCAACAGGATTCGAACACCAAAAATGGAATAGCCCCATACTCCTTTTATTTAGATTTCTATTTAATTGAAATAATGAAAATCCATTATAAATGGTTAACTATTTATAATTTATTGAATTTTCCGCTCTCACTCTCCGATTATCAATTATTGCTCAGCTGAGACAAAAAATTAGTTTTCTCCTGAAGCGTTTGGTGCGACGGCCCGCCTCTTTTATAACATGAATCAATGATGTGAAGTAATTTATAGTAGAAAAGCTAATTATAAAATTAATTAATAATTATGTAATTATCACCAAATCAATTAGTCTAACTTTACAAAATGAGGAATTGATTACTCCCATGCAGAATTAAGTAAACATTTTTTGGAAGATTATGTTTATGGACAAGCCCGTCGCAGCGTGCACCGCAGCTGACGGGTTCTATTTTTGTATCACTTGCTTCAGAACTTTGCTGTAAGTTTGAAACTGAAGCTGATTAAGCATTTATGACAGATTGATTTTGTATTTTTCTTCTATTGGCGAAGAAGCCTTATTCGGTGCAAGCTGTCCTATCTGGAATACTTTTTCAATAAATTCAATGCTTTGATCCACTGAAGTGTTTTCATTTTTTAAATGGCTGGCAAAATGGTTTGTTAATTTTTGAATAATTCTTGAACTGATTAAATCCATCTGTGCATCATCAAAATGGGTTGTTTTCTTTTTTTGAAAAGCAAATTCTGCTGATACAATATCATTTAGCTTGGATTTTAAGGCATGAATAGTCGGAGCACATTTTCGGCCGTTCACCCAGGTATTCAGTTCTAATTTCAGATCATCAATAATGGCTTCTGCAGCAGGAATATGCTGTTTTCTCTTTTCCAGCGTGTCATCCGTAATTTGAGACAGATCATCCAGATGTATTAAAGTTACACCGGGGATTTCTTCTACATTGGCATCTACATTGCGCGGGATGGATAAATCCAGAATCAATAAGGGTTTCTGTAAAGCAAGCGATGTTTTGTCAATAGTGGGATTTTGTGCTCCTGTAGCTACAACCAGCACATCGGCCTGCTGCAGTTCCTGTTTTAAATCAGCATAATCTTTTACAATAACATTCAGCTTGCCAGCCAGTAATTCGGCTTTGTTTTTTGTTCTGTTTATAAGGGCAATATGGCTGTTTTTAGTATGTTTTACTAAGTTTTCGCACGTATTTCTTCCTATTTTCCCCGTTCCGAACAGCAAAATATTTTTGTTTCCAATATCCGCCACATTTCGGATAATATACTGCACTGATGCAAAAGAAACCGATGTTGCACCAGAAGAAATTTTCGTCTCCGTTTTAACTTTTTTGCTCGCCTGAATAACTGTATTTACCAGCCGGTCCAGAAATGTATTGACCAAACCTTCCCGTTTACTATTGTTAAAGGCGGTTTTAATCTGGCTGATGATTTCAAAATCACCCAGAATCTGACTGTCTAAACCTGTTCCTACCCGGAACATATGGCTGACAGCTTCTTCATTCTTATATATATAAGCAGCCTGCCGAAATTCTTCTACAGAGCCATTGCTGTTCTCGCAAAGCAGTTTGATGAGTTGATAAGGATGATGGGCAAATCCATAAATTTCAGTTCTGTTACAAGTAGAAGTAACAATCAATGATTCTATACCTTCTGCTTTGGCCTGCATCAATAAATCAGATTGTGCTTTAGTATCTAAACTAAATTTTCCTCTTATAACTGCATCTGCTTTCTTATAGCTTAACCCTAATGCGTAAAAAGTGGTAGATCTGGACATATTAAAATTTTCCATATTTATGCTTTCCTTAAAAAGTTCAAAAAATTATTACTAAGTAATTTATATAACAAGGCTATAAGAACTTACTATATCGCTTTACAATACATCGATTCAAATTGGCGATTTTATATAATTTCCTGCCATTATACATGATATTAGACTTTCAAAATATTTATATACTGATTCTAAAATATTGCTAAGAGTCCAGCACTTCAAATAGTATTGAAATATAAAACGCTGCCTTTTTCAGGCAGCGTTTTGAGAAGAAAATTATTTTTGAACTATAGGAGTTCTCAATGATTCCAAAACAGCAACAATATCCGTATAAAGCTCTGTATTTGAAGCAACTCCATTTGCATTAGCGGCTGCCCCTACATAACCTTCGAATTTTGTATAATCTGCACTGCTTGATTTTGTTCCCATACGAGGATTTTTCGCAGGATCATGCGCTGCAACCATATTCAAACCAGAATATGTATTTACAGCATTGGTACCTCCGGTATTAAATGAAAAGAAATCAGTCAGATTATCTGATAATTTAGCAATATTAGTAGACTGGGTAGTTCCGGTTTCTGCCAATAAAGGTGCAAAATGTGCCTGCAAATTACCTGCCGCATTGGATTGAATATCAGCAACAATTAATCCAATAGTTGAATTTACGACTTTACGGAAACTCAAACGACCCTGTTCAATCATCTGCCCTGAATTATCCGGATCGGAAACCATTTTAGTTCCGCCTAATCGTTCGTAGATAGAAGCCTTAACCGGTGCTGGGGTTTCGTCGTCATTACTGCTGCAGGAAATCATAGCTGCCGATGCAGCAATTAGTACACTAAGTGTAAGTTTTGAATAAACTTTCATAAATTTAAAGTATTAAAGGGTTAATTAAAAAAACGATTTATCTTTTGAGACAGTTTATAGCTCAAACTATTTTGATTCATTGGGCAGACTTCTTTGTCTGCTAAATTTGCCGGTAAAATATAGCGCTGCGCATCGTAACGTCCTTTAGCCATCAACTCGTTGAAAACTTTCTCCGAGTTTGTAATTTTATTATTGTGGAAATACACCACAACATTTCTTTTAACGATGATAGAGTCTGATGTCAGGCCTTTTATGCTTCTAAGGTCGGCACAAATTTTTCTGGCCTGCAGAGAATCAATATCTGATTTAAAATCGATTCTGCTTACTTGGAGATTTGGGGTGTCATAAACGGGCGGTTTGGCCGTTATAATGTGAAAAAGCAAAATCGCGGCAAACAGTACAAATATGCCGCTCAGAATTAAAAGTCCTTTTTTAATTATTTTATTAGTCTTCATAATTTTTTTATGGTTTTAAAATTATCTACGTGTACTTTAGAGCTGCGGTTTTAGAAATAATAGAAAATCGATTAATTTAGAATCATTTTAAATACAGAAATTACCTAATAATTTAATTATAAAGTAGATACTAAAAAACCCTGGCAAGATTAAATCCAAAAAATATATCTCCTTTTGTCCAGTCGCCAGTGGTTCTTCCTAGATATCCAGCCTCATCAATTGCCTGTGAACTGGTAAAATGCATCTGGAAAACATGTCCGCCGGTTTCCAGATCAAAACCAATAGACAGCGGATTTTTATAAAGTGAATTTGGCGCTCTGTTTAAATGCGCCGCATAATCCATATTTAAGGACCAGCGCTTAGCGAATTTATATCTTCCTCCAAATCCTATGGCATATTGGGAATTGCTTTGGTCTACATCATCAACAAAGTTTTGATGAAAGAATGACGGCACAATTTCTAAAGACAGCTTTTCAGAAAATTTTCTGGAAATCAGCAGCTGCGCAACATAAGTCAGCCTGTCTTTAAATTGAAGTTTCGGATACAGACTTTCTTTTAATGTGTTATTAATAGATAAACTATTAAAACCAGCAATAGTAACAGGAAAGCCGTCTTTTATTTGAGGAAACAGCATATATTTTGTTGCAAAGTCATAAGCAAATTCACTTCTGGCGGCACTTACGTTGAGTCCATTTGTTAGACCGTAAATAAATTTAATCTGCGTATTGGCATTATCCAGTCCATAGAAACCTTCAAAGCCATCTTTAATAGAGCCGAATCGGTGTGCAACAACAAAATACAAATCGCCTTTTGCTGCCAATTTTGTAGATTCGAGATTAACGATTTTTAAGGCTTTGAATGCAGATGTCACTTTTTCTTTTGCAGAAGGCGTTTCTACCCCGGACAATAAATCGGTTTGGGAGAAGGTTAACAGCGGAAATAAAAAAAATAATAGGATAAAGTTTTTCATGAGGTTAGTTTTAAATTGTTATTTGTATTAGTGTACAACTGAAGATTGGTCTATTTTAAATTCCTGGAGCAGTTCGTCATATCCTAAAAAACGCCCTTTAATTTTTAGGGTTTTCCCGGATATAATATTTTGCGGCAAACGGTTTTTGAATGTCACAAATACTTTTTCGCTCATAACAATTCCATTGCCGGCTTTATCAATACTTGTTACCCGTGCAGATAGTTCAATTGTTTTGTCCTGATATTTGATGTAAGCCAGACTGTCGTTTGAAGTAAACTCTCTTTCTAGTTCGTTAACGGTTACAACATAATCGGCAGTTTCTGATTCTATATTTCTATGCCCTTTGTAGATGTAGAGGTACGCTGAAATTCCGATTATTATAAAAAGGAAAATTGTAATTAGTATTTTTTTTCTCATAACTGGTTTTTAGTATTTCAAATTATCTACGTTAAAAAATACCTATTGGATTTAAATCATTAAATATGCCTCCTTCGAAATCTGGATTATTCATTTCATCGTATATGATTTTGAAATGCCTGGTAATTCTTAAAGTCATGCATTTATTTATAACTAAAAACCAATCTTATGAATCTAAAAACCCTTCTGGCCATCTCATCATTAGCTTCAATTTTTGTAAGCTGTGCCAATGACGACCCAAGCACCCTAAGCGACACTGCACCAATTAATGGTTTGGCAACATACAACCAAAATGTAAAATCTATTATTGATAATAACTGTGTTGTATGCCATGCAGCAGTTCCTAAAAATGGCGCGCCAATGTCTTTAGTTACTTATGAACAGGTGAAAAATGCAGTTTTAAACCGAGGACTCCTTACACGAATTTCTTTAGAAAATGGAGATAGTTCCTTAATGCCGCAAGGTGGACCAAGATTGCCTCAAGCTACTATCGACATTATAAAAAAATGGAATCAGGATGGATTATTAGAAAAATAATCTATAACAGCAACATGAAGAAAATCATAATAATGCCAATGCTATTGGCTTCTTTTATTGTTTTTTCACAGGAAAAAATAGTAACTAAATCTGCAACAATAACTCTGGAAGCTTCAGTACCTTCTTTTCAGCCGGTTGCAGGAACTAACAGCAATGTAACTTTTGTTTTGAATCCCGCAACTGGAGAAGTGGCAAGTCTGGCTTTAATGAAAGGATTCCAGTTTGAAATGGCATTAATGGAAGAACATTTTAATGAAAATTACATGGAAACCGATAAATATCCAAAAGCTATTTTTAGAGGGCAAATAGAAGGATTCGACATTAAAAATCTAACTGAAGATTATAAAGATTACACGATAAAAGGAAAATTAGAAATGCATGGAAAATCCAAGGATATAAGTGCCGATGCAAAAATTACAAGATCGGGTTCCAGAGTCACCTTTATATCTGATTTTGAAGTAAATGCAAGTGATTTTAACATTCCGATTCCAGCGCTTATTAAATATAAACTGGATAATAAAGTCAAAATTCAAATTATTGCAGTTTTAAAATAAGAGCTGCACAAAATAGATAATGATCTAAAAAAAATAAAGGCGAAATAAATGAAAAAAACAATACTTATTGCAATGCTGAGTGTTTACGCTATTGGCGTATCACAAGAAAAAATGGTCAGTAAATCGGCAAAAGTCATTTTTGAAGCTTCCGTTCCTTCTTTTGAAGAAGTTAAGGCAGTAAATCGGAATGTTACTTTTGTTTTGAATCCAGCAACAGGAGAGATTGCAAGTTTAGCCCTGATGAAAGGTTTCCAGTTTAAGGCTGCCTTAATGGAAGAACACTTCAATGAAAATTATATTGAAAGTGACCAATATCCAAAAGCCGTATTTAAAGGAAAGATAGAAGGATTTGATCTTCAAAGCCTAAGCGCAGATGCTAAGGATTTTATCATTAAAGGCAAATTACAACTCCACGGTAAATCCAGGGATATAAATACTGCTGCAAAGATAAGCAGATCACCATCAGGGGTCAGCATTTCATGTAATTTCAGCGTAAATGCCAGTGATTTTAATATTGAAATCCCAAATTTGGTTAAAAGCAAGCTTTCCAATAAAATAAATATCCAGTTTGCCGCAGTTTTAGAAGCCAATAGACAATAACCAGCTGGAAACTATCTCGAAAAGTCAATAATTTTTTATATCAAAAAAATGGAGGAAGAAATACAAATTGAGGACGGCCTTACCCTTATCCGTTTCCAGAACGACAGCTCAGAATCTTTTTCTGCACAGCACGAAATAGGTGCCGGCCTGATACAGTTTCATTTCGCACTAAAAGGTAATGCATTTTTTTTGTCCAGTCAGGATCATTGCACATTAGAATTGAAAGAGGAAAAATCACTGATTTTGTGCAATCTGCAACATCAGTCATTGCTTAAGTTAGAACTTTCTCCAAATTCATGGATGATTTCTGTTATTGTTTCGATTAATAAATTTCACTCGTTATTTTCCGTTCAAGCAGATTATATTTCTATTTTAAGCCCCGATAAGAAGAAAAAAAAGTATTATGCCGAAGCGTACATCAGTCCTGCTATGGCTGTTGTTTTGAGCCAGCTGTTTCATTACAGCCTTCATCCTTCCCTAAAGAACCTTTATTATAAAGGAAAAGCATATGAATTATTGAGTCTGTATTTCAATAAAATGGAAGATCCAAACGCAGTGCAATGTCCATTTTTGACTGATGAAGATAACGTGCTGAAAATCAAAAAAGCCAGAGAAATACTTATCGCCAATATGGCCGAACCGCCAGGACTGCAGCAGCTGGCAGATGAAATTGGGCTGAATATGAAAAAATTAAAAACAGGCTTCAAACAAATTTATGGTGATACGGTATACGGTTTTCTGTTTGACTACAAAATGGATTTCGCCTTAAAACTATTGGACAGCGGTTCTTACAATGTAAATGAAGTCGGGCTGAAAATAGGATACAGCACCGGAAGCCACTTTATTGCGGGATTCAAGAAAAAATTTTCCACAACCCCAAAAAGATATATAATGTCCATTAATACCAATCATAAAAACAGTTTCGCTTTTATAGATTAAGGCATAAATAAAAATATATTTGATTAATTTTAAGAAGCAACAAGTAATGAGTTTGAGGAAAATTAAAACAAAAACGATAATGAAAGGCGTATTATTAGTAAATTTGGGATCTCCCGAAAGTCCGGCACCAAAAGATGTTAAACCGTATTTAGATGAATTTTTAATGGATAAATACGTGATCGATGTTCCGTATTTATTGAGAGTTTTATTGGTTCGCGGCATTATTTTAAGAAAAAGGCCAGAAGAATCTGCGCACGCTTATGCGAAAATCTGGTGGGAAGAAGGTTCTCCATTAGTTGTTCTTTCAGAAAGAATGCAGAAAAAAGTACAGACTTTAGTAAATGTACCGGTTGAACTTGCAATGCGTTACGGAAGCATGACAATCGAGAAAGGACTCCAGCAATTGCATGATAAAGGCGTTACTGAAGTACTGCTTTTTCCGCTGTATCCGCAATATGCAATGGCTTCGACTTTGACTATTTTGGTAAAGGCCGAAGAAATCCGCAAGAAGAAATTCCCGCACATTACATTTACTGATGTTCCGGCATTTTATAACAAACCGGATTACATCAAGAATTTGGCAGATTCAATTCAAAAACATTTAGTTGGTTTTGAATATGATCATTTGTTGTTTTCTTATCACGGAATTCCAGAGCGTCACATTCGCAAAACCGACGTTACAAAATCACATTGTAAAATTGACGGTTCTTGTTGCAGTGCGCCATCTCCGGCACACGATTTCTGTTATCGTCACCAATGTTACGAAACAACAAGGCAAGTTGTAAAATTATTAGGGCTTCCCGAAGATAAATACAGTCTGACATTTCAATCGCGTTTGGCGGGAGATAAATGGTTAGAGCCTTATACTGATATTGAAATTGACAAAATGCCGGCAAAAGGAATTAAAAATCTGGCTGTTGTAACACCTGCTTTCGTTTCGGATTGTTTAGAAACGCTCGAAGAAATCGCCATGCGCGCCAAAGAAGATTTTGAGAAAAATGGAGGGGAAAATTTCCTGGCTATTCCCTGTTTGAATGACGACCAGAAGTGGTGCCAGACTGTTAGCAACTGGATTAATGAGTGGGCTGAATAATGCTAAAATAACAATAGGGAATATTGGAGCTTTCATTATTAATATATCAATTCGCCTCTTGTATTCATTTTAATTTATTTTTTTACCTCTTTTAAAACCAAAAAGAATATTAAAGCGTAAATGACTTTATAACTTAAAAAAAGTAATTATGAAAACTAGAAAATTTTTAGCAGCAGCAATCCTGGCATTAGGATTTGGATTGACATCATTTGCACAAAAAACAGTAATGGTTGGTGGAGCAGCTATGTATCCTAATAAAAATATTATAGAAAATGCGGTAAACTCAAAGGATCATACCACCTTGGTAGCAGCAGTAAAAGCAGCAGGATTAGTTGAAACTTTACAAGGTAAAGGGCCATTTACTGTTTTTGCACCAACAAATGAAGCATTTAGTAAATTGCCCGCTGGAACTGTTGAAACATTATTGAAACCTGAGAATATTAAATCATTACAAACTATATTGACATATCATGTAGTGGCTGGTAGAATGAATAGTTCTGATATTGCAAAAGCAATAAAAGCTGGTAAAGGAAAAGCTTCTTTAAAAACAGTTAGCGGCGGAACTCTAACTACCTGGATGGATGGAAAAGATTTGTACATTAGTGACGAAAGTGGCAATAAAGCTAAAGTTACAATTTCAGATGTAAATCAATCTAATGGTGTCATACATGTAGTGGACGCAGTACTGCTTCCAAAAATGTAGTTTGCTGAGAATAAATTACAATTAAGCCCTGAAATTTCAGGGCTTTTTATATAATTACTATGCGACAAAATAGTAATAGTCAATTGTATTAGAGATTTTGATTACCATTTTATTGCCAGCTCAAAACTTTAAATATAAGGAATTGATATCTTTTTTTTACAAAAGATTAAGGCTGTCTCTTTTTATTTTTGGTAAAATAATACATAAAACTAAATATATTTTTGCTTCAATCCCCAACAGGACATCTAAACCAAAACTATAAAGCCAATGAAAGACAAACATTACATGTAGTAAGCCAATTTCTTCAAATCATCTAAAAATGATGTTGTAATTTGTCCCATCGAGGTCACTCAGCCAGATGGCGCCAATTGAAGACAATTGGCGCCATTTTTTCATTTACACTAATAAATACGGTGGCTTTGAGTCATTTTTGCTTTTATTTTCTTTCTCTAAAATAATAGAAAAATTGCTT